>CAZESK010000053.1:0-16190 GCA_964515155.1 uncultured Bifidobacterium sp.
TCGATGACGGCCGTTGGCACACCGAATACACCGGCGGCAATCGCTTCCTCGCAGTTTGCGTGCAGCGCTGCCTTGATCTCCTCACCGTTGATATCGGCCGGTGTGACGAGATGTTCATCCAGCAGATCCTGCCATGCCTCCGTGTCCGAGGGCAGCAAGCCGTCGCGCCAGACGAAGCTGAACAGCCGATCCACGACGTCGTCGGTTGAGCTAAGCGCAAGTGACAGCCGCAGCAGCGGCAGCGGGTTGAACGGGTGGGCCGATGGCAATCGCATCGGAATGTCATGGCGTCGGGCCACCCACAGGCTGTGCGCATAGGTCCAGCCGCGCTTGGGAGGAATCTCGACCGGGCCCTTGTTGCCCCAGTGGTTGAGTAGCCCGGCGAAGAGCACCGGTTTTGCGCGCAGTACCAGACCGGGCGCTTCGCGGCGCAGGCGCTGCCACTGCAGGTAAGCGTAAGGTGAAATGAAATCGAAGTACCAGTCGACCGGCCGATGATGCATCGGGTTCCTCCGGAAAAGATGCGCTGCGTGATTGCCTGCCACCGCCTGCCGTGTTCCTGCCGTGCGTCCGCAGCCGCGCGGTCAGTACAGTGCCGGCATCAGCGTGCACTGTCGGCCGGCGGCAGACAGTAGGTCGGCATGTCGCAGTCGGTGCAGGCGCATTGGTTACGTACGAATGCCATGCACTTGCCGGGGCCACGGGTCTCGATCATGCCCTGGGTAATCGGGTTAGTCGGGTGGGCGCACTCAGCCTGCAGCCTGCGCTCGAGAGCTGCCCTCTGCTCTGCCGACAGCCTGCCGTTCTGCACCGCCTGCACGAACGCCATGCGGCCGCCGTTCTCGACGGCCATGGGCGGCCGCTCGTCGGCCAGCGCGCCGGTCGTGTTCAGCACCAGCAGCGCCGCAATGATCCATCGCATGGCGTGTCCCGTTACTCCAGCATGTCGGCCCAGATCGTGCGGGCCCAGTGATTCGCATAGCTGCCTTCGAGCTCGGTCGGTTCCGTGCTGAGACCGCCCGCGCCCGCAACGACCTTGAACGTACGCTCGCTCGCCACATACTCATGCACACTGGCGACGTGAACCACGTTACGGTCGTCGATGAAACTGTAGCAGGTGTTGGTCAGCATCGGTTGCGGGTTGGGTTCGATCCCGGTCAATTGCGCGACGATGGCGGCGGCTGCCACCTTCGCGTGGTTGTTGGCCATGTGTCCGCTCTTGGGCATCAGCTGCGCAACCTGGATCGCATCGCCGATCACGAACACGTCCTTTGCAGCAGATGACTCGAAGGTCTGGTAGTTCACGCCGCACCAGCGGTTGTTGGCCAGGTTGGTCAGGCCGGTCTGCTGCGCGATCTTGCCGGCACGCATTGCGGGCAGCGCATTGATCAAGGCGACCTTGACATCCTCCTGCACGTCGAACTTGATCAGACCTTCCTTCGGTGAGACCGCGATCACCTTGTGCTGGTTACGGTATTCGACGATGCCGGGGTAGTACTCCTCCCAGGCTTTTTTGAACAGCGCGGGCTTGGAGACAATATCCTGGTTGGCATCGAGCACCAGCACCTTGCAGTTGGGCTTGTGCTGCTTGAAGTACCAGGCGACCTGGCAGGCGCGCTCATAGGGTCCGGGCGGGCAGCGGAAAGGGGCTTCGGGAATCGTGATCGCAAACACCTCGCCATCCTGCATACCTTCGAGCTGGCGGCGCAACGCGAGGGTTTCGCTGCCCGCCTTCCACGCGTGCAGCACGAGGCCCGAGCGATGAGCGTCGGCCAGCCCCTCGACGCTGTCGAAGTGGAGGTCGATGCCGGGCGAAACCACCAGCTTGTCGTACTGCAGGCTCGCGCCGCCGGCCAGCTTCACGGTGCGGGCTACCGGGTCGATTGCGCTGGCATAGTCGTGGGCGACGGTCACGCCATGGTTTTGCGTCAGGCTGGCGTAGGGACGGCTGATGTCGCCAAGTTTGCGGCTACCGCCGACCACGAGGTTTGACAACGGACAGGAGATGAACTCCCTGTTCGGCTCGACCAGCGTGACGTCGATCTTTTGGTTCGATAGCAAGCGGATGTACTTGGCGGCAGTAGCGCCTCCATACCCGCCGCCGATGACGACAACCTTCGCGCCGCGCATCGCGCGCGCGGCCGCTGCGGGGCCGAGCAGGGCGATTGCCGCTCCGGCCTGTAGCAGGGTTCTGCGGTCCATGCGGTGGTCTCCTTCAGGGGGTCTGGGCGGCGAAATACTCCGCCATCAGCCGGATCTGTTCATCGGTATAGCCCTTGGCGATCTGGTGCATGATGGTGGCCTGACGCTCGCCTTTTTTAAAGGCCTTCATCTGAGCCGTGAGGTAGTCGGCTTGCATGCCGGCCAGGCCGGGCAGCGCCGCGTCTTTCACCGCCTTGCCCTGCGTGCCGTGGCAGTTCGCGCAGGTGGCGGCGAGGCTCTGCGTGTAGAGTTTTTGAGCGTCGTCCGTCGCGGCCGATGCGGTGCCGCCGAACAGCGCAAGGGCTGCTGCCAGCGCGGCGAGGAATGTAGGGTGAGCCATCTGCTGTCTCCCGCAGTGCGGTCTTGGTTGGGTGGATGTTTCGTCGCGCATCATGCGCGTGCACGACCTCTCGCCGATTCTACCTGCAAATATTTCCGCTGCTATACTCGAGCAATAACAGCGGCCTTCCGCACGCGCCCCTGCCCGGTGCGGCGCGTGAACGAAGCGGCCACGCGAATCTCATCCGGAGACATTCTGCAATGAAAAAGATTTTGCTTTCCGTTCTCCTTGCCGGCGCCGCCGCCGGTGCGCATGCCGACTGGACGAAGGTCGATCATCCGTCCAAGGAGCTGTCGCTCTACATCGACCGTGACACGCTCAAGACCTCCGGTGTCGGCATCATGCAGATGTGGCACCTTGTCGATTACGGCCAGGCGCAGCAGATCGACGGCAAGCCTTTCCTCTCCGTAAAGGGCCAGGACGAATACGACTGCGACAAGCAGATGCGGCGCGACGTGCTCTACCTCTGGCACGAGGGCCCCATGGGCAACAGCCACAACGTCAAGGCTGCCTACAAGCCGGGCCCGTGGACCAAGCCTGAGCCGGGAAGCTACGACGAGTCGTTACTGGCCATCGCCTGCCCGGCAAAATAATCTGCCAGGGCATGGGCACGCAGCGCAAGTTCGGCCGGCTGCAGCCGGCACCCGAAAACTTCCTGCCGCCCTCGCTGGCGGCAGAGATCAACGCGCACGGCATGAACGATGCCCGGCGTGATTTTCTGCGCCGTAGCTTCGCTGCCGCTGGTGCAGCGCTGGCCTCCGGGACGGCGCTGGCCGCCGACGGCGATCCCGCGATCCTGCAGCCACAAAAACACGCGACGACGCTCGGCCTGCCTGTCGTGCATACGCCCTACGGTCAGCCATCGCGTCATGAAGCCAACCTGCAGCGTCGGGAATCGCCCGGCCTGACCAAGCGGCGCGAGAGCAGCATCTCCTTCACGCCCCTGCAGGGACTGTTCGGCATTATCACGCCTAGTGGCTTGCATTTCGAGCGGCATCACGCTGGCTGGCATGACATCGATCCCGCCGCCCACCGTCTGATGATCAATGGCCTGGTCGCTACCCCGAAGGTGTACACGATCGGCGAGCTGATGCGGCTGCCTGCAGTCTCGCGCATGCACTTCATTGAATGCGGCGCCAACTCCGCCATGGATTGGGCCGGTCCGGCGGTGCCATCGGTACAGTACACGCACGGCATGCTGTCCTGCTGCGAATTTACCGGCGTACCGTTGTCACTGCTGCTCGAGCACTGCGGTATCGACAAGTCGCGTGCGGCATGGATACTCGCCGAGGGCGCCGATGGTGCCAGCCTCACGCGCAGCATACCGATCGAGCGTGCGCTCGACGATGCCATCGTGGCGTGGGGTATGAACGGGGAAATGCTGCGACCCGAAAACGGCTATCCGCTGCGCTTGGTCGTGCCGGGTGCGCAGGGCGTTTGTTGGGTCAAGTGGCTGCGCCGGCTCGAGGTTGGCGACGCGCCATACGCGACACGCGAGGAATCGACGCAGTACCTCGACCTGATGCCGGACGGTCTGCAACGGCAGTACTCGATCATCCAGGAATGCAAGTCAGTCATCACCTCGCCGTCCGGCGGCCAGCGCTTGCTCGAGCGCGGCTTCTACAACATCACCGGGCTGGCCTGGTCCGGGCGGGGCAGGATCGTGCGCGTCGATGTCTCGGTAGACGGCGGGCGGAACTGGACGCAGGCGCGGCTGGAGTCGCCAGTGCTGCCCAAATGTCTGACCCGCTTCAATATTGACTGGGAGTGGGACGGCAAGCCCTATGTGCTGCAGTCGCGCGCAATCGACGAGAGCGGCCATGTGCAGCCGAAAATCGGCGCCCTGCGCGCGGTGCGTGGCACGCGCTCGGTGTACCACAACAATGCCATTCAGTCGTGGCAGGTATCGGCTGCGGGGGAGGTTGCGAATGTCCAGATCTCTTAAGGGGCTCGTCGTGTCCCTGGTGCTTGTGCTGCTGCCGGTGGGCGCAGCCCATGCCGACAAGTTCCCACGCATCGGCCGTGCGGCGACTCCGGCAGAGATCGCCGCCTGGGATATCGATGTGCGCCCGGACTTCAAGGGCCTGCCGCCGGGGTCGGGCAGTGTCGTCGCCGGCGAGAAGCTCTGGATCGCGCAATGTGTGAGCTGCCACGGCGAGTTCGGCGAATCGCCGGCAGTATTCCCGCCGCTCATCGGTGGAACCACGAAGACCGACATCGCGCGTGGCCGCGTGGCCGGGCTGACGGCGGCGACCGAGAATGCGAAGACCACGATGATGAAGCTGGCCACCGTATCGACGCTGTGGGACTACATCTACCGCGCGATGCCTTTCGAGGCGCCCAAGAGCCTCAAGCCGGACGAGGTGTATGCACTCACGGCCTTTCTGCTCAACTTGGCGGACGTGGTGCCGGCCGACTTTACGCTCAGCGATCGCAACATCGCCGATGTACAGGCGCGCATGCCGAATCGCTTCGGCAACACGATGCAGCACGGCATGCTGGACGTGAACGGCAAGCCCGACGTGAGTGGTGATGACTGTATGAGCAACTGCCCGGTAAATCCGGCATCATTGGTCGTGCTGCCGCCCAGCGTCAACGGACTCAACGGTAATCTCGCCGACCAGAATCGTTCGTACGGCGCGATTCGCGGCATTGATACTCGACGCAACAGATAACGACACCCATGTCCTACCGAGACGATATTCCCGCCGACCCCGCGCGACGCGACACCCTGCGCGTTGCCTCGGCGCTGGCGCTGGCCTTCGGGACAGGGCTGATCAAGCCGACCGACGTCTTCGCAGCCGCCACCGGCTGGGGAGAAGACTGGAATGGCGCGGTCTACTCGGCGAAGAGCCTTGAGGCCTTCGTGCTCGCCATGCGCGGGGACACCACCACGCCGAACACCTCCCGCACGGTGGTCAATCGCGGCAAGGTGTCAGGCCTGGGGCCGGCGAAGGCGGGAGAGTTGGTGCTCGATGCACCCGAGCTGGCCGAGAATGGCACGAACGTACCGGTTACAGTCACCAGCTTGATTCCGAACACCGACTTCATCGCGCTGATCGCTGACCACAACCCCAACCCGGTCTGCGTCGGCTTCAATGTGCTGCCTGTCAATGAGCCGAGCTACTCGGTCCGCATCAAGGTAGCCGAAACCTCGACCCTGGTCGCTGTGGCGCGTGCCGACGGCCAGTGGTACTACACGCTGCGCGACATCACCGTGATGATCGGCGGCTGTCTGGGCTGACGGAGGAGATGGAATGACTGAGCCAATGCGAGTGCGCGCCGTGCAGAGCGGCGAGTGGACAGAAGTGAAGATCCTCATGAAGCACCGCATGCTCTCGCGCCTGGGCTGGGATACGACCGGCAAACTGGTCGGGCCACATTTCATCCAGACTGTGCGCGGCACCTGCAATGGGCGGCCGGTCTTGCACGTGAATTTCGGTATCTCGGTATCGCGCGACCCCTACTTTGCCTTCCGCTTCAAGGGTGGTAAACCAGGCGACAAGATGGTCATCACGTGGGTCGACAACGAGAAAGCGACGCGCACCGACGAGACGGTCATTATGTGACCGACGCGACTGCAACCCGGAGTGCTGCAGTGCGTCGAGATGTGCTGCATCGCACCTAATTCCTTCGATGTCTCATGCTTTGCAATCTGCAAAGTTCACGTTTAAGAAATTTTCTTGCTCCACCTTAGTTTTCCGCATGTTTTTCTGCGGAATCCCTCGGTACAATTAATTCGCTTATCGGAGTGCCGGTTCACTGACCGGTCTTCGTGAATGCAGAGACAAGCATCCGGTTCCTGGGGTGCCGTCGGATAAAAAACATAGGGAGACAACATGAAGATGAAGCACACGATGCTGGGGCTTGCCCTGGCGGGTTCGGTCGCAGCACTGACCGCAATCCCTGCATCGGCCATGGGCCCGACTGCAGCGGATCTGATCAACGACGCCAAAACCACCGGTAACGTCACGACCTACGGCATGGGCTATGGTCAGCAGCGCTACTCGCGGCTGAACCAGATCAACCGTACTAACGTCAAGAAGATGGTGCCGGTCTGGACCCTGAGCCTGGACTCGAACCAGCCGCAATCGCAGCAGCCGTTGCTCATCGACGGCGTGATGTACCTGCCCACCGTCAATGCCACGCTGGCTGTCGACGCTCTGACTGGCAAGCAGCTCTGGCGCACGCCGCTGGAACTGCCGGAAGACGTCTACAACGCGGTCTGCTGCGGTAACCATAACCGTGGCGTGGCTGCGTATGATGGCGTGATCTACCGCACCGTGATCGATGCGTCGATCATCGCGCTGGACATGAAGACCGGCAAGCAGCTGTGGAAGACGGTCGTTGAGGACTACAAGCAGGGTTACTCGCTGACCGTTGCTCCGCTGGTTGCCAACGGCGTGCTGATCACCGGCATCTCTGGCGGCGAGTACGGCATTCGTGGCTTTATCGATGGTCATGACCTCAAGACCGGCAAGCAGCTCTGGCGCAAGTACACCACGGCCGCTCCGGGCGAGCCGGGTGGCGACACCTGGCCGGGCGACACCTACAAGCGTGGTGGCGGCTCGACCTGGCTGACCGGTTCCTATGATCCGGATCTGGACCTGGTCTACTGGGGTACCGGCAACGGTGGCCCGTGGAACCCGGCCTTCCGTGGCGGCGCAGCCTTCGACAACAAGTACATTGCGTCGGTGCTGGCTCTGCGTCCGAAGACCGGCGAGCTGGTCTGGCACTATCAGTTCTCGCCGAACGATGCGTATGACTACGACGGCGTTAACGAGAACGTGATTGCCGACATGAAGGTCGACGGCAAGATGCGCAAGACCATCATTCACGCTGACCGTAACGGCTTCTTCTATGTGATCGACCGGACCAATGGCCAGCTGCTGGCTGCCAACAAGTTCGTCGACCGCGTCGACTGGGCCAAGGGCATCGACATCAAGACCGGCCGTCCGATCGATTCGGAGATGACGGCACGTCACCGCAAGTCGCTGGTGATGGAAAAGGCCGATGACGTCTGGCCGTCGGCACTCGGCGGTAAGAACTGGAACCCGATCGCGTACAACCCGGAGACCAACACGGCATTCATTCCGACGCTGAACTTCGGTATGGCGTACCGGAACGTTGAGCAGGAGTGGAAGCGTGGCCAGTTCTACATTGGCATGGACTTCACCGGCTTCACCTACGACAGCAAGGCGCCGCGCGGCTACCTGAAGGCGATCGATCCGGTCACCGCGAAAGAGAAGTGGAGCGTGCCGCTGCCGATTCCGTACTTTGCTGGCGTGATGGCTACCAAGGGCGGACTGGTGTTCACCGGTGCGATGACGGGCGAGTTCCTGGCCTATGACGACCAGACCGGCAAGAAGCTGTGGTCGTTCCAGACCGGTTCGGGCATCGTCTCGATGCCGATCACCTGGGAGAAGAACGGCAAGCAGTACGTGACCGTGGCCTCGGGCACCGGCGGCGTGTATGCACTGTACTCGGGCGACGAGCGCCTGAAGAACGTGCCGACCGGCTCCTCGCTGTGGACTTTCGCCCTGGCCGATTAATATCCCGGCCCGGATGAAGTAACCAGACAGGCATTGGCAGCCCACAAGGTGGCCAATGCCTGTTTTTTTAACCTTGAATGTCGCAGAAGAACATGATCACCCGCATCCCCCGCTTCCTGATGTGCCTCCTCGCGCTGTCTGCATCGACCGCGTTGTTCGCCCCCGCGCAGGCGCAAGACGCGCCGCCACCCGGTGAGCGCCCGGCCGAAATCACCAAGGAGAATGTCGAGAAAGGGCGGGCGATGTACAAACAGCTCTGCCTGCGTTGCCACGGCCCGGAGATGGTGGCCGGCAACAATGCATATGACCTGCGCACCTTCCCGCAGGATGACAGGACCCGCTTCTTCAACTCCGTTCTCAATGGCAAGCGCGCGATGCCGCCATGGAAGGGCATCATCAGCGATGACGAAGTGGGCGTTCTCTGGGCCTACGTCGTCACCCGAGGCGGCAAGCTCTGATGCGCCGTCTGCTGCTGAGCGCTGCGCTGGCCGCGTTGACAGCGATGCCAGGCATGGCCGCCGCCAATCAAAGTGCGGAGCCACTGACGGTCTGCCTCAACAAGGACAACAAGCCGTTCTCGTACGCGACTGCAGGCCAGGCGGGCGGATTCGACCTCGCGGTGGCGCAGGCCGTCGCGCAGCGGCTGAATCGTCCGCTGGAAGTTCGCTGGTATGAGAAGGAGCGCCGCAGGCGTGGTGCGGTCTCGGTCAAGACCAGCGTGTTGGTTGCGTCCGGCGTGTGCCAGCTGGTTGGTGGTTTTCCGCTGGTGCAGTCTTCCCTCGAGCGACCCGCCGGTGGCGAGGAGACCACGCTTCCGCCGGTCGATGGCATGGGTGAGGAGACCCGCAAGAAGCCCCTGAAGGGTGCTCAGCTTTTTGCGAGCCATGGCTACCACTTTGCCGCCGTGACGCCCATCCTCGGTCAGCGCGTCGGCAGTGAGATTCGATCATTGGATGATCTCCAGCCCTACCGTATCGTGAATCGCCCGGCCAGTTCGGGTGACCTGATCGCGATGGCCTACAAGAAGGGCAAGCTCTTGAAGAATGCCTCGCATGTCAATATCGATGTCGATCCGCTCGATGCCGTCGCCAAGGGCGATGCAGATATCACGATCGCCGAGTCGCATCGTTTCGACATGTACAAGCTCGACAACCCGCAGACACCGCTGCGCGCTTCCGGACTGACGCTGCCGATCGGCTTCAACCTCGGCTTTGTGACGACGCAGGAGCATGCAGGCTTGCTGCGTGACGTGAATGCTGCGCTTGAAGCGCTGCTCAAGTCGGGCGAACTGGACAAAGCGGCACGCACCGAGAAGCTGACTTTCATCCCACCGGTGCAGCCCTATGTACGCACCGGTTTGGGGCTTGAAAAGATGGCGGAATGATATGGATTCAGCATACGTTTGCCGGCCATGCAACTGCATTGAAAAAGTGGAATAATTTATTTCGTCAATGCACGTCGCTTTGTATTTCGCAAGCTCATATGCGTTTCCTTGATTTTGCGAAATAAGGATGTTATATAGAAACAGCTTCGGAAAAATCGCGCTCGTTTGCAAACAAACGTGAGCGAATAGAACAAAGGCGGGAGTAAAAAAAGCGCGACGACATGGCCTCCACAAGACCATGCGATGGTGCAGACAACCCGGCAAGACGGTCGTGTCGGGTGAGAAAAACTAATGAGTGATCATTGGCTTAACTTGCAGTGAAACCAAGATAGAGGAGAGTAAAACCATGGCAATCAGTTTCAATCTGAACGGCTCGACGGTTTCCGTCCAGGCCGAGCCGGACACCCCCCTGCTGTGGGTGATTCGTGATGAGGTCGGCCTGACCGGCACCAAGTTCGGCTGCGGCGCTGCACTGTGCGGCTCCTGCACCGTTCACCTGAACGGTAGCCCGATCCGTGCCTGCCAGACCCCGGTCTCCACCGTCGCAGGCAAGAAAGTAGCTACTGTCGAGTCGCTCTCCGCGGACAACTCGCACCCGCTGCAGAAGGCCTGGATCAAGCACCAGGTGCCGCAGTGCGGCTACTGCCAGTCGGGCCAGCTGATGAGCGCCGCAGCGCTGCTGGCTACTAACAAGAACCCGAGCGATTCGGACATCGACAACGCGATGAGTGGCAACCTGTGCCGCTGCGGTACGTACAACCGCATCCGCGCAGCCATCAAGGATGCCGCCGCTGAAATGCGCCGCGCTTAAGGTAGAGGAGATATTACAAATGACAACTACACGTCGTGAATTTCTGAAGTCGTCCGCTTACGCATCGGGCGCAGCCGTGCTCGGCATGTACCTGCCTGGCCTGGGTGGCCAAGAGGCGCAGGCTGCCGGCTCGGTGCACACCCCGAACGCTTGGGTGCACATCGCTGACGACAACACCATCACTCTGATCTCCTACATGTCGGAGATGGGCCAGGGCGTTTTCACCTCGCTGCCGATGCTGATCGCAGAAGAGCTGAACGTCGACCTGAACACTGTCCGCGTCGCCACCGCACCGGCCAATCCGGCCTATGTGAACGGCCTGCTGGGCGCGCAGATCACCGGTGGTTCCACCGCGATCCGCGATGCATGGGAAAAGCTGCGTATCGGTGGCGCACAAGTGCGCATGATGCTGGTCCAGGCAGCAGCCAACAAGTGGGGCGTTGACGCTTCCACCCTGACCGCAGAAAACGGCGTCGTCTCCGGCGGCGGCAAGCGTGCTACCTACGGCGAACTGGCAGCTGCAGCCGCATCGGTGCCGGTACCGAAGGAAGTTCAGCTGAAGGATGCTTCCCAGTTCCGCCTGATCGGCAAGCCGCTCGCGCGTATCGACACCCCGTCCAAGGTCAACGGCACCGCCGAGTTCGGTATCGACGCCAAGGTTCCGGGCATGGTCTACGCCTCGATCGAGCAGACTCCGGTCATCGACGGCAAACCGGTCAAGTTCGACGCCTCGAAGGCCAAGAGCATGCCGGGCGTGATCGACGTCGTGCAGATCGCCGACGGCGTGGCTGTCGTGGCAGACACTTACTGGCACGCTTTCAATGCCCGCAAGAAGGGTCTGAAGGTGGAGTTCCAGGCCGGCCCGATGGCTTCGCTCTCGACCGCTAGCATGTGGAAAGCGATCAACGAAGCCGAGAAAGACATCAAGCCGATCAAGATCCGTCCGGACGTCGGTGACGCTGCTGGCGCTATCGCTGGCGCAAGCAAGGTCCTCAAGGCTGAGTACCGCACCCAGCTGCTGGCACACCAGCCGCTCGAGCCGATGAACATGATCGCTGTCGCCCAGGGTGACACATGCCAGATCATCGGACCGACCCAGTTCCCGCAAGGCGCACAGGGCACTGCTGCAGCAGTTCTGGGCATCAAGCCGGAGAACGTCACCGTGCAGACCACCTTCCTGGGTGGCGGCTTCGGTCGTCGTATCGAACTCGACTTCATCGCACAAGCTGTGCAAGTGTCGAAAGCGGTTGGCCGTCCGGTCAAGGTGCTGTGGAACCGTGAAGACGACATGAAGCATGACTTCTATCGTCCGATGGCTCTGAACCGCCTGCAAGCCGGTCTCGACGCGTCGGGCAAGCCGGTCGGCATGTCCTTCCAGGTGACTTCGCAGTCGATCACCCAGCGCGCCTTCGGTCTGCCGAAAAACACGCTGGATCCGTTCATGGTCGAAGCAGCCGTTGCACCGTACGCGATCCCGAACACCGCGCATGACCTCGTCATCCACGACACGGGCTTCCGCGTTGGTTACCTGCGCGCTGTGTCGCACACGATGAACGCGTTTGCCAACGAATCGTTCATCGACGAGCTGGCACATGCTGCAGGCAAGGATCCGGTCCAGTACCGCATGGATCTGCTGGCCAACGAGCCGCGCTTCGCCAACGTGCTGAAGATCGCTGCAGAGAAAGCTGGCTACGGCCGCAAGCTGCCGAAAGGCCGCGCGTTGGGCGTCGCTATCATGGAAGGCTACGGCACTTACATGGCGCAAGTGGCTGAAGTCTCGGTCAAGGGCGGCGATATCAAGGTTCACAAGGTTACCGTCGCTTGCGACTGCGGCCGCATGGTGAACCCGGAAATCGTTCGGCAGCAGCTCGAGTCGGGCATCATCTACGGCCTGAGCGGCGCTCTGTACAGCACCAACACCGTCAAGAACGGTGTGGTCGATCAGAGCAACTTCAACGACTTCCGCATCCTGCGTCAGAACGAGTCGCCGGTCATCGACGTGCATCTGGTGAACAGCACCGAGAAGCCGGGCGGTGTTGGCGAGCCGTCGACCTCGGTGATCGCACCGGCCGTGGCTAACGCAGTCTTCAACGCTTCCCGCAAGCGCGTGCGTAGCATGCCGCTGGTCGAGGGCCTGAAGTCGGCGTAATGAGCTAAGCTCGAAGGTGCTCCCTGGTCGTAAGACCAGGGAGCATTTTTTTTGAGGCTCCATCCAAGCGTGTTCCGCACTGCGCAGCGCGCTTCGGTGGAAACTCGTACAAGATCGTATCCATGGACAGCATCGACCTTGAAGTCTTGAAGACCTGCGCCGACTGGCTCGCTGCAGGCAAACCCTGTGAACTCGTCACGGTCATCAAGACCTGGGGATCGAGTCCACGGCCGGAAGGTGCCACGCTCGGCATCTGTGCCGACGGCCGCGTGGTCGGCTCCGTATCCGGGGGTTGTATCGAAGACGACCTGATCGACCGGGCGCACAAGCACGGCATTACGCGTACGAAGCCCGAGATAGTCACCTACGGCATTACCGCCGACGAGGCACATCGCTTTGGCCTGCCCTGCGGCGGCACCATTCAGCTCTCCATCGAGCCGTTGTCGGACAAGAGCAAGCTGCCGGAACTGATCGAGCGTCTGGCTCAGGGCGAGCTCGTCGCACGCCGGGTCGACCTGCAGACCGGCGAGGTAGCGCTCGGTCCCGCGAAGCCCGGGATGAGCTTACAGGTGTCCGAAGCCGCACTCACGACCATTCACGGACCGCGCTGGCGGCTCCTGATCATTGGCGCTGGTCAGCTGTCGCGCTTTCTCGCGCAAATCGCCGTCGGCATGGATTACGCCGTGACGGTGTGCGACCCGCGTGAAGAGTACCGCGACGGCTGGTCCGTCGATGGCGTGCAGGTCGTGCATGCGATGCCCGATGATCTCGTGACCGAGATGCGGCTCGACAGCCGCTGTGCCGTGGTCGCGCTCACGCATGATCCCAAACTGGACGATCTTGCCCTGATGGAGGCCCTGAAGTCCGGCGCCTTTTATGTCGGTGCGATCGGCTCGCGCTCGAACGACCGCAAGCGCCGCGAACGCCTGCTGGACTTTGACCTGACGGCGGAGCAACTCGAGAAGCTGCACGGACCTATTGGCATTTATATCGGCAGCAAGACGCCCTCCGAGATCGCCATCTCCATCCTGGCGGAAATGACGGCGGTGAAAAATGGCGTGCTGCTGCCGGAAGTGATGCAGGTGGGTAAGGCCAAGGAGGCTGCGCAGCTTGATGCCAGCCCGGATGCCTGCCTGCTGGACCCGACGCAGCGCATCGTATAATCGCGCACAACCGGCAGCACAAGGTTTTCACTGCAACCCGGCCGGGCTCCCCACTCCCGGCTGTTTTTTTTCCAGATGCCAGATCAAGCCGAACGACCCGACACGCCCTGCGTGGCCGTATGCTCCACCACTTTCGACGACATATGCCGTGGCTGCGGCCGTACCGTTGCCGAGGTGGCCGAATGGGTGTTCATGACGCAGGAGCAAAAAGACAAGGTCTGGGACCGCATCCTCGCCGAAGGCTATCCACGCCGCAATTGATGAGTCCCGGCAGTTTGTCGGGGCTGATGCGCGCATGGTGGGGCTGCTGGCGCTCTGGCGATAGGTTTTTGCCAATAATAAAACGCGGATTGTGATGCCCCGGTCGGCCTTGTAACATGCCTGTCACAATGCGCTACTAGAGTGGCGCTTGTGAATAATTCGACCACCTCCCCGACCTCCGAGGTACTGCCCGCCATGAGTACGCCCGCCCCGACTGCCGTGGCTTCTGCAGCAACACGGCCCAGCTCGGCCGTCGACGCCAGTTCCGCAAAATGGCAGGATTTCATCTTCCACAAGGTGACTTTCACCTTTGCTGCGCTGGTCATGCTGATCCTGACCGGCATCGTCGGCTCACTCATCGTGAACGCCTGGCCAGCCTTCCAGCACTTTGGTCCGGGCTTCATCACGCGTGTCGAGTGGGATCCCGTGAACCAGGAATACGGCGCAATGATTGCCATCGCCGGTACCGTGGTCACCTCCTTCATCGCGCTACTGATCGCATTTCCGGTCAGCTTTGGCATTGCGCTGTTCCTGACCGAAATCTGCCCGGTCTGGCTCAAGCGCCCGCTAGGCACGGCCGTTGAGCTGTTGGCCGGCGTGCCCTCGATCATTTACGGTATGTGGGGCTTGTTCGTGTTCGCACCGCTGTTTGCCGACTACGCACAACCCCTCCTGCAGGAGACGCTCGGCCGCGTCCCGGTCCTCGGCGAGCTGTTCCAGGGGCCAACGATGGGTATCGGCATGCTCACGGCCGGCATCATCCTGTCCGTGATGATCATCCCGTTCATCGCCTCGGTCATGCGCGACGTGTTCGACACCTGCCCGTCCGTCTTGAAAGAATCCGCGTATGCCATCGGCTGCACCCGCTGGGAAGTGGTGCGCAAGATCGTACTGCCTTACACACGCATCGGCGTGGTCGGCGGCGTCATGCTCGGTCTCGGGCGCGCGCTTGGCGAGACGATGGCCGTTACCTTCGTGATCGGTAATGCGCACAAGCTGTCATGGTCCCTCTTCGGGCCGGGCAATTCGATCGCTTCCACGCTCGCCAATGAGTTTGCCGAGGCCGAGGCTGGCCTCCACATGTCCTCGCTGTTTGCGCTAGGGCTGATTCTTTTCATGATCACCTTTATCGTGCTGGCAGCGGCCAAGCTGATGCTGGCACAGATGGCTAAGGGCGAGGGCACCAAATGAGTTACGGCGATCCGATCAAGTCAGACAACCCGATCTACCGTCAGCGACTGCTGAAGCACCGTATCGGTATCACGTTGTCGGTCCTGTCCATGGCCTTTGGTATCACCTTCCTGCTGTGGATTCTCGCTGTCTTGTTGATCAACGGCCTGTCGGCTATTGATATCGCCATGTTCACGCAGGACACGCCGGCACCCGTCAGCGATGGCGGTGGCTTGCGCAACGCCATTGTCGGCAGCCTGCTGATGGTGGGCTGCGCGACCCTGGTCAGCACGCCGGTGGGCATCCTGGCCGGCATCTACCTCGCCGAATACGGATTGGAGAGCAAATTCGCGCAGGCCACCCGCTTCGTGACCGACATCATGCTGTCTGCGCCGTCGATCGTCATCGGCTTGTTCGTCTATGCGATCTATGTGGCGAACGTCAGGCATTTCTCAGGCTGGGCGGGCAGTATCGCGATCGCGCTGATCGCCATTCCGGTGGTGGTCCGTACGACCGACAACATGCTGCAGCTGGTGCCGGCCAGCCTGCGCGAAGCGGCGTTTGCGCTGGGCGCGCCGCGCTGGAAGGTCGCCACCATGGTGCGCCTGCGTGCGGTCAAGGCCGGCGTCGTGACGGGCGTGCTGCTGGCCGTTGCCCGCATCTCCGGCGAAACCGCGCCGCTGCTGTTCACGGCGCTGAACAACCAGTTCTTCAGTGCAGACATGAACTCACCAATGGCCAACCTGCCGGTGGTGATCTTCCAGTTTGCGATGAGCCCGTATGACAACTGGCGCAATCTGGCCTGGGGCGGCGCGTTGCTGATTACAGTCAGCGTGCTGGCATTGAATATTTTGTCGCGTACCCTGGTGCGCGGTACAAAGACAAACTGACAGGATCGATCATGAACGCAGCCGTGATGGACACCCCCGCGAGTGCCGACCAACTCGCCACTACCATCCAGGTCAAGGATCTGAACTTCTTCTACGGCAGCTTTCAGGGCCTGAAGGATATCAACCTTGATATTTTCGACAAGAAGGTCACCGCCTTCATCGGACCGTCGGGCTGCGGCAAATCGACGCTGCTGCGCACGCTCAACCGCATGTATGACTTGTACCCCGGCCAGCGTGCCGAGGGCCGGATCATCTACAACGGCAGCAA
>CAZESK010000054.1:0-15756 GCA_964515155.1 uncultured Bifidobacterium sp.
AGCGCATCGATCAGGTCCTGCACACACTCGCCGTCGCCGACCTCGCGCATCTGGCCGTTGAGCTCGATGGCAATCGTCATTGCTTGCGGTAGATCTCGGCGCCACTCTTGACGAACTCGACCGCCTTGACTTCCATGCCCTGCTTCAGCGCCTCGATCTCCGAGATGCCCTGCTTCTCTGCATACTCGCGCACGTCCTGCGTGATTTTCATCGAACAGAAATGCGGGCCGCACATCGAGCAGAAGTGGGCGACTTTGGCCGAGTCCTTCGGCAGCGTCTCATCGTGGAATTCGCGCGCCTTGTCCGGATCGAGGCCGAGGTTGAACTGGTCTTCCCAGCGGAACTCGAAGCGCGCCTTCGACAGCGCGTTGTCACGCACCTGCGCACCCGGGTGTCCCTTTGCCAGATCAGCCGCGTGGGCAGCGATTTTGTAGGTAATGATGCCGTCCTTGACGTCGGTCTTGTTCGGCAGGCCGAGGTGCTCCTTCGGCGTCACATAGCACAGCATCGCGCAGCCATACCAACCGATCTGCGCGGCGCCGATACCCGAGGTGATGTGGTCATAGCCAGGCGCGATATCGGTAGTGAGCGGGCCCAGCGTGTAGAACGGCGCCTCGTGGCACTGCTCGAGCTGGAGGTCCATGTTCTCCTTGATCAGCTGCATCGGCACATGGCCGGGGCCTTCGATCATTACCTGCACATCATGTTTCCATGCGATTTGCGTCAGCTCGCCGAGCGTTTTCAGTTCACCGAGCTGCGCCTCGTCGTTGGCGTCATAGATCGAGCCGGGACGCAGGCCGTCGCCAAGCGAGAACGATACGTCATAGGCTTTCATGATCTCGCAGATCTCTTCGAAGTGCTCGTAGAGGAAAGATTCCTTGTGATGCGCGAGGCACCATTTCGCCATGATCGAGCCGCCACGCGAGACGATGCCGGTCATGCGCTTCGCCGTTAGCGGCACATACCGCAGCAGTACGCCCGCATGGATGGTGAAGTAGTCCACTCCCTGCTCGGCCTGCTCAATGAGTGTGTCGCGGAAAATTTCCCAGGTAAGATCTTCAGCCTTGCCATTCACCTTCTCCAGTGCCTGGTAAATCGGCACGGTACCGATGGGCACCGGCGAGTTGCGGATGATCCATTCGCGGGTTTCATGGATGTGCTTGCCGGTCGACAGGTCCATCACGGTATCGCCACCCCAGCGAATCGCCCAGGTCATCTTCTCGACTTCCTCGCCGATCGACGAGGTCACCGCCGAGTTGCCGATGTTAGCGTTGATTTTCACAAGGAAGTTACGGCCGATGATCATCGGCTCGCATTCCGGATGGTTGATGTTGGCCGGAATGATTGCGCGGCCACGTGCAACCTCATCACGCACGAACTCTGGCGTAATCTCGGCAGGAATGGCTGCACCGAAGGCCTGCCCCGGATGCTGACGGCCCATCATATCGGCCAGCTTTGCGCCGGTCGGGCCGGAGGCCTTCAGACTCTCGATGTACTCCTGGCGGCGCAGATTCTCCCGGATAGCGATGTATTCCATCTCCGGCGTGATGATGCCCTGCCGTGCGTAGTGCATCTGGGTGACATTCTTGCCCGCCTTTGCGCGGCGCGGCTTGCGGTGCAGGTTGAAGCGCAGCTCGGCGAGCTTCGGATCGTTCAGACGTTCGATGCCGTACTCCGACGTCGGACCGACGAGTTCCTCGGTGTCATTGCGTTCGACAACCCAGGGCGCGCGCAGCGGTGCGAGACCGGAACGGATGTCGATCTTCACGTTCGGGTCGGTATACGGACCCGAGGTATCGTACACATAGACCGGGGGATTTTTTTCCGCCCCGAGGGACGCCGGGGTATCAGACTGGCTGATCTCGCGCATCGGCACCTGAAGGTCGGGACGCGAGCCCTGCACGTAAATCTTGCGCGAATTCGGCAGCGGCTGGATCGCGGCCTCGTCCACCGTGGCGGTAGCGGCGAGGAATTGCGGATTGGCGTTCATGGGCTTCCTTTGCTCAGTTCAGCAAGAGAAGCAGGATGATGGACGAAGGCCCCGGGCATCGCTTCCCTACGCTGGCATTATCCAGATCAGGTTCGAGGGTATGTCTCACCCGGCAGCGGCGCCGGGACCCCTAGCGTTTCGGCTGTCGCGCAAGGCGCGATCAACGATAGGGATTATAGCCGGTGTCCGGCCGCTACGGCGATGGCTAAATGTACGGCTACGCGCTGGCGATGCGGACAACGCGCTGCTCCTGGAAGATCGCATGGCCCGGCGCGATGGGATTACCGCGCAGATTGATTTTCGTAAGGACCTTGTTGTGCTTGAGCGCTTGCACCAAGAGGTCGGCTTCGCGGTTGCCCAAGCCACAGAAAGATAAGTCCAGCGTCTTCAGTGCGCTGCTTGTGCGCAGTGCGCGGACGAGTGCGCGCACCCCCAGAAGCGACGGTGCCGTGGCTGAGGCTTGCGTGGTCAGCGGGTTACAGGACAGGTCGAGCTCCCGTAAACCCTGATTGCCTGACAGCGCATGGGCCAGCGCCGCCAACGCATGAGAATGCACACCATTCATCCGCAGCCCCAGCGACTCCAGTGAAGGGCATCCCATGATCAGCATGCTGATCCTGCCAGCAAATTTGTCGTAAGCCCTCGCCAGCACCTTGTCCGTCGGCGGACGCGCCTCGCAAACCTCGCCGCTGCGGCTGGTGCGGCTCAGGTCGAGCTGCTTCAACTGCGTCAGCGCCGAGGCATGTAATGCCAGGCACTTTAGCAGGGGATAAACCGCCGTCGACAGCGGCTGGTCACGACAAATCAGTGCCAGTTCGGGCATCTGCCCCGGCACCTTCGCGAGACCTTCAATTTCCTCAGCCAGCGACTCGACGACCAAACCTACTCCAATATCCTTCAAGGCCTTCGACCAATCCCGGGGGACGACATCGGTTTCATTACGCACACGTGCGCCCTCGCGCAATAGGCCGGCACGATAATTCGACAGATCGAGCGTGAGCTTTTTTCCGGCAGTCGCCGCCAGCAGGCCGTGCACAGGTGCCACCCGGGCACCACTGGTACGGTTCAGGTTATCCCAGCGCTGGGACACGTCGATGTAGACCTTGCCTTGATTACTGATGGCGGTGTCGCGCTGCTTCCTCAACCGCTTGTCACTGCTGGCTTCGGCAAGCGTCCGGAAATCTTCCGTCGGAATCGCCGGCGGATCGACCCGGTCGGTTCCTGTGCTGATGGTCACGATCCGAAACGAGGCGCGGCGGCCGCGCCCGACCGATTCAGTACGGAGTATGACGGTTGGCGAGGTGGCGACCGGCTTCTCGGAAACCGACCGGCTGCGGGTACGGCGGGACGTTTGCAGCTTTGCGGGCGGAGCGGTTGTGACCGGCTTGACCCGCATGGCAGGCGCAGGCGAGTCTTCGCTGCCGGAGTTACTTTCCGACGAGGCCGTGCCGATGACTACGCTCGACTCCTCGGCCTCGCTACCGTTCGGCGTTCTTGGCCGGTTCTGAATCGCAGATGCATTGATTGACATGTTCCCTCTCGCCGCGGCGCAAAAAAATGACGAGCCTGTGTGGGTCCGGGACACAGAAAGTTCTTATCGGTTTGAAAACGACCGAACACAATCGCATCACGCCGGCCACCGGCTAGCGCCGCCGTCCTTCATGCTCTGCCCGCTTATAATGCGAGGCTTCGCACTATCACCGCTTTCTCTGGAAAATCATGGAACTGGCCAAGGCCTACGAACCCGCAGACATCGAACAATACTGGCGCGCCGAATGGGAACAACGCGGTTATTTCACAGCGACGCTGGACGAAAGTAAACCCTCGTTCGCGATCCAGCTGCCGCCGCCGAATGTGACCGGCACGCTGCACATGGGCCATGCGTTCAACCAGACCATCATGGATGGCCTGACCCGCTACTACCGTATGCGGGGCCACAATACAGCGTGGATCCCCGGCACCGACCATGCTGGCATCGCCACGCAGATCGTGGTTGAACGCCAACTCGATGCACAGAAAATCTCGCGTCATGACCTTGGGCGCGAGAAATTCCTCGAGAAGGTCTGGCAGTGGAAGGAACACTCGGGCTCAACCATCACGGGCCAGATGCGCCGCATGGGCGCGTCGACCGACTGGAGCCGCGAATACTTCACGATGGACGACAAGATGTCGAAGGCCGTCACCGAAGTGTTTGTGCGCCTGTACGAGCAGGGCCTGATCTATCGCGGCAAGCGCCTCGTGAACTGGGATCCGGTGCTGGGCACCGCCGTGTCCGACCTCGAGGTGGTGTCGGAGGAGGAAGACGGCAGTATGTGGCACATCCGCTACCCGCTCGCGGATGGCTCGGGTCACCTGACCGTCGCGACCACGCGCCCGGAAACGCTACTGGGTGATGTTGCGGTTGCGGTCGACCCGACCGACGATCGTTATACCCACCTGGTGGGCAAACTACTGAAGCTGCCGCTCACGGATCGCGAGATTCCGGTGATTGCCGACAGCTACGTCGACAAGGAATTCGGTACTGGCTGCGTGAAAATCACGCCGGCGCATGACTTCAACGACTATGCGGTCGGCCAGCGCCACAATATGCCGCAGATCTCGATCTTCACCCTGGACGCGAAGATCAATGAAAACGCACCGGAGGCCTATCGCGGCATGGACCGCTTCGAGGCGCGCAAGCAGATCGTCGCCGACCTCGACGCGCTCAGCCTGCTGGAATCGGTCAAGCCGCACAAGTTGATGGTGCCGCGCGGCGACCGTACCGGTGTGGTCATCGAACCCATGCTGACCGACCAGTGGTTCGTCGCCATGAGCAAGCCGGCGCCGGAGGGCACGCACTTTCCCGGCAAATCGATTGCCGAGGTCGCGCTGCAGAAGGTGTCGGGCGGCGAAATCAAATTCGTGCCGGAAAACTGGACCACCACCTATAACCAGTGGCTCAACAACATTCAGGACTGGTGCATCTCGCGCCAGCTGTGGTGGGGCCATCAGATTCCAGCCTGGTATGACGCGGCAGGCAATATTCATGTCGCGCGCAACGAAGCCGACGCACAGGCCCAGGCCGCGAAGGCCGGCCATTCCGGCCCGCTGACGCGCGACGCCGATGTGCTCGACACCTGGTTCTCTTCCGCGCTGGTGCCCTTCTCTTCGCTCGGCTGGCCCGAGGAGACCCCGGACTACAAGCTGTTCCTGCCATCAACGGTGCTCGTCACCGGCTTCGACATCATCTTCTTCTGGGTTGCGCGGATGGTGATGATGACCTGCCATTTCACCGGCAAGGTGCCGTTCGAGACCGTGTACGTGCACGGTCTGGTACGCGACGCGCAGGGCCAGAAGATGTCGAAATCCAAGGGCAACACGCTGGATCCGATCGATCTGATCGACGGCATCGATGTCGAGACGCTGGTGGGCAAGCGGACTGCCGGACTGATGAACCCGAAGCAGGCGACCAGTATCGACAAGGCCACGCGCAAGGAATTCCCGAATGGGATCGCGGCATACGGTACTGATGCCCTGCGTTTCACGATGGCCAGCTATGCCTCGCTGGGTCGCAACATTAACTTCGATCTGTCCCGCTGCGAGGGCTACCGCAACTTCTGCAACAAGTTGTGGAACGCGACGCGCTTCGTGCTGATGAATACCGAGGGCAAGGACTGTGGCCTGGAGGATCACGGTGCCGAAGCCTGCGCGACTGGTAGCTACCTGGACTTCTCACAGGCCGACCGCTGGATCGTGTCGTTGCTGCAGCGTACCGAGGCCGAGGTCGAGAAAGGGTTCGCCGAGTATCGCTTCGATAATATCGCCTCAGCCATCTACAAATTCATCTGGGACGAGTACTGCGACTGGTATCTGGAAGTCGCGAAGGTACAGATTCAGACAGGCACCGAATCGCAGCAGCGCGCAACGCGCCGAACGCTCTTGCGCGTGCTGGAGACCGTGCTGCGGCTGGCGCATCCGATCACGCCGTTCATCACCGAGCAGCTGTGGCAGACGGTGGCGCCCCTGTCGGGACGCAAGCTGAATCCGAACGGCGACTCGATCATGATGCAGGCCTATCCCGAGCCGAACCTGAAGAAGCTCGACGAGAAGGCCGAGAGCTGGATGGACGAGCTGAAATCGCTGACCGACGCCTGCCGCAATCTGCGCGGCGAGATGCAGCTATCGCCGGCACAGAAGGTACCGCTGATCCTCGAAGGCGGCGATGCCGCGCGCCTCGGCAGTTTCGCACCGTACTTGCAGGCACTCGCCAAACTGTCCGAGGTGCAGGTGGTCGCAAGCCTGCCGGAATCGCCGGCGCCGGTATCGGTGGTCGGTACTACGCGACTGATGCTGAAGGTCGAAGTCGATGTCGCCGCCGAACGCGAGCGACTGACGAAAGAAGCGACGCGTCTCGAGGGCGAGATCGCCAAAGCCCATGCAAAGCTCGGCAATGAAAGCTTCGTCGCGCGGGCGCCAGAGGCTGTCGTCGCCCAGGAAAAGGAACGCCTGGCGAGCTTTACGGCGACGCTGGAGAAGGTGAAGGATCAACTGGCAAAGCTGAAATAGGCAGATGTAGCAGGGCGACCGCCGATGGCCGCGGTCGCCGTCTTGATCCAAACAATAAAAAATGGAAGGAGACACGATGGACTTCAGGCATTACCTCACCGCGGCGCTGCTGTGCTGCGCCAGCCTCGCGGCATTTGCCTCCGACTCGCCGGTCGGTCTGTGGCGCACGATCGATGACAAGACAGGCAAGGAAAAATCACTGATACGTATCAGTGAAGTCAATGGCGAACTGCGCGGCACGATAGAGAAAATATTCCCCGAACCCGGCGAAGACCCGAATCCGAACTGTGACAAGTGCCAGGGCGACAAAAAGAACAAGCCGGTGGTCGGCATGACCGTCATGACCGGAATGAAGCGCGATGGGCAGGAGTATGCAGGCGGCGAGATCCTTGATCCCGCAAATGGCAAAACCTACCGCTGCAAGATGTGGACGACCGACGGCGGAAAGAAGCTGAGCGTGCGGGGCTTTATCGGTGTGTCCGTGCTGGGGCGCACGCAGTCGTGGGTGAGAGAGGAGTAAGCTGGCTGATTGTGTCGGCGTGTCGGGCGTTGCGATTGTTCACGGCGGGTTTCGCTGCGCTCTACCCGCCTTATGGAACACACCCACCTTGGAGAAATCATAGGGCGGGTAGAGCGCAGCGAAACCCGCCGGCACCTCCAACTCAATTTCCCGCGCCGCCCCCCCACAAATCCCCGGTCGGACTCGTCCCGGGCGCCGTGACGCCGAAGTGCTGGTAAGCAGCCGGCGTCGCGATCCGCCCCCGTGGCGTGCGCTGCAAATAGCCCTGCTGGATCAGGTAGGGCTCGAGCACATCTTCAATGGTGTCGCGCTCTTCGCCAATCGCCGCGGCAAGGTTGTCCAAACCCACCGGTCCTCCGCTGAACTTGAACAGCACCGCTTCAAGAAGCTTCCTGTCCATCAGGTCGAAGCCGACCGGATCGACATCGAGCATCTTCAGTGCCGCATCGGCCATCACCTTCGTGATCTTGCCCTCGCCCTTGACCTCCGCGTAATCGCGCACGCGACGTAGGAGCCGGTTCGCGATGCGTGGCGTGCCGCGGCTGCGGCGCGCGATTTCGAGCGCGCCCTCATCGACAATGAAGGCATTCAGCAAGGCCGCACTGCGCGTGACGATGCGCGCCAGTTCTTCAGGCGTATAGAACTCGAGCCGTGCGACGATACCGAAGCGGTCGCGTAGCGGATTGGTCAGCATACCAGCGCGCGTGGTCGCACCGACGAGGGTGAACGGTTGCAGGTCGAGTCGTACGGATCGTGCGGCCGGGCCCTCGCCGATCATGATATCGATCTGGTAATCCTCGAGCGCCGGGTACAGGATCTCCTCGACCACTGGGGACATGCGGTGGATCTCGTCGATGAACAACACATCGTTTTTTTCGAGGTTGGTCAGGAGCGCCGCAAGGTCGCCGGCACGCTCCAGCACCGGGCCGGAAGTCTGCCGCAGGTTCACACCCATCTCGCGGGCGATGATGTGCGCCAGCGTGGTCTTGCCCAGACCTGGCGGGCCGAACAGCAGCGTGTGGTCAAGCGCCTCGGCGCGCTTGCGGGCAGCCGCAATAAAGATCTCGAGCTGTCCGCGCGCTTTTTCCTGACCAATATACTCGTCAAGATTGTGAGGGCGCAGCGCACGCTCGATCGCCTCCTCGTTCGGCGAGGTCGGCGCGGCATCAATGATGCGGCGTTCGCTGAAATCGTCGGTCTGTATGCTCATCGCCGCATTGTAGCCTCATGCAGCCGGATCAAGCCTTCGACAAGGCCTTGAGCGCGTGACGAATACCGTCGGACACCGTGCTCCCGGCAGGTACCTGCTTGATCGCCAACAGCGCCTCCTTCTCGGAATAACCCAAGGCAAGCAAGGCACTGAGGATGTCGTTACTGCTGTCGGCTTCCGCTCCACCCGCCACACTGCCCATGTCCGCGCCGAGTTTGCCCTTGAGCTCCAGCAGCAGGCGCTCTGCAGTTTTCTTGCCGATGCCGGGGATCTTGGTCAGTCGTCCGGCATCCTGCAGTGTTACTGCCTGAGCCAGATCATTCACCGACATGCCGGACAAGATCGCCAGCGCAGTGCGCGCGCCGATGCCGCTGATCTTGATGAGCTCACGAAATAACTCGCGCTCCTGTGAAGTACCGAAGCCATATAACAGCTGCGCGTCTTCGCGCACCACCATGTGGGTTAGCAGCGCGACTTTCTCGCCAGTGGACGGCAGGTTATAAAAGGTGCTCATCGGCACGCTGACTTCATAGCCGACGCCATTGCAGTCGATGACCAGCTGTGCAGGATTTTTGTCGAACAGGATGCCGGACAGGCGACCGATCATGGAAGCACCTAAGAGATATGTTTTGGATGATACCGCCTCAGCCGACGAGTCGGCCGCCCCGTACGCGTAAGCCCTTGCGCGCCAGCTCGGGCGCCAGTCCGCCCAGTGCTTCGCGTCCGGTACCGGCATGTGCGTGGCAAATGGCGACACCGAGCGCATCGGCCGCATCGGTACCGGGCAGGCCGTCGAGCTTCAGTAGCCGCTGCACCATCGCCTGCACCTGCGCCTTCTGGGCTTTGCCGTGGCCGGCGACGGCTTTTTTCATTTGCAGTGCGGTGTACTCGGCGACCGGCAGGTTGGCACTCACCAGACCACAGATCGCTGCGCCGCGCGCTTGCCCAAGCAGCAGCGTGGACTGGGCATTGACGTTGGAGAAGATGATCTCGATCGCGGCACAATCGGGTTGGTAGGTACGCACGATATCGCCAACGCCATCCAGGATCACTTTCAGCCGAGAAGGCAGGTCACCGTCCGGAATACGGATGGTGCCCGAGGCGACGTAGGACAGGCGCATACCTTCCTTGTGAACCACGCCGAAGCCGGTTACCCGCAGGCCGGGGTCGATACCGAGGATTTTCATGCAACCATTATGACAGCAGGCCAAATCCGTTGGACAACCGACAGGCCACAGGAAGCGACGCCTGCGGCCTGTTTGACTACCGGCGTTTCAGTGACGGAAGTGACGGGTGCCGGTCAAGGCCATCACGATGCCTTGCTCATCCGCGGCATCGATCACTTCCTGGTCGCGCATCGAGCCGCCCGGCTGAATCACGCAGGTCGCGCCTGCAGCAACGACGACGTCGAGCCCGTCACGGAACGGGAAAAATGCGTCCGACGCCACGGCCGAGCCCGCCAGCTGCAAGCCCGCGTTTTGCGCCTTGATCGAGGCGATGCGCGCGGAGTCGATGCGACTCATCTGGCCGGCGCCGACGCCCAGCGTCATGCCGTTGCCACAGAAGACAATGGCATTCGATTTCACGAACTTCGCTACGCGCCAGGCGAACATCATGTCCTGCAGTTGCTGTGGCGTCGGCTGCTTCCGGGTCACGACTTTGAGTTCGGCTGCCTGTACATTTTTTGCATCCGACGACTGCAGCAGCAAGCCGCCGCCGACGCGTTTCATGTCATAGCTGTTTACCGCGCGCGCCAGCGGGATCTCAAGCAGGCGTACGTTCTGTTTCGATTCGAACAGCTTGCGGGCTTCGGCCGTGAACGACGGCGCAATCAATACCTCGACAAACTGTTTGGCGACCGCTTCAGCCGCCTTGCCGTCCAGCGCGCAGTTGAACGCGATGATGCCACCGAAGGCCGAAGTTGGGTCGGTCTGGAAAGCTTTTGAATAAGCTTCGAGCGCATCCACGCCGAGCGCCACGCCGCACGGGTTCGCATGCTTGATGACCACGCAGGCTGCGCCCTCAAAGGTCTTCACACATTCCCACGCTGCGTCGGCGTCGGCGATGTTGTTGTACGAGAGCTCCTTGCCCTGAAGCTGGCGATAGTTCGCAAGGGCACCGTCGACGGGCGCAAGGTCGCGGTAGAAAGCCGCAGACTGGTGCGGGTTCTCTCCGTAGCGCATATCCTGCAGCTTGGTGAAGTGCAGGTTCAGCGTTTCCGGATACGCCGAGCGCGTTGCATGCTCGCGCTCAGGACCAAGTGAGCCCAGGTAATTCGTGATTGCACCGTCATACTGCGCAGTGTGCGCGAACACCTTCTTGGCCAGCGCGAAGCGGGTCTCGTAGCTGACTTCGCCCTGTCTCGCCTTCATTTCATCGAGCACGCAGACATAGTCGGCCGGATCACAGATCACGACCACATCCTTGTGATTCTTCGCTGACGAGCGCAGCATCGCCGGACCACCGATATCGATATTCTCGATGGCGTCTTCCAGCGAGCACTCGGCTTTCGCGACGGTCTGCTGGAATGGATACAAATTCACCACGACCATATCGATGGTCGGGATGGCGTGCTGACTCAGTGCGTCCATGTGTGCCGGAAAATCCCGGCGCGCGAGAATGCCGCCATGAACTGTCGGGTGCAGCGTCTTGACGCGGCCGTCGAGCATTTCCGGAAAACCGGTGTAGTCGGCCACTTCGGTCACGGCAAGGCCGTTATCGGCGAGGAGCTTGGCGGTTCCGCCGGTCGATAGCAGCTTTACGTTCATTGCAGCCAGTGCACGGGCGAATTCGAGCACACCGGTCTTGTCGGAGACGGAAATCAGCGCTTGTTTGATCATGAAAAATTCAGGAGATGACGAGAATTCGAGCGCGCAGGCGCGTCAGAGGAGGCCGTGCTGGTGCAGCTTCTTGCGCAGCGTGTTGCGGTTGATGCCCAGCATCTCGGCCGCATGTGACTGATTACCGTCGGCACGCGCCATCACGGCTTCGAGGATAGGCTTCTCGACAGTCAGCACCACCATCTCATAGACGTTGCTCGGTTCCTGCTCACCCAGATCGCGGAAGTATTTTTCAAGGCTTTTGCGTACGACGTCCTGGATATTGTCTTTGCTCATGTCGAATCGTCTTGCGGGGTGAGGTTGCCGAGATGCTGTCTGCGCTCCGCCGGCTCAGGCGGCGAGCGGGACGGGAACTGCCGGCTCGACGGGCGCATATTGTAACCGCTCGCCGTAGGCCAACTGGGATTCGAGGAAAGCATCGAGCGCTGCCAACTGCGCGTCGCAGTCCTCGATACGGTTCATCTGCTGGCGGAAGCTTTCGCCTGTCGGCAGGTCGCGCACATACCAGCCGATATGCTTGCGCGCGGTGCGCACGCCGAGATAGTCGCCATAGAAGGCATAGTGTGCACGCAGGTGATGGGCCATCAGGCGTCGCACTTCGACGATCTCCGGCGGCGGCAGCAGCTCGCCGGTACGAAGAAAGTGATCGATTTCGCGGAAGATCCATGGACGCCCCTGCGCCGCACGGCCAATCATCACGGCGTCGGCACCGGTCATCTTCAGCACAGCCTTCGCCTTCTGCGGGCTGTCGATATCACCATTGGCCACTACCGGAATGTTCACCGCTGCCTTGACAGCCGCGATCGTCTCGTACTCGGCCTCGCCCTGATAGCCGTCGGCCCGCGTGCGACCGTGCAGTGTGAGCATGGCGATGCCGCTGTCCTCAGCGATGCGTGCGATCGTGAGTGCATTTTTATTCAGGCGGTCCCAGCCGGTGCGGAATTTCAGCGTCACCGGCACATCGACTGCGGTCACCACGGCCTGCAGCAGCGAGGCGACCAAGGGCTCATCGCGCAGCAAGGCCGAACCGCACCAGTTGTTGCAGACCTTCTTGACCGGGCAACCCATGTTGATGTCAATGATCTGTGCACCACGACCGACATTGAAGCGCGCCGCCTCGGCCAGCATCTGCGGATCCGCGCCGGCAATCTGCACGGCCTTTGGCTCCATCTCGCCATCGTGGTTGATGCGACGGGAAGTCTTCTCGCTGGCCCAGACGCGCGGATTCGATGCCGCCATCTCGGATACCGCATAGCCGGCACCGAGCTCCTTGCACAGCTGTCGAAAAGGCCGGTCGGTCACGCCCGCCATCGGGGCGACGAAGACGTTGTTGCGAAGATGATAGGGGCCAAGCTGCATGGCGGATCCGATGCCGGAAAAGGAAACGTATTGTATACGCTTGCCTGCCTATTTTTTCACCAGTGATGCAGCTCAGGCAGCCGGATGCGAGCGGTCGATCTCATCCAGCCCTGCTCCGGACAGGTGCGCATCATCGCCCCACGCGAGGAGTGTGAAGCGCCCGCTTTGCCAGCGCAGGCGATTGATGGCCGCGTTAACAATGCCGAAATCGCGCTCGGCGTCGATCGCCTTGCCCGTCGCTTCGCGGTACAGGCAATCGAGCACCCCGCCATGGGTGACAATGGCCAGCTTGCTGCCTTCATGCCGGCGCGCGATGCGCGCCACCGCACCTACTGCACGCCGATAAAAGTCAGTCAGCGTTTCGGCCTTGCGCTCGCCAGCGGGGAACTGGACGTGCGGGTCGCGCGCCTGCATGCGGGCAAAGGCCTGCGGATACCGCGCACTGATCTCCTCGTACATCAGGCCCTCGAAAGCGCCGAAACAGCGCTCGCGCAGCCCCGGATCGAGCGTCACCGGCAAGTCGAGCATGTCGGCCGTCGGCTGCGCGGTGTCGCGCGCGCGCTGCAAGTCGCTGGCATAGATTACCTGTGGGCGCTCGGTCGTGAGTGCCACTGCCAGCGCCTGCGCCTGCCGGCGGCCGACCTCGCTCAACGGGATGTCGATGTGACCCTGCATCCGCCGCATGCGATTCCACTCGGTTTCACCGTGGCGGATCAGCAGGATCTCCATCAGCGCCCCGAGTCGACGCCAAGCTTGTGCGCGATACCCGGGTTCAGCGAGTAGAAGCCAGTGAGGCTGCATTGCCCGAGGATGTGGCCAACCATGGCCTGCAAGGCTTCGGGAGCGTTGAAGTGGCCGCTTACATCGAGTCGAGGTATGTCCAGCGCGTACAGTGTGAACACATAGCGATGGATGCGCTGATCGTTCCACGGCGGGCACGGGCCGTCATAGCCGAAGTAGGAACCGGACATGGTGGCGTCACCGGCGAACCAGCCGGTGTAATCGTTGAGGCCATGGCGGACACCTTTCGGAAGATCGGGGCCGGGCTTGCCGCCCGGGGCGACTTCGGTGCTGAACTCGCCGGCCAGGATTTCATGAATGGCGGGCGACAGGTCGATCAGCACCCAATGATAGAAATTGACGCGGGGCAGGTCGGCCGGAATGGTGCGACCCGCCTGGTTGACGTCGTCGCCCACTGACGGCGCATCCGGATCGTGGCAGATCAGCGCCAGCGACAGGGTGCCCGCCGGCAGCTCGCTCCACGCGAGATGCGGGTTGCGGTTGGTTGAGAGCGCAATATGGCTGGCCGGATCGGTGACGGCAAAAGCGAACTCACCGGGGATCGGTGCATCATCGCCAAAAGAATGACTCTTGAGTTTCATGGGCTGCTCCTCGAAGATGGTTCAGACCGTTGGAGGAATCTGCAGCCAGAAGGTTACCGGACCATCATTGATGAGTGCCACCTTCATGTCGGCGCCGAAACGGCCGGTCTCGACCTGCGGATGGGCCGCCCGGGCACGCTCGACAGTGTGATCGAAGAGTTCACGTGCCTGCTGCGGCGGCGCGGCCGGCGTGAACGACGGGCGGGTGCCGGAACGGGTGTCAGCGGCCAGGGTGAACTGCGGCACGAGCAGCAGACCGCCGCCGGCCTGCGCGAGGTTCAGGTTCATCTTGCCATCGGCATCAGGGAATACCCGGTACGAGAGCAATTTGGCCAGTAACGCATCGGCTTCCCTCGTCGTATCGCCGCGCTCGGCGCACAACAGTACCAGCAGGCCGCGCCCGATGGCGGAGATGCGCTCACCATCGACGACGACAGCGGCTTCGGCGACGCGTTGCAGGAGGCCAATCACGGCGTCGGCATCAGGACAGGATGACGCGCGCGAACTTGCGCTTGCCAACCTGGATAACGAAGGTGCCGGCCTCGACCTTGAGCGCCTTGTCGCTGACGGCCGCACCGTCGATGCGCACGCCGCCCTGCTCGACCATGCGCAACGCCTCGGAAGTGGACGCGCAAAGCTTAGCCTGCTTGAGCAGCTGGCCTATCCCTGTCGGCGCGCCGGAGAGCCGGATTTCGGGTACGTCGTCGGGGATGCCGCCGCGGGCGCGATTGTTGAAGTCGGCCAACGCGTCTTCGGCTGCCTGGCGCGAGTGAAAGCGCTCGACAATCTCCTGCCCGAGCAGAACCTTGATGTCACGCGGGTTGCGACCGCCGGCAACCTCGGCCTTGAATTGCGCGATCTCTGCCAGCGAGCGGAACGACAACAGCTCGTACCAGCGCCACATTGCGACGTCGGAAATACTCATCACCTTCGCGAACATGGTATTGGCCGGCTCGGTGATGCCGACGTAGTTATTCTTGGACTTCGACATCTTGTCGACGCCGTCCAGCCCCTCGAGCAAGGGCATGGTCAGAATGCACTGCGGAATCTGGCCATAATCCTTTTGCAGCTCCCGACCGACCAGCAGGTTGAATTTCTGGTCGGTGCCGCCGATCTCGAGGTCGGACTTCAACGCGACCGAGTCATAGCCCTGCATTAATGGGTAGAGCAGCTCATGGACCGAGATCGGCGTACCGGCCTTGAGGCGCTTGGTAAAGTCTTCACGTTCAAGGATACGGGCCACGGTGTAGCGCGCCGACAACTGGATCATGCCGCGCGCACCCAGCGGGTCACACCACTCGGAGTTGTAGCGGATCTCGGTACGCGCCGGGTCGAGCACGAGGCTGGCCTGCGCGAAATAGGTTTTCGCGTTCTCCTCGATCTGTTCACGCGTCAGTGGCGGGCGGGTGATATTGCGCCCGGAAGGATCGCCGATCATCGAGGTGAAGTCACCAATCAGGAAGATCACGGTGTGACCCAGATCCTGCAGCTGGCGCATCTTATTAAGCACAACGGTGTGGCCGAGGTGCAGGTCGGGCGCAGTCGGGTCGAGGCCGAGCTTGATACGCAGCGGCTGCCCGGTTTGCTCGGCCCGCGCGAGTTTCTGCGCAAACTCGGACTCGATGAGTAACTCCTCGGCACCGCGCTTGACGATGGCCAGCGCCTCCCGGACCGCATCGGACAGGGGCAAAGTAGCGGCGCTTGTGCCGCCGTGCTGGGCCGGGTTCAGGGAAGGCGAGGAATTGGCATCCATAAGTACTTGTATCCGCTCAAAAAACCCGCTTTTGCGTTTGCTATAATGCGGGTCCTGTTTTGCCAAAAAAGAATCTTGGGTGCCTGACGGCCCCGTTCACAAAATCGCAAATTTTATCTGATTGCATGAGTCTCCGAGCCAAATTACTGGAAGCCGC
>CAZESK010000055.1:0-15463 GCA_964515155.1 uncultured Bifidobacterium sp.
TGGCGGCGCTGAGCTGGTCTGCACGCTCGACAACGGCGTGGTCGAACAGATGGGCGTGGTACCGGGGATGGCGGTAGCGGGGTCGGTGGAGCCGTCGAACGTGATTCTCGGGGTGGCAGCGTAGCTTACGGCATCCGCCGCCGCCCCCCGTCGCTTACTCCGCCTTGACCGCCGGCTTGATGTGATTGCGGATCATCACCAGACCCAACACCGTGACCACCATCGACCCGCCGAGCAGGTTCAGATAGGCGCCCGCGCCGCCGGCCGTGATCATCGCGGCACCGGCGAAGGCGCTGAGGATCGCGCCGAGACGACCGAAGGCGAGCGCCGTGGCGGTGCCTGTCACGCGGATGACCGTCGGATACAGGTGCGCGCACAGCGCATACAGTGCGCACTGCAGGGCATTCGTAAACAGGCCGTGCACACCGAGGCCGAGCAGGAAGGTTTGGGTATCCGTCGTCACGCTGACGAGATTCAGCGCGAGCGCTGAGAGCGCCGACAACGCTGCGTAGATGATCATCGGCTTGCGCGAGCCAAAGCGGGTGATGGCCAGCGCGCAAATGATCGCGCCGATCACGCCGCCAAAGTTATAGGCAGTCAGCCCCATGCCAGCGAGTGCCGGCGACATGCCCTCGGTGGTGAGCATGGTCGGCAGCCAGCTGAAAGCGCTGTAAATCGACAGCAAGGTCATGAAGAAGCAGACCCAGAGCCACAGGGAATCTGACGCACGCCCCTCCCGGAAAATTTCACCGATGCTGCCGCGCTTGACCGAGGTGATCACGCCATCGGTAAATTCCTTCACGTGCGCGACTTCATGCGTCATCTTTGTCATCAGCGCGCGCAACTCCTCCCAGCGCGAGCTCTGGCGCGCGAGATACTTCGGCGATTCGCGCAGCAGAAAAATCAGGATCACGGCATAGACCACGGGCATGGCGCCGCCGATGAAGAAGAACACGCGCCAGCCCAGCGTCGGGAGTATCTGCCCGGCCACCAGCCCGGCCAGCATGCCGCCCAGCGGGTAACAGACGATGGCGGTGGTAACGGCAATCGTGCGGAAGCGCGTCGGCGTGAATTCCGCCGCCATCGTTGTCGCGGTCGGTAGGGTCGCGCCAATGCCGAGACCGGCAAAGAAGCGGATGATGACAATCGACGAGACGTCCGTCGCGTAACCAATCAGGAAGGTCGCACTGCCAAACAGCACAATGCTCGTAATCAGCACCGGCTTGCGACCTATCTTGTCGGCGATGACGCCGGCCAGAACGCTGCCAAGTGCCATGCCAACCAAGCCGCTGGCCACGGCGACCGAGAACGCGCCGCGGGTCACACCGAATTCCTGCATGATCGCCGGTATCGCGTAGCCGATCATCTGGCCATCGAAGCCGTCGAGCACCAGAGCCAGCGCAGCCAGCACATAGATCATCCGCTGAAATGGCGTGAACTTTCCGTTGTCAATCGCCTGCATCACGTCATAGCTGGATGCGCCGGCAGCGGTGTTCGCTACGGTCATGTCTCCTCCCGATCGGCTGGCTCGTTGGCCCGCTTTGTTTATGTAATATCGACAGCCGCGACTGCCGCGCCGAAGCGCATGTTGCCGGGCTGACAAACGATACCACAACAATTTTTCCCGGCAGCACAAAAGTATCATTGCACTACAGCGACCCATGGCGGCAGTGGCGAGGCACGTCCCGAACCCACGGTGCGGGTGAAATCGACGAGTCGGACAGATATTCACCCACCCCAAGATCCGGAAACACCACCACGAGAAACGTAATATCAGCGGCCTTTGTGATACGAAGATTGCCTGAATCAATCACTTAAAGTATCGTAACGAATACTGGCTTTACACGACCATCCCGACAGCAGGAGACGCCCTCCATGAGCATGCCCGCACTCCCCTCCAATCGTGTGGTCGCCGTCATTGGCGCTGGTGCCATGGGCGCGGGCATCGCCCAGGTTGCGGCGGCAGCGGGCCATCCGGTGCGGCTGCTGGATGCGCGGGCTGGTGCGGCTGCGAAGGCCATCGATGGCATTCGCGCTCAGTTCGCAAAACTGGCTGACAAGGGCCGCATGAGTACCGAAGCCGCAGCCGCTGCCGGCGCGTGCCTCTCTGCCGCCGATGCGCTGCCCGAGCTGGCGGATGCGGCGCTGGTCGTCGAAGCCATCGTCGAAAGCCTCGACGCCAAGCAGCAGCTGTTCCGCGAGCTCGAATCGATAGTCGCCAGCGACTGCATCCTCGCCACCAATACCTCGTCGATTTCCATCACCGCCATTGGCGCTGCGCTGCAGTGTCCCGAGCAGCTGGCCGGCCTGCACTTTTTTAATCCGGCGCCGCTCATGGCACTGGTGGAAGTGGTCAGCGGACTGGCCACCGCGCGCGACGTCGCCGACTGCCTGTTCGCCACCGCGAAGGCCTGGGGCAAGTCGCCGGTGCACGCACGGTCGACGCCCGGCTTCATCGTCAACCGCGTCGCCCGCCCCTATTACGCCGAGGCACTGCGGCTGCTGCAGGAGGGTGCGGCCGACGCACCGACCCTCGATGCGCTGATGCGTGATGCCGGCGGCTTCCGCATGGGCCCGTTCGAGCTGATGGACATGATTGGCCACGACGTCAACTTCGCGGTCACGCGCTCGGTCTGGACCGCCTTCTTTCATGACCAGCGCTTCCTGCCATCACTCATTCAGCAAGAGCTGGTCGATGCCGGTTTCCTCGGTCGCAAGAGCGGCCGCGGCTTCTACGACTATCGTGAGGGTGCGGCGCGTCCGCAGGCTGCGACAGAATCGGCGCAGGCGCTGGGTGCTGTGCCCTGTGTCTGCGGCGACTCAGCTGCGGCGCAGGCGCTTGCCGCCCGGCTCGATGCGGCTGGTGTGCGCCATGAACGCGCGGGCAGCGCCGATGGCCGCATCGCTACCGTCGGCGGGGGAACCGTGTTCATCACGGATGGCCGCAGCGCTACGCGTCGCGCCGCCGAGACGCATCTTCCCGGCACCGTGCTGATCGATCTCGCGCTCGACTATGCCAGCACCACCCGCATCGGCATGGCGGCCGCGCAGCAGTGCCCGGAGCCGGCGTCGCAGCAGGCCGTGGCCATGCTGCAGGCTGCCGGACTGCAGGTATCGCTCATGAACGATGTCCCGGGGCTGGCCGTGATGCGCACCGTGGCCATGCTCGCCAACGAAGCCGCCGACGCAGTGAACCAGGGCGTGTGCTCGGCCGAGGGCGCCGATGCGGCAATGAAGCTTGGCGTGAATTACCCATCCGGCCCACTCGCCTGGGCCGATCGGCTTGGCGTGGCCACCGTACGCGACGTGCTCCTGCACCTCGGTGACGCCTACGGTGAAGACCGTTACCGCGTCTCGCCGCTGATACACCAGGCATTTTTCGCTGGCAGGAGCCTGCATGACTGACACACGGCAAGCCGTCACCGACGACCCGCAGGCACTGGCCGAGGCCACGGCCGCCGCCATGTGGCAGCGCGACCATGCGGCACAGGCACTCGGCATGGCAGTCGCGCAAGTTGGCCCGGGCCGCGCCCTGCTGCGCATGGCGGTGCGGCAGGACATGGTCAATGGCCACGGCATCTGCCACGGCGGGATGATCTTCACACTGGCCGATACCGCCTTCGCCTATGCCTGCAACAGCGGCAACCAGGTGACCGTCGCCTCGGCCTGCCAGATCGATTTCATCGCGCCGGCGCGTGAGGGCGAGCTGCTGCAGGCCGAGGCGATCGAACGCTCGGCCTCAGGACGCACCGGCGTCTATGACGTTACTGTCAGCGGCGACGGCGGCAAGACCATCGCGCTGTTTCGAGGCAAGAGCCACCGGATCGGCGGCAACGTCATCCCCGGGGAAAACCGCAGCCAGCAGCCACTGGCGTGAGGTTGGCGGCTGAACGTACCGATGCAACACAGATGTAACGAGGAGCCCGCAGAGGCGCCGACACAAGCGACCATGGAGACATTCGGATGCCCGTGAAGACCGTCCGCCCGGAGGAGCTGGAACCCATCGAGCGCGCCAGCCGCGACGAAATCGCCACGCTGCAATTGCAGCGGCTGCGCTGGAGCCTGCGCCACACCTGGGACAACGTATCGGCGTTCCGTCGCAAGTGCGATGCGCATCATGTGCACCCGGACGACCTCAAGACCTTGTCCGACCTCGCCCGTTTTCCGTTCATGACCAAAGACGACCTGCGCGAGCATTATCCGTTCGGACTGTTCGCAGTACCGCGCGAGCGCCTGGCCCGGCTGCATGCCTCGTCGGGCACCACCGGCAAGCCGGTCGTGGCCGGCTATACGACGAACGACCTCGACCACTGGGCGCAGCTCGTTGCGCGCTCGCTGCGCGCATCGGGTGTGCGAGCCGGCGACATGGTGCATAACGCCTACGGCTACGGCATGTTCACCGGTGGGCTCGGTGCGCACTACGGCATTGAGCGCGCGGGCTGCTGCGTTGTACCAATGTCAGGCGGCCAGACCGAGAAGCAGGTGCAGCAGATTCTCGATTTCCGTCCGGATGCCATCATGGTCACGCCCTCGTATGCGCTGGTGATCGCCGAGGAATTCGCACGGCTCGGCGTGGGCCCCGACGATATATCGCTCAAGGTCGGCATCTTCGGTGCAGAGCCCTGGAGCGAAGGCATGCGAGCCGAACTCGAGCGGCGGCTGGGCATCGACGCCATCGACATCTACGGCCTGACCGAAGTCATCGGACCGGGCGTGGCCAATGAATGCATCGAGACCAAGGACGGTCCGGTCATCTGGGAGGATCATTTCTATCCGGAGATCATCGACCCCGTCACCGGCGAGGTGCTGGAGGACGGACAGGAAGGCGAGCTGGTCTTCACCTCGCTGACCAAGGAAGCTTTCCCGGTCATCCGCTTCCGTACGCGCGACCTCACCCGGCTGCTACCACCGACGGCGCGCTCGTTCCGCCGCCTGGGAAAAATCACCGGCCGCTCGGACGATATGTTGATCATTCGTGGCGTGAATGTTTTCCCGAGCCAGATCGAGGAGCTGATCCTGGATGATCCACGCCTGGGCGGGACCTATCAGCTGGTGGTGTCGCGCGATGCGCATCTCGACGCGCTCGAAGTGCGCTGTGAGCTACAGCCCGAAGCAGGCAGTATCGACGCGGCGGGCCGGGCTGCGGTCGCCGGCGAGCTTGCGCAACGTATCAAGGGCACGGTGGGCGTGTCGGCACAGGTCACCGTGCTCGACCGCGATGCGATACCACGCACGCTGGTCGGCAAGGCCAAGCGCGTCATCGACGAACGTCCGCGCAGCGCATGAAGTTATTCAACCTTATCACCACGATTCCGGCCTGACAGGAGGAAGCATGTACACCCAATCATTCACCGTGAGCGATGCGACGACCAAGACCGCCAAGCCCGTCCCGCTGACCAGCGAAGAAGAAGCGGGCAAGCTCGCCGCCTTCGATGCCGCCATCGCGAACGACGGCCGCATCGAGCCGCAGGACTGGATGCCGGATGCCTACCGCAAGACACTGGTGCGCCAGATCAGCCAGCATGCACACAGCGAGATCGTCGGCATGCTGCCCGAGGGGAACTGGATCTCGCGCGCACCCAGCCTCAAGCGCAAAGCCATTCTGATTGCGAAGGTGCAGGATGAAGGTGGCCATGGGCTCTACCTGTACTCGGCTGCCGAGACCCTGGGCACATCGCGCGAGCAAATGCTCGACGACCTGCACACCGGCCGCGCGAAATACAGCTCCATCTTCAACTACCCTACCCTCACCTGGGCCGATGTCGGCGTGATCGGCTGGCTGGTCGATGGCGCGGCGATCATGAACCAGATCCCCCTCTGCCGCTGCTCGTACGGCCCGTATGCGCGCGCCATGGTGCGGGTATGCAAGGAAGAGTCTTTCCACCAGCGTCAGGGCTACGAGTCGCTGCTGGTGATGATGCAGGGTACCGACGAGCAGCGGGCGATGGTGCAGGATGCGGTCAACCGCTGGTGGTGGAGATGCCTGGCGATGTTCGGGCCGCCGGACGGGGACAGCCCGAATAGCCATCTCGGCATGCGCTGGGGCATCAAGCGCTTTTCGAATGACGACCTGCGGCAGAAGTTCGTCGATGCCACCGTCCCGCAGGCCAAGCTGCTGGGCGTCACACTGCCCGACCCTGACCTGACATGGAACGAGGAGCGCGGCCACTACGACTACGGCCCGATTGACTGGGATGAATTCTGGCAGACGGTCAATGGCAATGGTCCCTGCAACAAGGAGCGGCTGGCCACGCGCGTGAAGGCACAAGCCGACGGCGCGTGGGTGCGCGAAGCGGCGCTCGCACACGCGCGCAAGCAAGCTGCCCGCGCCGCGAAGGAAGCAGCATGAGCTCCGCGCTGAAAGAGTGGCCGTTGTGGGAAGTGTTCGTGCGCTCGAAGCAGGGCCTCGAACACAAGCACTGCGGCAGCCTGCACGCAACCGACGCCGCGCAGGCATTGCAGATGGCGCGTGACGTCTACACGCGGCGGCAGGAAGGCGTGAGCATCTGGGTGGTGCGCTCGGCGGATATCGTCGCCAGCAGCCCGGATGACAAGGCCGAGCTGTTCGATCCGGCCGCCGACAAGATCTACCGTCACCCGACCTTCTACCAAATCCCCGACGACGTCGGGCACATGTGATGGACGACCACGTCGACTACCTGCTGCATCTGGCCGACAACGCGCTGGTGCTCGGCCAACGTAACGCCGAGTGGACCGGTCACGGGCCCATCCTCGAGGAGGATATCGCGATGGCGAACATCACCCTCGACCTGATCGGGCAGGCGCGTTTGCTCTACCAGCTGGCGGCGAAGCACCGCGGTGGCGACGCCACCGAGGACAGCCTCGCCTACTTCCGCAACGCGCATGAATTCCGTAACTACACGCTGCTGGAGCTGCCGCATCACGCGCCGCTGGTCGGCTATGCGCAGGACGGACTGGATTTCGGCACGACCATCGTGCGCAACTTCCTCTACAGCGCGCTGATGGTGCTGGTATGGGAGGCGCTGAAGGTATCAGCGGACGCGGATCTGGCAGCGATTGCCGAAAAATCGGTCAAGGAAACCCGCTACCACTTGCAGCACAGCCGCGACTGGTTGATAAAGCTCGGCGACGGCACCGAAGAGTCGCAGCGCCGCGTACAAGCAGCGCTCGATCATCTGTTCCCCTACACACGCGAGTTCTGGGCCGACAGCCCAGTGGAGACTGCCGCACGCGAGGCAGGCATCGGCATCGATGTTGCTGCCCTGCGCACGTCATGGGAGCAGATCATCGATGCCGCATTGGCCGAAGCAACGCTTACCCGGACCGATGCGCAAGGCTACATACCCGAAGGTAAGCGGGGCATCCACTCCGAGCACCTCGGCTACCTGCTGGCCGAGATGCAGAGCCTGGCCCGTGCAATGCCGGATGCGCGCTGGTGAGGTGATGGCGGCGATGGATACAAGCGACGCACGCCTGGCGCAGGCATGGCAGCTGCTGGATACGCTGCATGATCCGGAGATACCGGTGCTCACGCTGCGCGACCTGGGCATCTTGCGCGACGTGCGTATGGGCGATGACGGCCACCTCGAGGTCGTGATCACGCCAACCTACAGCGGCTGCCCGGCGATCGGGCAGATTGAAGATGACATCCGCACGCAGCTGGCTGCCGAAGGCATTGCCGCACGCGTCGTTACGCAACTGTCACCGGCCTGGACCACCGACTGGATGAGTGCCGACGGCCGTGACAAGCTGCGCCGCTACGGCATCACGCCACCGCAGCGTGCGGCCACGGCGCTGGCCACTGTGCAGTTTTTTACGCGCGCGCCGCAGACCGAGATTGTCCCCTGCCCGCAATGCGGCTCGGTGCATACCGTCGAGAGCGCCCGTTTCGGCTCCACCGCCTGCAAGGCACTCTACAAGTGCCTCGATTGCCGCGAGCCCTTCGATTACTTCAAGCCTTACTGAACCGCCCGTCACGGAGCCCTGAACGATGTCAGTACCGCGCTTTTATGATTTGCGCATACAGCGCGTGAGCCCGGAGGCCGCCGGTGCGGTCGCCATCGCCTTGCGCATACCGGACGCACAGCGCGCCGTCTTCGATTTCCAGCCCGGACAATTCCTGACCCTGCGCACCAGCATCGACGGCGCCGACGTGCGTCGCAGCTACTCGATCAGCAGCCCGCGCTCGCAGCTGCGCGAAGCGGGTGAACTCGAAATCGGTATCCGTCCGGTCGAGGGCGGCCTGTTCTCGAATTGGGCTGCACGCGAACTGAAGGCCGGCGACACACTGCAAGTCATGCCGCCCGATGGCCGTTTCACGGTGAAGCAACCGCGCGCCATCCACCGGGTCGGCTTTGCGGCCGGCTCCGGCATCACGCCCATCCTGTCGATCGCGGCCACCACGCTGGAAGAGCAACCGGAGAGCCGCTTCACGCTGGTCTACGGCAACCGCAAGATGACCAGCGTGATGTTCAACGAGGCGCTGCAGGACCTGAAAGACCGCTACCCCGACCGGCTGACCCTGATCCATGTGCTCTCGCGGCAGGCGCAGGAAGTACCGCTGCTGCAGGGCCGGATCGACGCCGACAAGGTGCAGGCGCTGACCCGCAGCCTGCTGCCGCCAGCCAGCATGGATGAAGTGTTCATCTGCGGACCGGAGGCGATGATCGAGGCCACCGAGCAGGCACTGCTGGTGGCCGGCGTACCCGCTGATCGCGTGCACACCGAGCGCTTCACCTCCGGCGTACCGGTGACGACGAGGCCGCGCACCGTGCCAATGCAGGCACCCTCGGATGCCATGCACGACGTCACCCGCGATGTCAGGCTGGTCGTCGTCCTCGACGGCAAGGAGCACGAGCTGTCCATCGGACACGACGAGCACCTGCTGGACGCTGCACTGGAGGCAGGACTCGATCTGCCGTTCTCGTGCAAGGGGGGCGTCTGCTGCACCTGCCGCGCGAAGGTACTCGAGGGCGAAACGGTGATGGACAAGAATTTCACGCTGGAGGCCGACGAGATGGCACGCGGCTTCGTGCTGTCGTGCCAGGCGCGCGCCCTGTCGCGCTCGGTGCGCCTGAGCTTCGACGACCGCTAAACAGGGATACGCACTCAGGGGGCAAGCGTCTCGAAGTCGGGAAAGCGCTCGGGCAGCGCGGCGTCATAAGGTGGCATGCTGTCATCGGCCAGCCGCAGGCAGAGGTCGAGATAGCGATTCGATGCCGGTTCAAGTCGCTTGTAAAGCTCCTTGCACAAGAGCCGCGCGCGATGGCCCGGCCAATCGGCCGGCAGCAATACCTCGGGCAGCTCCGGGTCGCGCAACAGCGAGCGCCGGTAGTCGTGAACCAGCAGTATGCGCAGCAAGAAGGCCAGCTCGTCGCCCTCGTCGGGCAGCGCCGAGGCGCGCAGCTGCGCGAGGATAGGCTCGTAGCTGGCAATGAAACCGGCGTAGCCGCTGGCAAGCTCATCGAGATCCCATGCGCGCCGCACCAGGTCGGCATCGGATGCCGCCATCGCCGACTGAAAATCAGCCGCCACCAGTGGCATCAGGCCGGGCAGCAGCGGCCCCAAACCGTCGGCTCGTAGCGCGTCGAGCGCGTCGCCGAGATCGGCACCCGGGTGAACGAAGCAGTTGCCGCCAATAACGCCGAAACCTTTCCAGAACAACGAGCGGCGCAGTACCTCCCGCTGCTTCAGGTCAAGCTCGCTGATGACGAGGATCATGCGCCAGCGACGGTCCCATAGCGGCGCGCGCGACGAATAGATCTGCTGTGAAGCTTCGTCGAAACGCTTGCGACCGGCCGGCGTAAGCGCATAGTTCGAGCGACGGCCGACCGTTTCCGTCGACAGCCAGCCTTCCCTCACCAGCCGGAATACTGATGTGCGCACCAGCCGCTCGTTCAGGTCGAGCGGCCCGAGCAGTCGGATCAGGCTGCCGAGCCAGATGCGACCACCACGCGGCAGCACCGCATCGCCGAAGACCGTCATGATCAGCGAAGTCGCCTGCACGCGGCGCTGCGCGCGGAAGGTGTCGATGCGGACGGAAAGATGGTCGGTCACTCTGTGCTGAGCGGGATGGAGGAGCACCGATTTTACTCCAGCACCCCCGCGCAGGCGGCAGCGCACAGGGTACAATCCGCGCTTTTTCGCCCCCTTCTCATGGCCATTAAATCCGTCATCTACAAGGTGCAGCTGCAGGTTGCCGACATGGACAGGCACTACTACGCCGAGCATGCGCTGAACCTGGCCTGTCATCCATCCGAGACGCTCGAGCGGATGATGGTGCGCGTGCTCGCCTTCGGGCTGAACGCCCATGAACGGCTCGAGTTTGGCAAGGGCATCTCCGACGCCGACGAGCCTGACCTCTGGCGCAAGGATCTCACTGGCGCGATCGAACAATGGATCGAGGTGGGCCAACCAGAAGAGCGCCGCGTAATGAAAGCCTGTGGCCGTGCAGCGGAAGTTCTGGTCTATGCGTATGGCAGTAATGCCGAGATCTGGTGGAAGCAGAGCGCCGGCAAGCTGGCACGGGCCCGTAACCTGAGGGTCATTCAGATCGCCGCCGAGGTACCGGAACAGCTCGCCCAGCTGTGCGAGCGCACGATGCAGTTACAGCTCACCTTGCAGGATGGCGAAGTGTGGATGCGCAGCGCCGCCGGAGAAGTGCAGGTGGTGTTCTCGCCGTTGTCATGACGCCGATGAGGCTGGATGAGCGGGCCGTTGACGGCGACCGGTGCCGTCTGAACCGGTATGGCACGCTGACGCCGCGCAGTCCGCACGGCGTCCGCAGCTGCCGCTCCGTCGTGCCATAATGCTTTGGCCCTAAGCGGACACAACCTCTGTTCCTGGGCTTTGCCCGCCCACTCCGGACGATTCGATGGACCTTGCAGCCCACCAACTCAGGATGACGGTGTTGATGACGCCGGATACTGCCAACTTTTCCGGCAAGGTCCACGGCGGCACGATACTGAAGATGCTCGACCAGGTCGCTTACGCATGCGCCAGCCGTTACGCAGGCAGTTATGTGGTGACGCTGAGCGTCGATCAGGTCACTTTCCGGCAACCGGTCTCAGTCGGCGAGCTGGTGACCTTCCTCGCATCAGTCAACCACACCGGTAACTCGTCGATGGAAATCGGTATCAAGGTCACAGCCGAAGATATTCGGAGCAAGGTCGTACGGCACGTGAACAGCTGCTTCTTCACGATGGTGGCTGTCGATGAGAAGGGTAAGCCCACCACGGTACCGCCGCGCGTCCCGGAAACGCCGGACGAACATCGGCGGCACGCCGCCGCGCTGGAGCGACGCGCGATGCGCCGCGAGATGGAAATAAAGCTGGCCGCCTTGCGGCAGACGGGCTAAGAGACCCGGACGGTTCAGGCGGCCTCAGTGTCCTCGGGCGGCCCGGCCAACCTGCTCGGGCCGACCGCGCCAATTCTCACTCAGGCAGAACCCTAGCCTCTTAATCGACTGCCGCAATGCCCCCATCCCGGGACTTTTCACGCAGAGGCAGCGCTTTCGTCCAGATGCGTCTTCAGGCACACGATCTCCGGCTCGCGCCGTGACAGATCGGATCTCGGCCTTTTATATCAGTATTCGTCTATACATAAATTATCAACTATCGATTTTACTGATGGAGTGCATTCGACTACGATGCGTCCCGAAAGGAGAAAGTCATGCACAACCTGCTCGATCCCGCGATTCTGTTCTTTGTCTTCGGCGTACTGGCCGGCGCGCTCAAGTCCAACCTTGAAGTGCCCGCCCCTATCTCGAAATTCCTCTCGCTCTACCTGCTGATGGCGCTGGGCCTCAAAGGCGGTTTCGCGCTCGCCAAATCAGGCTTCGGCCCCGAGGTGATGATCAGCCTCAGTGCAGCCGTTGCCATGGCCTTCATCGTGCCGGCGCTCGGATACGCCTTCCTCAAGCGCCGCATCGCCGGGTATGACGCTGCCGCTATTGCAGCTGCCTACGGCTCGGTCAGTGCAGTGACTTTTGTCACTGCGATGCAGTTCCTCGAGAGCAGCGGCCTCGCCTTTGGCGGTCACATGGCCGTGGCCATGGTGCTGATGGAGTCACCCGCCATCATCATGGCCGTGCTGCTGGCCAATGCCCTGCGGCACGGGAACGCGACGGTCCTGTCCGGCAGTGGCAGCACGGGCGCGCTCACCCTGGGCGGAAACGCCAGCGGGCCGTCGGTGCGCAAGATCCTGCACGAGTCCTTCACCGATGGCGCGCACCTGCTGCTGCTCGGCTCAATGGTGGTCGGCTTCGTCAGCGGCGAGGCCGGCAAGGCGATGATGCAACCGTTCTCGGGCGATCTGTTCAAGGGCATGCTGGCCTTCTTCCTGCTCGATATGGGGCTGATGGTGGCGCGCAATTTCAGCGATGCGCGCCGCGCCTCACCCGTGCTGCTGGCCTATGCCGCGCTCGGCCCGCTGGTGCATGCCAGCATCGCGCTGCTGCTGGCTGTCGGCCTCGGCATGCCGGTCGCCGATACCATCCTGCTGATGGTGCTGTCGGCCAGTGCCTCGTACATCGTCGTGCCGGCGGTTCTGCGCTATGCGATCCCCGAGGCCAACCCGGCGCTCTACTTCGGTCTGAGCCTCGGCGTGACCTTCCCGCTGAATATCCTGGTTGGCATACCGCTGTACACGCACGTCGCGCAAAGCGTGCTCGGCTAAACGGAGTGGCTTGATGACACGCTATGACGGCGTTCGGGTCGCCTTCCTGACCCAGCACGGCAAGGAGGCACTGCTGAAGCCTCTGTTCATGCGCGAGCTCGGTTGCGAGATGGTTCGTGCGGAAGGCTTCGACACCGATACGCTCGGCACCTTCACGCGCGATATCGATCGCCCCGGCAGCCAGCTGGCCGCAGCGCGCATCAAAGCGACCAAGGCCATCGAGCTGAGCGGCGCGCGTATCGGCCTCGGCAGCGAGGGGGCTTTCGGTACTGACCCGGTCGGCGGCTTGCTGCCCTGGGACACGGAAGTACTGGTCTGGCAGGATGCCGCGACCGGACTCGAGGTGATCGGCATGGCCCAGGGGCCAAGCCACAGCCTGCAACGCACGGTGAGCGACGAGGAAGCTTTGCGCCACTTTGCCGATGCGGCGGGCTTCCCCGGTCATGGCCTCGTGCTGCGCCCGGACGGGCCGGATGATCCGCGCATCACCAAGGGGCTATGCGACTGGAGCGCGCTGCGGCAAGCCTTCGCCGAGGCCTTGAGCGTGTCGCAGTCGGGACAAGTATTTGCCGAAACGGAGCTGCGGGCGCACATGAACCCGACGCGCCAGCGCATCATCCTGCAGGCAGCGGAGAACCTCGTGGCGCGCCTGCAGTCGGCCTGCCCGGCCTGTGATGCACCGGGATTCTGGGAAAAGGAACGCATCGGCGGCCTGCCCTGCGGGCTGTGCGGCACGCCGACACGGCTGCCACTAGCCCACGTCTGGCAGTGCGGCGCCTGCGGTCATGCCGAGCGGCGCTCGGTGGCGGAAGGACAGGTCGCGGATCCCGCGCGTTGCGATTACTGCAATCCCTGATGCGCCGACGCGGAGGCCGCGGACTTATTCGTCGATTCTGACCACATCATCCGGCTCGAACTCGTCGGCGGTGACGCCATCACCGATGCCGGAGACCATGACAGCCATGTCTTCTGATTGCTTGACGAAGTACTCGGCGCTGATCAGATCGAAGAATTTCTGGCCAATCTCGACTTCGCTGAAGTGGACGCGGCGTTGTGTGGTTTGTGAGCTCATTGCGATGGTGGTTAGGTGATGACAGGATTGGCGCGCGATTCTAGCAGGCTTGGACCGCTCACCTCAGACCGATATTCCCGTCGACCGGGAAGACCAGCGGTGGCAGTTCGCCGTTGTCGGGCTGGTCGGGCTGGTCGGCAATGCCCCCCATGCCCTCCATGTTGATATTCAAGTCCAGGAGTTCTTTCATGTCGCTGCTGCCAGTGACCGAGACGAGGCTCGGGAAGGTGATGATCAAACCCACCATCAGTAACTGTATGCAGACAAATGGCACGGCCCCCCAGTAGATGTCGCCCGTCTTGACGTCCCTCGGCGCGACCGAGCGCAGGAAGAACAGCGCAAAGCCGAACGGTGGGTGCATGAACGAGGTCTGCATGTTCACCGATAGCAGCACGCCGAACCAGATCAGATCGATACCCATCTTCTCGGCCACCGGTCCCACCAGCGGTACGAGGATGAAGGCCAGCTCGAAGAAATCGAGGAAGAAAGCCAGGCCGAAAAACAAAATGTTCACGGCGATCAGGAAGCCGATCTCGCCGCCGGGCAGCGAGGTCAGCAAATGTTCGACCCACAGATCGCCGTTGACGGCGCGGAAGGTTAACGAGAACACGCTCGAGCCAATCAGGATGAACAGGACGAACGACGCCAGACGGGTGGTCGAGTTCATTGCCTGCGTCAGCAGCGGCTTCGTCAGCCGGCCATTGGCCATGGCCAGCAGTATCGCTCCCAGTGCGCCCATGCCGCCGCCCTCGGTGGGCGTGGCGATGCCGACAAAGATCGTGCCCAGCACGAGGAAGATCAGCGCCAGTGGCGGTACCAGCACCAGCACCACCTTCTCTGCCATCACCGACAGCAGCCCGAGCCGGAGCTTCCGGTTGGCGATGGCAACCGCATATGACACCAGCACACCGACCACGCCGCTGTAAATCAGCGCTGTATCGTTGGCTATGGCCGGCAGCCCCGACAGATAGAGCTCCTTGAACAGCCAGCCGGCGGCAATACCGGCCCCGACCACGGCCACCAGCGAGGGCATGCCGCTGGAGCCATCGGGCTCGCGCAGGTTACGCGCCTCTGGCGGCAAGGCGGGCAAGGCCGCCGGGCGGATCAGCGAGACCAGCAATACATAGCTGGCATACATGGCCGTCAGCGCCAGCCCCGGCAGTAGCGCGGCCTGATACATGTCGCCCACCGAGCGGCCGAGCTGATCGGCCATGACAATCAGCACCAGCGAGGGCGGGATGATTTGCGCCAGCGTGCCGGAAGCAGCGATGACCCCGGTGGCGATCCGGCGGTCATAGCCGTAGCGCAGCATGACCGGTAGCGAGATCAGGCCCATCGAGATGACCGAGGCCGCGACCACGCCGGTGGTGGCCGCCAGCAGCGCGCCGACAAAGATGACCGCATAAGCGATGCCGCCGCGCAGCGAGCCGAACAACTGCCCGATGGTGTCGAGCAAATCCTCGGCCATGCCGGAGCGTTCGAGGATCAGCCCCATGAAGGTGAAGAAAGGAATGGCCAGTAGCGTGTCATTGGCCATGATGCCAAACAGGCGATTAGGCAGCGCCTGCAGCAGCTCGGGCTTGAGCAGGCCAACCTCGATACCGATGAGCCCGAACAGCAGGCCGTTGGCCGCCAGCGAGAAGGCCACCGGAAAGCCCGAAAGCAGAAACAGCACGAGGGTGGCGAACATGATGGGCGCCATGTTCGCAATCAGGAACTCGATCATTGCGCTTT
>CAZESK010000056.1:0-3635 GCA_964515155.1 uncultured Bifidobacterium sp.
TTTGGAGATTATTCGATGAAAAAGACTCAATTGGCTCTGGCCGCAGTCGCTCTGGTGGCTTCGTCGGCTGCAATGGCACAAGTTACCCTGTACGGTACTGCTGACGCTTCCGTCGCAAAAGGCACCGGCGGCTCCACAGTACTGTCCGGCGCTGGCCAATGGGGTGCGTCGGCGTTTGGCGTTCGCGGCTCGGAAGACCTGGGCAGCGGCCTGAAGGCCAACTTCAACCTCGAAGCCGGTATCAACCTCGAGAACGGCACCCGTGACAACGGCGGCCCGAACGGTAACCTGGGCGTTGGTGGCCTGTTCAACCGTGCAGCCAACGTCGGCCTGAGCGGCTCGTTCGGCTCGGTCACCGCCGGCCTGCAACTGTCCCCGTTCATCCTGTCCTACGTCACCTCGCTGGCGCTGGCTGGTAACAACTTCCTGGTGCCTGCACTGGTTAACGGTAACGCGGCAGATGGCGGCGGCACCGGCAACGCTGCAACCGGCGGCTTCTTCATCCCGAACGCTGTAACTTACTCGACCGAAGCCGGCGGCATCAGCGCCAGCGTCATGCACGCAACCGCTAACGGCGCTGACAACAACCGTTACACCGGTGGCCGTGTGGCTACGTCTTTTGGTGACCTGAACGTTACCGCCGCGATTGCTGATCGTAACGTCAGCTACCGCAACTGGCTGGTCGGTGGTACCTATGCGATGGGCGCGATCAAGCTGGCTGGTAGCTACATCTCCAGCTCGGACAAAACCGGCGGTGGCGCTGCAGACATCAACACCACCACCCTGGGCGCGTCGTATGCTCTGAGCGAAGCCAACACTGTCGGCCTGAACTACGCTCGCTCCGCTCAGTCGGGCTCTGACACTGCAACGATCACCAACGTTTCGTTCGCGCATGCTTTGTCGAAGTCGACCTCGGTCTACGCGTTCTACAACAACACCCAGAACAGCGTCCTGTCGTCGTACTACAACACCACGGGCAACAACGCTTTCGGCGTTGGTATCAACAAAAACTTCTAATTGTCTATCGGTCTCGTACCGAGCGACATAGAAGCTGCAGTTCAAAAAGCCGCTCTTCGGAGCGGCTTTTTTTGTCCCCAGCACAGGATAGAGCCACACCGTAACCACGGTAGCGGCATGACCTTACCCCGCAGCCACGACACACAGGAACCCTGCAAGCGCCGGGAGGCCAACGTTTCAATGCTGCGCAGTCCGATGCCGTCCGCCTCCCGAATGAGCTTGTAGCCTGCTCGTTGGGTCCGGTGTGCGCACTGTATTGGCATGCCCCTCGCGTGCAAAGGTTCGCTCCCTTGACTCCTCACAAACGCATCCGACATTGCCATTGTGTCGAAGCGCGTTCGCAAAACCTCACATCGCCAGACTGGTCAGAGTCTTGTCAACCACTGGAGAGATGCGATGGACAGAAAGCTTGTTGCCTCGATGATCGTGGCCTTGCTGGCGAGCGGGTCAGCGCTGGCGCAATCGGGGCTGACCTTGTACGGCAACATCGACGCCTCGGTCGTTACCGCGACGGGCATCGGCCCGGGCAATGACCGGCGCTGGAGCTTTGGCGAAGGCAACTGGGCACCGTCGGTATGGGGGCTGAAGGGGTCGGAGGATCTGGGCGGGGGTATCAAGGCCCATCTCCGCCTCGAGGGCGGTTTCAGTTCGGGCAACGGCGCCATCGCCAATGGCGGCACGAGTGGCGTATTTAGCCGGATGGCCAATGTCGGGCTGAGCGGCGGCTTCGGGTCGGTGACGGCCGGCTTGAACCTGTCGCCGTTCATCGCTGCCTACACCTCGACGCTGGGGCTGGCGGGTAATCACTTCTATGTGCCGGCACTGCTGATGCATCGCGATGCCGGGACCCTCACGAACAGCGCTGGCGACCCGGTCAACCTGTTCAATGGTGGTACCGATGCCGACCCGCTCGGGGCATCAACCGGCGGCTTCTTCATACCCAATTCGATTACCTACAGCCTGCCATCGGACTACCTCGCCGGGATCACGGGTAGCGTAATGTATGCGCCGGGAGGCGTGGCTGGCTCGACCGGCCGCAACCGCTTCGTCTCGGCCAATGCCGGTTACGCTTTCGGTGACATAAATGTGATGATCGCCGGATCGGATCGCGACCAGCAGTACCGACAGTGGCTTCTGGGCGCGAGTGTGCCGGTGGGACCGGTGAAGGTGGCGGCCAACTATGTACGCTTCAATCCGGAGACCGGCGGCTCGAGCAATACCTGGGTGCTCGGCGCGCAAATGAAAATGATGCCAAACGCAAGCGTCGGCGTGAACTATGCACGCAATGACAGCGCCGGCACGCCGGAGATCTACAACCTGTCGGCCATGTATTCGCTCTCGAAGACCACGAATCTGTATGCGGCAATTAACCGCGCCAGCAATGGTGTCCCGTCGTCCTATTCGGCGCTGGTGGATGCCCCATCGGTTACGGGCATAGAGCAGACCGGATCATCGACAGCCGTGATCGTGGGGGTACAAAAGGGCTTCTAAGGCAGGAGGGGGTCCGGCGCGATCTGCGTTGCCGGATCCCGGCTTTCATCGGGACAAGGCTTCGCCGCCACGCGCTTGACGCAAGATTGGTTACCCGCCATGTACCGGCTCCCCTTCAGGCCTTGCCGTGCTTTGGCCGGAATACCTCGGCATCATCGTAGAAAAGCTGGTCCTGTCCTGCCCACCAGCCCGGAACGCCGAGTACCGGCAAGTGGCAGAAATCGCGGCTACTAAAGCCTTGGCCGATCGAGGCAGCAACCCGGCCGTCTAACGCACCCAGCCTGTCCTCTGGCGATAACCCGAGCCATCCAGACTCAAGCTCCACGGTCCACACATGCGCTGTGATCGATTTATAGGGCCTAACGAGCTTCTCGATCAGCGCATGACCGAACAACATCACATCGGCATGAGCACGGAATTGCTCGGGCGACTGCATCAGCGCCTCATGCCAGCGGTGCTCACGCAAGGCGGTCAGGAATGCGACGTTGTCGCTGACGACCAGTGCCGCATTCTCGTCAAACAGCGTGGCCGCATCGCGCTGCCGACCGCGCGTGCCAGGCGCGGCTTCCGTTTGCAGCGCAGGGGCATGGAGCGCGTTCAAGGCGCGTTTTGTCTGGGGAAAATGCAACCAGGCGAGCGCGTTGAAGAAGTCATGCAGATTGTCACGTGTCGGCACCTGCCCGCTGGACGTGATGTGGGCCTCGTAGGGTAGGCCGGCCGGTAGCTGTTGCTGCGGGATGAAACGCAGGGGCAGACCATCGGAGTTGCTCAGGCCGCGCTGGGCAGCCAGCAGGTTGGCCGCTGCGATCCAGTCATTGGACGCAGCCAGTGGCTCGCCAAGTGTGCGCAACGGCGCCAGCCACGGGCGCTGCCAGTCGATGGTGGCCAAGGACATTGCCAGATCCAGGGGGGTGAAGCGAAGTACCGGTCCTCGCTCAGACGAATTTCCACTGCAGCGTTTGACCGGCATCGAGCGGAACCAGCGGTGCGTCGCCCATTTTCAGCTCGTCGGGAATGACCCAGGCTTCACGGCGCAAGGTAACGGTATCGCTGTTGCGCGGCAGCCGGTAAAAGTCCGGCCCGTGGAAGCTGGCAAAACCCTCAAGCTTGTCGAGTGCATCGGCCGC
>CAZESK010000056.1:3735-15152 GCA_964515155.1 uncultured Bifidobacterium sp.
AGTCCGGCCCGTGGAAGCTGGCAAAACCCTCAAGCTTGTCGAGTGCATCGGCCGCCTCGAAGGCCTGGGCATAGAGTTCCATCGCATGTAATGCGGTGTAGCAGCCGGCGCAGCCGCAGGACTGCTCCTTAAGCCCTTTCGGATGCGGCGCGGAATCGGTACCGAGGAAAAACCGCGGATTGCCGGAGGTCGCCGCGGTCAACAGTGCTTGGCGGTGAGTCTCGCGCTTGAGCACTGGGAGGCAGTAATAGTGCGGGCGGATACCACCAGTGAACATCGCATTGCGGTTGTAGAGCAGGTGGTGCGCCGTGATGGTGGCAGCGATGTCGCCCTCGGCCTCGCGTACGTAATCGGCTGCGTCGCAGGTGGTGATGTGCTCGAACACGACGCGCAAGGCCGGCAGCGACTTGCGCAGCGGCTGCAGGATACGTTCGATGAAGACAGCCTCGCGGTCAAACAAGTCGATGTCGCCATCAGTGACTTCGCCATGAATCAGCAGCGGCAGACCCAGTTCCTGCATCATCTCCAGCGCGCGCATGCAGCGCTTGAGGTCGGTGACGCCGGCGTCGGAGTTGGTGGTGGCGCCGGCAGGATACAACTTGACACCGTATACGATGCCGCTCTCGACAGCGCGCCGGATCTCGTCTGGGCTGGTGTTATCGGTCAGATAGAGCGTCATCAGCGGATCGAAGCGCATGCCATCCGGCACAGCAGCCAGAATGCGCTCCCGATAGGCAGCGGCCATCGCGGCGGTCGTGACCGGCGGCTTAAGGTTGGGCATCACGATGGCGCGGGCAAATTGCCGCGCCGTGTCAGGGACCACATCGGCCAGCACTGCGCCGTCGCGCAGGTGCACATGCCAGTCGTCGGGACGGGTGAGGGTCAGGGTGCCGGGAGTCGCCATGGTTATCACAGTTTCCAGTGGAGTTAACGGATTTTAACCGACCGGTTCATCGTCGGCGTGGCTCAGGCACGCCCTGTCGCCACCATACTGGAAAACTCAACCGACTCACCGGCCGAATCGCCAGCCTCGTCGGTGCCGTCGCGGCGCGCCTGCTGACGATCCCACATCTCGGCATACAGGCCTCGCATGGCGAGAAGCTCTGCATGGGCACCGCGCTCGACGATGCGCCCCTTCGACATGACGAGGATCTGATGCGCGTCTGCGATCGTCGACAAGCGGTGCGCAATCACCAGCGTCGTCCGGTTACGCGCGATCTCTTTCAGCTGGGCCTGAATGGCCTGTTCGGCTTGCGAGTCGAGTGCGGAGGTGGCTTCGTCAAAAATGAGAATAGCCGGGTTCTTGAGCAGCGTGCGCGCGATCGCTACACGCTGCTTCTCGCCACCGGAGAGCTTCAATCCGCGTTCCCCGACCGTGGTCTGGTAGCCATCGGGCAGGCTGATGATGAAGTCATGAATGTAGGCAGCGCGGGCAGCGGCGACGATTTCTTCATGTGTCGACCCTGGCTTGCCATAAGCAATGTTGTACTCGATGGTGTCGTTGAAGAGTACGGTGTCTTGCGGCACGATGCCGATCGTCTGGCGCAGCGACGCCTGCGTCACCCGACGAATATCTTGTCGGTCGATCCAGATGGCACCCTCATCAACGTCATAGAAACGAAACAACAGCCTCGCCAGTGTGGACTTGCCGGAACCGCTATGACCGACCACGGCCGTCGTCGTCCCTGCTGCCACGGTGAAATCGACATCGAACAGGATCTGGCGCCTGTCTTCGTAGCCGAAATTCACATGCTCGAATTGCAACTCGGCGCGTGTGACTTGCAGCGCCGAAGCATCCGGAGCATCAGCCACCTCGCGGTGCTGGTCGAGCAAGGTAAACATTTTTTCCATATCCGCCAGGCTCTGCTTGAGCTCGCGGTAGATCACGCCGAGAAAATTCAGCGGGATATACAACTGGATCATGAAGGCATTGACCAGCACCAGATCGCCGAGTGACATGGTGCCGCCGATCACGCCCAGCGTGGCACGCCAGAGGATCAGGGTCACAGCGATCGCGATGATCAGCGACTGCCCGGTGTTGAGCAGGTTGAGCGAGGTCTGTGAGCGCACGGCGGCTTGTTCGTAGCGCTGCAGGCCTTCGTCATAGCGCTTCGCTTCGTACTCTTCGTTGCCGAAGTACTTGACGGTTTCGTAGTTCAGCAGGGAATCGATGGCACGCGTGTTGGCCTTGGAATCCAGATCGTTCATCGTGCGGCGGAAATGCGTGCGCCACTCGGTAACCACGACGGTGAAAGCAATGTACGCCAGCAGCGCGACCACGGTGATTACGGAAAACCAGACGTCGTATTGCAAGGCCAGATAGCCGATGACCAGCGAGATCTCGACCAGCGTCGGCAGAATCGAGAACAAGGTGTAGGACACCAGTGAGGAGATACCTCGCGTGCCACGCTCGACGTCGCGGGTGACACCTCCGGTTTGCCGGTTCAGGTGAAATCTCAGCGACAGCGCATGCAGGTGGCGAAAGACTTTCAGTGCAATGTTACGCACCGCGCGCTGCGTGACTTTCGCAAAAAAGAACTCGCGCAGTTCCGTAAAGGCTGTGGTGGACAGCCGCAGCAGCCCGTAGGCCACCAGCATGGCAACCGGCAGCGCCAGCAAGGACGCCGGCCGCTCGGGTGTGATCGTCAGGCCATCGATCAGATGCTTGAGTACCAGCGGCACGCCAACGTTGGCGACCTTGGCGAGAACGAGACAACCCAGCGCCACCAGCACACGCCATTTCCATTGCCACAGGTAGGGCAGGAGGGTCTTCAAGGTTGCCCACTCATTACGCCCCCCCGGGTTGGCAGGGGCTTCAGTGGCAGGGCTGGCGTGGTGGCGCATGGGTGCGGGGAATCCGTGGCGGATGTTGCGAGTGGGTTATGCTTGCCGGCGAATGCGGCGCAGCCCTCGATTGTAGCGCTAGCCGCCTGAACCTTTCAGGAAGCGTCATGAATTCTCAGGAAACCACCCGGCTGCCCGATGGCATGCCCACGCTGCGCGTCATGCCAATGCCAGCCGACGCGAACATACACGGCGACGTCTTCGGCGGATGGATCATGGCCCAGGTCGATATCGCCGGCGCGATCCCTGCGGTGCGACGCGCCAATGGCCGCGTCGGCACGGTGGCCGTGAACTCGTTCGTGTTCAAGCAGCCGGTGTTCGTCGGCGATCTGCTGTCGTTCTATTCGAAGATCATCAGGACGGGCACGACCTCGGTCACGGTGACGGTCGAGGTCTATGCAGAGCGCAACCGGCTGCAGTCCGAGGTGGTGAAGGTGACCGAGGCCACACTGACCTATGTGGCCGTCGGCGAGGACCGGCGGCCCAGGACGCTGCCGCCAGTGCCCGCAGATTGATCAGGCCGCCGGCTTGGCGTCCCGCAGCTCCCGGCGCAGGATCTTGCCGACATTCGACTTCGGCAATTCGTTACGGAACTCGATCAGCTTGGGCCGCTTGTAGCCGGTCAGCTGCTGCTGGCAGTAGTCGGTCAGCTGCTCGGCAGTAAGTGACGGATCGCGCCGTACGACATACAGCTTCACAGCCTCACCGGTACCCGGGTCGGGTACGCCGACCACCGCGCATTCGAGCACACCGGGATGCGCGGCCACGACGCCTTCGACCTCGTTCGGATAGACGTTGAAGCCGGACACCAGCACCATGTCCTTCTTGCGATCGACGATGCTGACGTAGCCGCGCTCGTCCATGACACCGATGTCGCCCGAGCGGAAAAAGCCGTCGGCTGTCATGACGCGCGCCGTTTCTTCTGGCTGCTGCCAGTAGCCTTCCATCACTTGCGGTCCACGAATGGCAATTTCCCCGATCTGACCTTGCGGCAGGTACTGGCCTGCATCGTCGAGGATGGCAATGTCGGTCGAGGGCAACGGCAGCCCGATGGTGCCGCTGAACTCGGTTGAATCGGCCGGATTGGCCGTTGCGACCGGCGAGGTCTCCGACAAACCGTAACCTTCAATGATGCTTTTACCGGTCACGGAGCGCCAGCGATCGTTGACTGCCTTTTGCACCGCCATTCCACCACCATTGCAGAGCTTGAGCGCGGAGAAGTCGATCTTCGCAAAATCCGGGTGGTTCAGCAGCGCGTTGTAGAGCGTGTTCACTGCCGGCAGCATGTTGAACCTGTATTTCGATAGCTCCTTCACGAGGCCCGGAATGTCGCGCGGGTTGGGAATCAGGAGATTGCGCCCACCGAGGCGCGTGCCCATCAGGCAGCAGACCGTCAGCGCGAAGATGTGATAAAGCGGTAGCGCACAGACAAAAGTGAGCGCCTCGACCTTGGGCGGCTTGTCCATTGCCGGCTGCAGCCAGACCTCGTTTTGCATCAGGTTGGCGATCAGGTTGCGGTGGCTGAGCATCGCTCCCTTCGATAGCCCCGTAGTGCCACCGGTGTACTGCAAGAAGGCAATATCGTCATGACCCAGGGCGGCTTCCCGCAAGCGCATGCCGGCGCCCTCAGCCAGCACCTTATTGAAACGGATCGCATGCGGCAGGGAAAACGGGGGCACCATTTTTTTGACGTTGCGTACAACGAAGTTGACGATCGCACCCTTCATGCCTCCCAGCAGATCGCCCATGCTCGCCACCACGGCCACCTTGACCTGCGTATGGCCAATGACCTTCTCCAGCGTATGCGCGAAATTCTCGAGGATGACGATCGCCTCTGCACCGGAATCCCTGAGCTGGTGCTCCAGCTCGCGCGGTGTGTAGAGCGGGTTCACATTGACAACCACAAAGCCGGCGCGCAGCACGGCTGCGATAGCCACCGGATACTGCAGCACGTTGGGCATCATCAGCGCGACACGGGCGCCGGGCTGCAGCCCCTGAGCCTGCAGCCACGCGCCGAGCTGGCGCGACATGCGGTCCACGTCGCCATAGGTGATGGACTTTCCCATGCAGACGTAGGCATCGCGCTGCGCGAAGCGTGCGAACGACTCCTCCATCAGATGCACGAGCGAGCGGTAGCGGGTGTAATCGATCTCGGCAGGCACACCGGCCGGATACGAGCGGGTCCAGAACTTCTCCATGCAGCACCTCTGTTTGTTGTGTGCGCTCGCACCGCCGGTACATCGGCAGCGCTGCGCTGTAGCGAGGGATGTCCGCGGGGGTGAACGGACAGCTGGTCTTCTCCTGCGGGGAATGCTAGCGGAAATCCTTCGCCTTGTGTTTTACTGCGCTGCAACAGTTCGTGCGAGTTTGCCGGGTCCGGCTTGCTGCGCTGCAGCGGCTGCAGCGTACGGTTCGAGCGACGCACGCCGCCGGGATGGGTCGAGCTTGGCGATGCTTTTCACACGACGATAAAACGTGCGGATGTCATCAGTCTCCGCATACAACTGATGAAAGGCCGGCACAAGATCGTGGTAAGTGGCCACGAGCGCGAAGTGCGCGTTGGACACGGGCTCGGTGAACCAGCGGTCGTAGCCGGCATAGCCGCCCCAGCGCTCGGCTTTCACGGTTTCGTACTCACGCTTGAGCGCCGCGAATATCTCCGCCTTGCGCATGCGCTTGTCGGTGTCGGAGGCCATGCTCTCGAAGTTGGCTTCCAGCTGTTGCCGGTGTGCGTTGAGCAGCGCGAGGAAATCGTGCTTGCGCTGGTGCCATGCCAGATAGCGCTCACGCATGCCATCATCGCCCTGCGCCGCAAGCCAGCGCGCCACGCCGACTTCCTCGACCGCTGTTGCGAAGGATTCGTTGAACTGGGAATCGCCAGGAGCATAGGCGACCTGGTGGGCAAGCTCATGAAACACCAGGCGCGCGACTTCGGCCTCCGGATAGCCGATGAAAGTTGAAAGCACGGGATCGTCGAACCAGCCGAGTGTGGAGTAGGCCGGCACACCAGAAACACGCACGTCATGCCCCTGGCGCCGAAGGCTATCGGCGAATTGTTGCGCAGCCTCCTTGCTGTAGTAACCGCGATAATCGACACAGCCTGCGACCGGAAAGCACCATTGCACCGGTTTCATCGACAGCTCGGGTGTAGCGACCACATTCCACATGACATACGGCCGCTTCAGATCGGCATAGCTGGTGTAGCTACGGTTGTCGGGCAGACCGAGCTCACGCGCTGCAAAGGCGCGGATATCCTTTGCGCGCTGCAGGCGGGTCTTGAGATCATCAGTAACCCCGGGGTCGGCCAGCCATGTGTCGATGGGCTTGGCGCTGGACATCAGTGACATCTGCCCCTGCATCGCCTGCACGTAATAGCCGAGGGAGGCGCAGCCGCCCAGAGATAACGCGATGATCAGGCCGGACAGGCATTGCGGGATGGTCTTCATCAGGACTTTCAGGGTGAAGGGACGGCTTTCTCGACCTGCACCAGCACGTCGTAGAAGGTCGGCGCGCGGCCCATGTCGGTCAGGCGTTGGCTGGTGAGTTCATTGGCATTGCGGCCATCCGGCGCGAGCTTTTTCCACCAAATGGACAAGGCAACCACCAGACCCTGGCGAGCGCCGTCGTTGAGGCGGGCGCGTACACGCATTTCACCGCGCTGATTGAAAACCCGCACGATGTCACCATCGGCAATGCCGCGCCCGGCCGCATCCACCGGATGAATCTCGAGGTGCGGCTCACCTTCCGTATCGCGCAAGCTCTGCACATTGACGAACGTGGTGTTAAGAAAGTTCCTTTGCGGCGGCGAAATCATGGCCAGCGGATACATGCTGGCCAACTCGGGGGCCGAGGCCGGCGATTCGTAGGGCGGGATGTAGTCTGGTAGCGGATCGAGGCCCGCAGCAACCATACGTTCGCAGTAGAACTCGCACTTGCCCGATGGCGTGGGAAAGCCACCGTGGGCAAAGGGCGCGGCCGGCATCTGCAATTTGATCCAGCCGCTGCTTTTCAGGTGCGCCCAGTCGAAATGCGATGCCTTCGGATCTTGCGGGTCGAAGGCCTGCGCTGCGAGATCGTCATCGGTGTCCGAAAAACAGGGGTCATCGAAACCCATGCGTGTTGCCAGCCGGCGGAAGATCTCGCTGTTGGGCAGCGCCTCGCCCAGCGGCGCGATCGCGGGATTATTGGCAACGATATACAAATGACCATAGGTGGCGTGGACATCCGTGTGCTCGAGCTGCGTCGTCGCAGGCAGCACAATGTCGGCGTAGTCGACGGTGTCGGTGCGGAAGTGCTCGAGCACGACAGTGAACAGGTCGTCGCGAGCAAAGCCCCGGGCCACCTTCGCCGATTCCGGCGCGACGGCAACCGGATTCGCGTTGTAGACGATGACGGCTTCAACTTTCGGTCCGAACTCCGGAGAGGTATCGCACAGCAGATCGTCGCCAATCGTGCTCATGTTGATGGTCCGCGGCGGTCGCTCCGGATCGAGCGGCGCAAGATCAGGACGCTCGAGTTGGTTGACCTGCTTCGGAAAGCTGTCGCCCGAGGACAGCAGCACACCACCGGCAGGATGCCGCCATGCGCCCACCAGTGCCGGCAGGCAGGTGATGTTGCGTACGGCCATGCCGCCGCCGCGGGTGCGCTGCACACCGTAATTGACGCGGATAGCCACCGGCTCGCCCCGGCGCGCTGTCTCGCCATAGAGGCGGGCGAGCAGCTCGACTTCCTGCACGGGGATGCCGCAGGTCGCCGCCGCCCGCTGCGGCGTCCATGCAGAGACACGCTCCCGAAGCGCTTCAAAGCCGAGCGTGAAGTCAGCGATGTAGTCGTGGTCAAGCAAGTCATCACGCACCAATACATGCATGATGCCCAGAGCGAGCGCGGCGTCGGTTCCGGGCAGGACGGCGATGTGGTGATGGCATTTTTCAGCCGTCAGCGAACGATACGGATCAATGGCTACAACGATGGCGCCACGCCGCTTCGCCTCCTGTACTTTCATCCAGAAATGCAGGTTGGAGGCGATGGGATTGCCGCCCCAGATCAGGATCAGCTTCGCATTCTCGAACTGCTCGGTATCAGTACCAATTTTGGCGCCAATGGTGTACTTGTAGCCGACGCTGCCTGCCGAGGCGCAAATGGTGCGGTCAAGTCGGGAGGCGCCAATCCGATTGAAGAAGCGCATGGCCATGGATTCACCTTGCACCATGCCCATCGTGCCGGCATAGCTGTAAGGCAGGATAGCGCGTGCGTCGCTCGCTGCGATTTTCTGCAGCCGACCGGCGATGAGGGACAAGGCCTCTTCCCAGCTGATCCGCTCGAAGCGGCCCTCCCCCTTGCGTCCAATGCGCCGCATCGGATGCAGTATCCGGTCCGGGTGGTAAGTGCGCTCAAGATAGCGCGAGACTTTCGTGCAGAGCACGCCTGCGGTGTTTGGGTGTGTCGGGTCGCCCTTGATCTCGATCGCCCTTCCGTCGCGTACCTTGACCAGCATCGCACAGGTATCAGGGCAGTCATGGGGACAGGCAGCGCGTATGATTTGGGTAGTCACTCGGTATCCTTGCTGTGAATATGGCTTTCCATATCCGCAAGTGTCATGCCGGACAGGGTGAAGGTAATATTACACATCGGTGCGGCGGTGACGCTAGCCCGACTCCGAAGAGCGCAACGAGGCCATCATGAAACTGATCGATCCCATTCTGCAGTTCCACGAAGAATTGAAACAGATCCGGCGCGCTATTCACGCCAATCCGGAACTGTCGTACGAAGAGGTACAGACCGCCGATCTGGTCGAGCGCAAGCTGACGGAGTGGGGCATCCCCGTCATTCGCGGCATGGGCCAGACAGGTGTGGTCGGTATTATCCGTAACGGTAGCAGCACTCGCACCGTTGGCCTTCGTGCCGACATGGATGCACTCCCGCTTGTCGAGCACAACACCTTTGAGCATAAGTCGCGCAATGAAGGCAAGATGCATGCGTGCGGTCACGACGGCCATACGGCGATGCTGCTTGGGGCTGCTTACTACCTGTCGAAACATCGCAATTTCGATGGAACGGTCTACGTGATCTTTCAGCCAGCAGAAGAGGGCGCCGGCGGTGCGAAGGCGATGATGGATGACGGCCTGTTCGTGCAATGCCCAATGGAGGCCGTGTTCGGCATGCACAACTGGCCGAATATGAAGGTCGGTACGATGGGTGTGGTGGCGGGCCCGATGATGGCCTCATCGAACGAATTTGAGCTAACGATTCATGGCAAGGGCTCGCACGCTGCCCAGCCGCATCTGTCGGTTGACCCCATCATGGTCGCTGTACAAATCGCACAGAGCTGGCAGACGATCGTCTCACGCAATACCAGCCCGATCGATTCTTCTGTTTTGTCGGTGACACAGATCCACTCGGGTAGTGCGACCAATATCGTGCCCGATTCAGCCAGCATGATCGGAACAGTCCGTACGTTTACGATCCCGGTGCTCGACATGGTGGAACGTCGCATGCGTGAGATCGCAGAGCATACTGCCGCGGCCTTTGGGGCTTCGGTAGAGTTTAACTTCCGTCGTAATTATCCACCGCTGATTAATCACGTCCCTGAGACAGGGTTCGCTGTTGGTGTCATGAAGGAAGTTGTTGGGAACGATGGTGTGCTGGCGAATGTCGAGCCGACGATGGGGTCGGAAGACTTCGCATTCATGTTGCTTGAGAAACCCGGCTGCTACGTGTTCATTGGCAATGGCGACGGTGCCCATCGAGAGATGGGCCACGGCCTTGGGCCGTGCAATCTGCACAACCCGAGCTACGACTTCAACGATGAGCTGTTGCCGATCGGTGCCAGCTACTGGGTTCGCCTGGCCGAGCAGTTTCTCGCCGCTCCGCCCCTGCGCTGATCTCGTTCACGCAGGCAACCGATCGGGATCGGTACCCACGCGGCGGTTGGGGTTGGCCTGTTCGACGGCCAGCAAGATCGCTGACTGATCAGCATGTGGCACAGCGCCGACGATGGATGCGTAGTACTGCGTGACCAGCTCAGTGACGCCGAGGCGGATGCCTGCTTTTGTGGCGGCATCGAGTATGTTTTCCATGTCCTTGAGCTGCGTTTTGATTTGCCCACCGGGCAGGAAATTTCGGTCGAGCATACGCTTGCCGTGCACCTCGAGGATTCTGCTCTCGGCGAAGCCTCCTCGAATCGCATCGCGCACGGCCGCAGGGCTCGCGCCCCCGGCTTCGGCCAGCAGTAACGCCTCTGCGACGATGTTGAGTGTCGCGCCGACGATCAGCTGGTTACAGAGTTTCGATAGTTGACCGCAACCGGCCGGGCCAACCAGAGTCGGCCGCCCCATGGCGGACAGCACTGGCTTGGCACGTTCGAATTGATCAGCAGTTCCTCCGGCCATGATCGCTAGCGTAGCCGCTTCTGCGCCCAGCACTCCCCCGGAGACCGGTGCATCGATGAAGTGGACGCCATGTGCCTCCAGCATCGCGCTGATTTCCTCGGCTTCGGATTGCCGGGTCGAGCTCATATCAATCACGAGTGCGCCGGGAGCGATGACTTCAATGATCGAACCGAGTACTTGCCTGACTTCGGGGCCCGCTGCGAGCATCGTGATAAGAATGTCTGCTTTGGCTGCCGCTTCCGGTGTCTCGGCTACGCTTGCCCCATGAAGCTCGAGTTCGGCCGCCTTAGCCGTCGTGCGGTTCCATGCTACAAGGGGGTAGCCGGCTTTCAGTAAGTTAGTCGCCATGGGCTTGCCCATGAGACCGATACCGAAAAATCCAATGGTGGGGCGGGGCTCAGCTGCGTGCATGTCGGCTCCGTGAAACATGATTAGAATTTAATGCGGGCAATGATCCAAGAATTGTTTATGGAGCGCAACATGGTCGCCAGAATTCGCGATGTGATGGTTTTTCTTTGGTTCCGGTTAGCGTTCGTGGGCGCGGCGGCGTTTCTCGCCGGGTGCGCTACCTCCTATTCACCTTCCCCTGCGATGATTGGTCTTACACGCGATGAAGTGATGGCGCGACTCGGTACGCCGAATCCGATGCCGGCCGACTTGGCCTCCGCGCATCGGTTGGACTTTCCCAGGGGGCCGTTTGGGCGGCATACCTACTCGGTTGATTTTAATCCTGATGGTAGGGCAACTGGGTTTCGACAGCTTCTGAACGAGGATAACTTCGCCAAAATCAAACCGAACATGAGCAAGGCCGAGGTTGTTGATGTACTCGGGGTTTCCCGAAGCACCTTTGGGCTTGCCCGCGACCGCGGTTATGTTTGGAATTACCGGTACACCACGCCTTTTTGCCAGTGGTTTCAGATTGAATTCACTCTGGAAGATATTGTGCGTTCAACCGGTTTTGGTCCGCCACCAGAATGCCGCCGGCGCATACTGTCAGGGTTTTGAGCAAGTTTTCTGTTTTCGGCGGTCTAGAATTTTTCCGACGTACTTTTTCATCTGTGTAAAAGCAAAAAACCCTCGATCGTATGTAATCGAGGGTTTTTTGGCGGGCGTTCGCGTGTGCGATGCCAGCTGGGGTAGGGTAGCCTGACGATGACCTACTTTCACACTGGTTGCAGCACTATC
>CAZESK010000057.1:0-4020 GCA_964515155.1 uncultured Bifidobacterium sp.
ACCAGCCAGCCGACCGCGCCAGCCTGGCCGCCCGGCCGGTGCCGGCCTTCGCCAAAATTCAGCAGGCAGTTGGTGGTGCCACGGTAGCCCATCTTGTGGTTCAGGCCGGCCAGCACCACGTCGTTGCGCTCGCCGAGGCCACCGTCGTCATTGACCAGGAATTTCGGTACGACAAACAGCGAGATGCCTTTGACGCCGGGGATCAGCTTGCCATCCGGCCCCGGCACCTTGGCCAGTACGAGATGCACAATGTTCTCGGCGAGTTCATGCTCGCCACCGGAAATCCACATCTTGTTGCCGCGCAGTCGGTAGCTGCCATCGGCCTGCGGCTCGGCACGCGTGACAATGTCGGACAGGCTGGAGCCAGCCTGAGGCTCGGACAGGCACATGGTGCCGAAGAAGCGGCCCTCGAGCATGGGCCTGACAAAGCGCTCGATCTGCTCCGGGGTGCCGCACTTAAGCAGGGTGTTGGCATTGCCGATGGTGAGCATCGGATACGCTGCGGTGGCAACGTTGGCGCCCTTGAACCAGGCAAAGCCAGCCTTCTCGATCACGCAGGGCAGCTGCATGCCGCCCAGCGCGGCATCCTGGCCGGCTGCCATCAGCCCGGCATCGCAGAAGGCGCGCAGGGCGCCGTGCGTCTCAGGTATCAGCGTAACCCGCTCACCATCGACCTGTGGCTCATGCTCGTCAGCCTTGCGATTGTGCGGGGCAAATTTGTCGCTGGCGATCTGTGCGCACAGATCGAGCACTGCATCAAAGGTTTCCCGGCTGTGCTCGGCAAATCGCGGACGCCGACAGAGCGCCTCGACGTCCAGCCACTCATAGAGGAGGAAGTCGAGGTCGCGCCGCGACAGGATCAGCGATGGCATGGACGCGCTGCGCGGGTCAGACTACCTCGAACAGGCCAGCGGCACCCTGCCCGCCGCCGATGCACATGGTGATCACGACGTACTTCGCGCCGCGACGCTTGCCTTCGATCAGCGCGTGTCCGGTCAGGCGAGCGCCGGAGGTGCCATACGGATGGCCAAGCGCGATCGCGCCGCCATTGACGTTCAGGCGATCCATCGGAATGCCGAGCTTGTCCGCGCAGTACAGCACCTGCACGGCGAAGGCTTCATTGAGCTCCCAGAGGTCAATGTCTTCCATCTTCACGCCGGTCTGCTTGAGCAGCTTCGGAATGGCGAACACCGGGCCAATACCCATCTCGTCGGGCTCGCAACCGGCGACGGCAAAGCCACGGAAAATACCCAGCGGTGTCTTGCCGGCTGCGGCGGCGGCCTTGTCGCTCATGACGATAGCCACCGATGCGCCATCCGAAAACTGGCTCGCGTTACCGGCAGAAATCACGCCACCCGGAATCGCGGTACGAATCTGAGATACACCCTCATAGGCCGTGTCGGCGCGGATACCTTCGTCGGCCGAGACGGTAACTTCGCGCGTGACGATCTGGCCGGTGGTTTTATCGGCCACAGCCATTGTCGTGGTCACCGGCACGATCTCGTCATCGAAGCGCCCCCCATCACGCGCAGCCGCGGCGCGTAACTGGCTCTGTACGCCATAGTGATCCTGCCGCTCGCGTGCAATGCTGTACCGCTTGGCGACCATTTCAGCGGTCTGCAACATCGGCCAGTAGATTTCCGGCTTATGCTCCTCAAGCCACGGGTCCTTGAACATGTGGGTATTCATCTCGTTCTGTACGCACGAGATGGATTCGACGCCACCGGCCGCATAGATATCACCTTCACCAGCGATGATGCGCTGCGCGGCGCTGGCGATGGTCTGCAGGCCGGAGGAGCAGAAGCGGTTGATGGTGATACCGGGCGTGCTGACCGGGCAACCAGCGCGCAGCGCGACCTGGCGCGCAATATTCCAGCCGGTTGCGCCTTCTGGGTTGGCGCAGCCCATCATGACGTCCTCGACCTGCGCAGGGTCGATACCGGCGCGGGCCATCGCCGCCTCGAGGGCAATGCCGCCGAGCGTGGCGCCGTGGGTCATGTTGAAGGCGCCTTTCCAGGATTTTGCGAGCGGCGTGCGGGCGGTCGATACGATGACGGCGTCGGTCATGAAGGTCTCCAGATATTTTGTCAATGCGACAAGAGTCGTAAGTCAATCGAGAATAGCATAGTTAACCGCACGACCGTTCTATTTAACACCCCGCTTGTAAGCTTTCGTAAGTTTGAAGCAAGGCCAGCGTAAGTTTGGCTCCCTACACTCGCGACGATTGTGACGACACACGTCCAATGTTCTGCATATAACTAAGGAGACACCATGGCCACTGCTCAGGCCCCCTCGCGCAGCATTACCGCGGAAGAGAGGAAAGTCATTTTCGCGTCGTCGCTCGGCACCGTGTTCGAGTGGTACGACTTTTATTTGTACGGCGCGCTTGCTGCGATCATCGCGAAGCAGTTTTTCGCGGGCACTGATCCGAACACCGCATTTATTTTCGCGCTGCTCGCCTTCGCCGCCGGCTTCATCGTGCGTCCTTTCGGCGCGATCGTGTTCGGCCGTCTCGGCGACATGGTTGGCCGCAAGTACACCTTCCTCGTGACCATCTTGCTGATGGGTGCATCGACCTTCATCGTCGGCCTGCTGCCCAACTACGCCAGCATCGGTATCGCTGCGCCAATCATCTTGATCATACTGCGTATCCTGCAGGGCCTCGCACTCGGCGGCGAATACGGCGGCGCAGCGACCTACGTGGCCGAGCACGCGCCTGATGGCAAGCGCGGTGCGTTCACGGCGTGGATCCAGACGACCGCGACGCTGGGCCTGTTCCTGTCGCTGATGGTGATCCTCGCCACGCGAACCGCACTGGGCGAAGAGGCTTTCGCTGATTGGGGCTGGCGCATTCCGTTCCTCGTGTCGATCTTCCTGCTCGGTATCTCGGTCTGGATCCGCCTGTCAATGAACGAGTCGCCGGCCTTCAAGAAGATGAAGGAAGAAGGTAAGGTCTCGAAGGCACCGCTGTCCGAGGCCTTCGGCCAGTGGAAGAACCTGAAGCTGGTCATCCTCGCGCTGGTCGGCCTGACTGCCGGCCAGGCCGTGGTCTGGTACACCGGTCAGTTCTACGCACTGTTCTTCCTGACGCAGACGCTGAAGGTGGATGGGGCGACCGCTAATATCCTGATCGCTGCAGCACTGCTCATCGGCACGCCGTTCTTTATCGTGTTCGGCGCGTTGTCGGACAAGATCGGGCGCAAAAAGATCATCATGGTCGGTTGCGTGCTCGCCGCACTGAGCTACTTCCCGATCTTCAAGGGCCTGACTCACTTTGCCAACCCGGCCCTCGAAACCGCCGCCAAGAACTCGCCGGTGGTTGTGGTTGCCGACCCGGCCGAGTGCCAGTTCCAGTTCAACCCGACCGGAACCAAGAAGTTCACCTCGTCGTGCGATATCGCCAAAGCCAAGCTCGCTGCAGCGTCGGTGGCCTACACCAACGAAGCCGCTCCGGCAGGTACGCCGGCCGTCATCAAGATCGGCGACCAGGTACTGGAATCGTTCGATGCATCTGTCCTGTCGAAGGAAGATGCCGCCGTCAAGGATAAGGAGTTCGGCGACGCGCTCAAGGCAATGATCAAGGAAGCAGGCTATCCGGCCAAGGCCGATCCGTCGCAGATCAACAAACCGATGGTGCTGGTACTGCTGGTTATTCTCGTGCTCTACGTCACGATGGTGTACGGCCCGATCGCGGCAATGCTGGTCGAGATGTTCCCGACCCGTATTCGCTACACGTCGATGTCCCTTCCCTACCATATCGGCAACGGCTGGTTCGGCGGTCTGTTGCCTACCATGTCGTTCGCGCTGGTGGCCTACAAAGGCGATATCTACTATGGCCTGTGGTACCCGATCATCATCGCGCTGGCAACTGCGGTGATCGGCACCCTGTTCGTTCGCGAGACCAAGGATAACGACATCAACGATCACTGATCGATCTCGTGTCCTGATGAAACCGCCGGCTTGCCGGCGGTTTTTTTTTGCTGACCGCCTTGCCAAGCCAGTGCGATGCCCTGGCGCTGC
>CAZESK010000057.1:4120-6228 GCA_964515155.1 uncultured Bifidobacterium sp.
GCTGCTTGGGTGCTGCTTGGGTGCTGCACTATCGCCCCGCAGGATTTTGGTTCGTCTTTTCGCCATCGCTGCCCGGGAGCGCGATTTTTTCGTTGTGCAGCAGTGACAGTCTTTCCGGATTTCAAAGAAATCGGCCGACGGTATGTTCATTCGCCCGCCAGCAGGCCTACCGGAGGGGAACTTTTTTGTTTACATTGCGATGCATGCGCTGGTTGTAATTTAAATAACTTCAACCGGTCAATCCGCAGTGTTTGCCATCGACAGCACGATGCGCAACACGGCGCAGCCTGGGAGGAGCAATGGATATCGAATGGCTCGAGGATTTTCTTGTCCTGTCGGACCTGTCGAGTTTTACCCGCGCTGCCCAAGCCCGCAATGTCACCCAGTCAGCCTTCAGCCGCCGCATCCGCTCACTCGAGGACTGGATAGGGATTGCACTGGTGGACCGGGATACCGTACCTCCGCGCTTGACGATGGCCGGTCATCTGTTTCGCGATGCCGCCCGCGAGATGGTGCGGCAGTTGCAGGACACGCGCCTTGCGCTCGGCCACCGCAGCCGGGTTTTCTCGGGTATCAAGCTATTCGTTGCAAACTCCCTGGTCCGGAGTGTGATGCCGGACTGGATAGGGAAATTAAGCGGCCAGATCAGTGGCCTGAAGTTCGATGTCCAGACCGGCGAAACCTACGAGGGCGTGATCGCCTTGTCCGGCGGCCGTTGCGACCTACTGATGGCCTATCAGAGCAATCTGGTGCCGATGTCCATCGATGACCGCGCCTGCCCCTCGATCAATCTCGGCAAGGAGCGCCTGATCCCGGTCTGTCGCGCGGATGCGGATGGCGCACCGATGTATCTACTCAGCGAAACACGCATCCGGCAGCTGCCGATCCTCTCCTATCCGCCAGAAACCTTCTTCGGCAGAATCTGCAATGGGCTGATCCGCTTCCGGCCGAGTGACCCATCGTTCAACATCGTCGTTCAAAGCCCGCAACCCGAGGTCCTGCATGCGCTGGCCATCGAGGGCGCGGGCATCGCCTGGCTGCCACAGCGCTCGGTACAGGCCGATCTTGCGGCGAGCCGGCTGAGTATCGCGGGCGATGAGGAATGGAGCGCAACCATCGAAATTCGGCTGTACGCGTTGCAGGAGCGCGCTCGTCTGCTGCACGCCAATTTGTGGGAAAACATCCGGGACATGCAGGAAGTGAATCTGGCTGTGGGGTGAGAAGCTTGGCGGAGACCATTCGCTCATCCACGGCCACCGATCGGTGCGGCAGGCACCGCAGGAGCCCGCATGAATGTTTACCTTCGGGTGATGGGACAGCGTCTGTTCGATTGCATCACCAAAGAGATCGCCGCAGTCAACTCGGCCTTTCCCCGCCATCTTCATTCCGGAAAACCGCTACGCTGGCGGCTCGAGCAGATCGCAGAGCCCTTTGGCACCCACTATCTCGAGAACACGCCGGATCGGGTCTCGATCGTACTGATCGAGGCCACCGATCCGTTCATCATCGATGAGCTCTGGGCGATCGGGAGTCGTGAATATCTGTCAGTCTGCGAAAGCAGCGAACATGACTTTCCGCCTGCGCCGGTGATTCTCGTCTTCGACAGGGAGTTCCCTACCAGCGACTGGATCGAAACGCCGATCGTCGTCAGCGACTGGGTCAGCGGCCGTCAGGCCATGCACGACCTCGCGCGCAGAGTCGTCGCAAGCCTGCGGCGCCAGAAACATCTGCAGTCCGAGCTTGGTGGCGGCATCCTCACCCTGAACGCCGAAACGCGCATCCTCGGCTACAACAACAATGCGATACAGCTCGCGGCCTCTGAAGTCCCGCTGGCCGAGCTCTTCCTCGCCCATATCGGCAGCGTGATACCGCTGGAGGAAATCATGCTGATGATGCGACTGGCTGGTCGCTCGATCAGTGGTAGCAATGTGAGGGTGACGATTTTTCAGCTGCGTTACAAGCTGGAGCTGCTGACCCGCAATCATTTCGTGCTGGCCTGTGCCTACGGCGAGGGCTATGCGCTTCGACATGCGCGGGGCCACGATACCGGACATCCGTTCATTCACCTCGAGGCGCGGCAGAAAACAGCGATCTACGGCAACCACGAG
>CAZESK010000057.1:6328-8101 GCA_964515155.1 uncultured Bifidobacterium sp.
TGCGGAGACGATCTATCCACCAGGCCAGTGCCGAGCCCTGCTCGCCGCTGCGCCAGGCCAGGTAGAGCCGCTCTGGCGGCCGCGGCTCGACCACCGCCTTTTCGATCAATAGTCCAGCGTCAATGGCGGCCCTCGCCCATGCCGCGGGCAGGAAACCCACCCCCAATCCCTCGACCTGGAACCGGAGTTTATCCATCAGGCTCGGTACCGTCACCGTGTCCTGCCCGACCAGGAGGCCGACAGTGCGCGGAGGCAGGCGACGCGCAGAATCAGCGACCGAGACCACCCTGTGACGCAGCAGATCCTCCCGGGTCAGTGGTCGGTCGATTGCCGCCAGTGGATGGGATGGTGCGACCGCAAAAGTAAATTGCAGTACGCCGATCAGCTCGGCCATATAGCCGCCGCCCGGCGGACCGTCGCCTGCCGCGCCAATCACCAGGTCTGCGCGGCGGTCCAGCAAAGCTTCCCAGGAGCCCGACAAGGCCTCATGGAGGAAGCGAAGACGCGTGCTGTCAGCAACCTCGTAAAAGGCCCGCAGCTCCGCCGCGAACAGGTCGGGCGAAAACAGCCCTTCGATAGCGATACTGAACTCGGCCTCCCAGCCGCGCGCGACGCGCCGGACTTTATGCTCCAGACGCTGTGCAGCCAGCAGCAATTCGCGTCCGTCGGCCAGCAAGGCGCGGCCCGCTGCCGTCAGCTCCACCCGCGGCCCGGCGCGAAGAAACAGGACCACGTCCAAATCCTCTTCCAGCTTCGCGACCGCGTAGGAAACTGTCGAGGGAACCCGAAACAATTCCTTGGCAGCCGCAGCGAATGTGCCGCCCCGGTCAATGGCGTCGAGCACCAGCAGAGCATCCAGGCTTAATTTAGTCATTCGAATTTTTCGATGGTTGGCAGGGAAACATTTCGCTTTTCCTTGGATGCCTCACCCATAGATACTGCGAACTCCCGAATAAAAACCAATATTTCCTTGCTTTCTCTTGAAATATTCGGATTTCAAACATTCGAAATTATTGCATAAAGGACCAAGCTCATGATCGAGCTGCGTAAAAGCGATGACCGCGGCATTGCGAATTTCGGCTGGCTGTACTCCCGGCACACTTTTTCCTTCGGGCACTACTACGACCCGCGTCACACCGGGTTTGGCCCTTTGCTCGTGATTAATGAAGATGAGGTTCAGCCCGCTCGAGGTTTCGGTACGCACGGCCACCGCGACATGGAAATCATCTCCTACGTTCTGGATGGTGAACTGGCTCACAAGGACAGCATGGGTAATGGCTCGGTCCTGCGCTACGGCGACGTGCAGCGCATGAGCGCCGGCACCGGTGTGACGCATAGCGAATTCAACCATTCGGAGACGAAAGGCGTGCATTTCCTGCAAATCTGGATCGAGCCCTCGGTCAAGGGCATCACGCCCGGCTATGAGGAAAAGCATGTCGACGCCGAGTCCAAGCGCAACTGCCTGCGCTTGATCGCCTCGCCGGAGGGCAGCGACGGCGCAGTGAAGATTCATCAGGATGCGCGTATCTACGCATCGCTGCTGGGCGGCGATACGAAGCTCACCCATGCGCTGCAGCCTGGACGCCGCGCCTACCTGCACCTGGTGCGCGGCGCACTGAGTGTGAATGGCGAGCGCCTTGAGGGCGGTGACGCCGCCAAGATCGAAGGCGAACCAATGATCACCATCGGCGACGCTGAAGCCGCCGAGTTTCTCCTGTTCGACCTGCCCTGAGGCCGGCCGGACGCACTGCCCGATTTACCCTGAACCCACAT
>CAZESK010000057.1:8201-14542 GCA_964515155.1 uncultured Bifidobacterium sp.
TCCGACAATCTTGTCACCGAGCTGATAGCGGCAGATATCGTGGTCGTCGGCGCGCCGATGTACAACTTCTCGATCAGCTCGACGCTGAAGGCCTGGATCGACCACGTCGCGCGCGTCGGCATCACCTTCAATTACAACGAACAGGGCCAGCCGGTCGGGCTCGTTCAGGGCAAGAAATTCTACGTCTTCACCTCGCGTGGCGGCGTCTACAGCAGTGGCCCGGCGAAGGTGCTGGATTTTCATGAAACCTACCTGCGAGGTGTGCTCGGCTTCCTCGGCATCACTGACGTGACGTTTGTCCACACCGAAGGCGTGGCCATGGGTGAGGAAGCTGTTAATTCGGCACTCGCCAACAGCCGGAGTGCCATGGATGCCCTGATTGCGGCATAATCCCGGCTGACCACCGGAAATGCGGCGGGCGCGGTCGACGCGACGCCGCATTTTCATTTGAACGCCCGCCTGACAGACCTTCTATGCAGCACAGCCCTGCTTCTCATCCACCCTCCGACCTTCAGTACATGGCCAGCTGCGCGTTGCCCACACCCTGGGCAACGTTCGAGCTGCACGCTTTTTTTGAGCCCAGCACCGGCAAGGAGCACCTGGCCATTACGCTGGGCGAAGTGGGTAACGGTCAGCCTGTGCTCGCCCGCCTTCACTCGGAGTGTCTGACCGGGGATACGCTGTTCTCGCAGCGCTGCGACTGCGGCGCCCAGCTGGAAAACGCGCTCAAGCGCATCGCCGCCGAGGGACGCGGCATCCTGCTCTATCTGCGTCAGGAAGGGCGGGGTATCGGACTGATCAACAAGATCCGCGCCTACCGGCTGCAGGAAGAAGGTGCCGATACGGTCGAGGCCAATCATCAGCTCGGCTTTGCCGACGACCTCCGCAGCTACGCGATTTGCGCCCCCATGTTCCAGCACTTCGGCATCCAGTCGCTCAGGCTGATGACCAACAACCCCCGCAAGATCGACGCCCTCAAGCAATTCGACATCAGCACCGAGCGCGTCGAGCACGTCGCCGGCAGTACCAGCTTCAGCGCGCGCTACCTTGCCACCAAGGCGCGCAAGCTCGGGCACCTGCTCCCGCAGGCCCCGGCCCATACGCCGCTCGAAGACAACTGACCCGAAGCCCTGCACTCCTTGCGACAGCTCAAGGGTAGGTGACGGGTAGCCCATGGAGCTGTCTGCATTTGCGCTCCGTCAAATAATCTCGAGCAAGCTGCCGTAACCTGCCTTCGAGGGACTTGCTGCAGTCTCCTCGAACTTGCCTAAATCCCCTTTTAGGTTTTTGCTCTCCCACCGGGGGAGCATTTTTTTTCGTCAGCCCCGAATTTCAGCCGCCCACTTTGTGCTGCGACGCAAATGAAGCTGCGACCTGCCGAGGAAAATTCCTGACGTTTTCAGAGGAAGCCCGCGAATTTTGCGGCGCATCACGACGAACTTTACGGTAGCGAAATAAACCCCTGTGCGTAGTAGCACATTACTACCCGAAGCGCCTGCGCGCAGGAAATAATCACGAATGGAGTCCCGGTCCGTACTGCGATCTGTGGGACCGGCCATCATGCAAAAAGGAGGTTCTATCGATCAGGCTTGCCCCACAACCTCGCGCCGACAGTGCGCCATCTAAAAAAACATGAAGGAGACAACGATGACATCACCCCAACAGCCGAAACGTCGGCAGTTTTTCAAGATCGCTACGGCGGGCACCGTCGCCACCGCCGGGGGCGGACTGCCGATGATGTTTATCCCGAATGCAGCTCTCGCCGAAGAGGTACTGGGCAAGGCCGCGTTCGCCACCCTGGTCAAGGTCGCTCGCGACATCTTCCCGCACGAGCGCTTCGAAGACCAGCTCTATGCCAACGCTGTCGGCGTCTATGCCGACCAGGCCAAGGCCGACGCCGCACTGAAGCAACTGCTGCTCGACGGTGTCGCCAAGGCGAATGCTGACGCGAACTCACGTTTCGGCAAGTCCTATGCCGACGTCGCAGCCGAGTCCGACCGCGTGCAGATTCTGCAGGCGATGGCCGATGCCAAGCACCCGTTCTTCCTGAAGCTGCGCGGCGACCTGGTCGTTAGCTTGTACAACCAGCCGGCCGTCTGGGCCAAGCTGGGTTACCAGGGGCCGTCCGCTCCGCACGGCGGATACATCAACCGCGGCTTCAACGACCAAAGCTGGATGGGCGACGCGCCGTACGCGTGATCTCGCTGCTACGACAATACAAGAACACAGGGAGACATACATGGCAAAGAAATTCGGCCTCAATGATGAGGTGGTGGTCATCATCGGTTCGGGCGCAGGCGGAGGTACGCTGGGCAACGAGCTCGCACAGAAGGGCATCAATGTCGTGATTCTCGAGGCGGGCAAGCGCCACGAGATTCGCGACTTCGAGAACGACGAATGGCCAATGTTCAGCAAGATCTCTTGGCTGGACAAGCGTACGACGTCGGGTACCTGGCGCGTGTCCCAGGACTTCCCCAACCTTCCCGCATGGATCGTGAAGGCCGTCGGCGGATCGACCGTGCACTGGGCCGGCGCTTCGCTCCGCTTCCAGCCGCATGAGTTCAGCGCGCGCTCCGTCTACGGTGATGTCAAGGGCGCCAACCTGCTGGACTGGCCGCTGGACTATGACGAGCTCGAGCCGTACTATGCTCGCGCCGAAAACAAGATGGGCACCACTGGCACCAACGGCATCCCGCGCCTGCCAGGCAACAACAACTACAAAGTGCTGGCCGCCGGTGCGAAGAAGATGGGCTACAAGGATTTCCATACCGGGAATATGTCCATCAACTCCAAACCGCGTGACGGTCGTGGCGCATGCCAGCAGATCGGCTTCTGCTTCCAGGGCTGCAGCTCCGGCGCGAAGTGGTCGACCCTGTACACGGAGATCCCCAAGGGCGAGGCCACCGGCCACCTCGAGGTGCGTTCCGATGCACAGGCACTGAAGATCGAGCATGACACCCGAGGCCGTGCCACCGGCGTCCTGTATGCCGACTCGAAAGGCAACCGTTTCTTCCAGCGGGCGAAAGTCGTCTGCGTGGCCGGTAACTCGATCGAATCACCGCGCCTGCTGCTGAACTCGGCTTCGGGCATGTTCCCCAACGGTCTGGCGAACTCGTCGGGCCAGGTGGGTAAGAACTACATGCGTCACATGACCGCGTCGGTCTACGGCATCTTCGAAAAGCCGGTACACATGTTCCGCGGCACCACGATGGCCGGCATCATCAAGGACGAGTCGCGCCACGATACCAGCCGCGGTTTCGTTGGCGGCTACGAGATGGAGACGTTGTCACTGGGCGTTCCGTTCATGGCGGCCTTCCTGAATCCGGGCGACTGGGGCCGTGACTTCTCGGCAGCGATGGACGCATACGACAACATGGCGGGCATGTGGCTGGTCGGCGAGGACATGCCGCAAGAGTCCAATCGCATCACGCTGCACGCAACCGAGAAGGACCAGTTCGGTCTGCCGATCCCGAACGTGCACTTTAGTGATCATGCGAACGATATCGCGATGCGTAACCACGGCTTCAAGCAGGGCAAGGCGCTGTACGATTCCGTGGGAGCCAAGCGGGTGATCTTCACGCCGCCCTACCCGTCGACACACAACCTCGGCACCAACCGCATGAGCGCTCGTGCACGTGATGGCGTCGTCAACAAGTGGGGCCAGACGCACGATATCAAGAACCTGTTCGTGTCCGATGGCTCGCAATTCACCACCGGTGCTGCAGAGAACCCGACCCTGACCATCGTCGCACTGGCGATCCGTCAGGCCGAGTTCATCGAACGCGGCCTGCGTCGACAGGAGATCTAAGCATGAAGCACGCATGGTCACACCCGGCCATGCTGGCGGCCGTCCTCGCTATGGGGACGGCCGTCTCGGCGCAAGCCGAAATAGCCGGGGAAAAGCTCTACAAGCAGCAATGCGCAGCCTGCCACGCGGTGAAACCCGACGCCCCCATGGGCATGGGGCCGACCCTGCATGGCATCCTGGGCAAGGAAGCCGGAAAGGTGGCAGGATTCCCTTACTCGGAGGAGTTCAAGGCCGGGCTGGACGGCAAATCGTGGACGCCGGAACTGCTCGACAAATGGCTGGAACAGCCGCAGAAAGTCGCCAAGGGCACCTATATGATGTACCAGCAGCCCGATCCCGAGGTGCGCAAGGCCATCATCGAGTACCTGAAGACGATCAACTGACATCGGCATGGGCGGGCCTTGCGGCACCGCCCGTTTCAAGCCGAGAGGGAGGCAGGCGATGTGCGATATCTACACCAGTGCGGACCCGATACATTACGAGCAGCGCACGCGCTCCATGCGCATCCGCGGCGTGGTCACGAGTATCCGCCTGGAGAACCTGTGCTGGGACGTCCTTGCGCGCATCGCGTCCAAGGACAACATGACGACCAACCAGCTGATCGGCAAGCTGTATGACGAGATCATCGAGCGCCAGGGCCGGATCGACAACCTGTCCTCCTTCCTGCGTGTCTCCTGCATGCGCTACCTGTCCTATGTCGCCGAGCAGCATGAGAAGGATCATCTGATGATGAAGCAGCCTGAGCAGGCGACGGTTGCGCCGGGACTGGTGCACCACATCGATACGCGCCGGGTCGGGCGCTGACAGTTCTCTGCCGGCGGATTTTTGCGTCGTTTCGACCCTCCTGGCAGTCATGAGACCGCGAGTATGAGGTAGGCCGGATGGCGCCAAAGGCCAAACCCGCCATGAACGCCTACTTGAAGCCGAGCCGCTTCCGCACTACAGTGGCAGCTTTTGTCCGCGGCCCTGGCCCGGAAAGAGGCTCCGATGACTTCCCCGCTGCTGTTCTCGCCGATCTCGCTCGGCCCCGCTTCCCTACCCAACCGAATCATGGTTTCGCCGATGTGCCAGTACTCGGCGATCGATGGCTCCGCCAACGACTGGCATGCAGCCCACCTGAGCTCGCTCGCCCTGTCCGGCGCGGGCGTGCTCTGCATCGAGGCCACGTCGGTCAGCCCTGAGGGCAGGATCACGCACGGCTGCCTCGGCCTCTACAGCGACGATAACGAACGGGCGCTCAGGCGCGTGGTTGACCAGTTACGCGGCGCTTCGCCGGTCAAGCTGATGATTCAGCTCGGTCACGCCGGTCGGAAAGCCTCCAGTGCGCGTCCATGGGAAGGCGGCCAGCTACTCACTCCCGCCGAGGGCGGCTGGACCGCGCTGGCGCCCTCGGCGCTGCCACACAAGGACGGCGAGGCCGCGCCGCAGGCGATGAGCCAGGCCGATATCGATCGTGTGGTCGCCGATTTTGTCTCGACGACCCGGCGCGTGCGTGGGCTCGGCTTTGATGCCATCGAGATCCACCTGGCCCACGGCTATCTGCTGCACCAGTTCCTCTCGCCCCTGGCCAACACGCGCGATGACGACTACGGCGGATCTCTCGAAAACCGCATGCGCCTGGCCTTGCGCGTATTCGATGCCGTGCGTGACGCGGCCGGGCCTGACATCGCCGTCGGTGCGCGCCTGTCGGCCACCGACTGGGTCGATGGCGGATGGGATGTCGAGCAGAGCATCGTTCTGGCGCGTGCGCTGCAAGCCCGGGGCGCAGACTTCATTGACGTATCCTCGGCCGGCGTCTCGCCGCTGCAGAAGATCGCGATCGGTCCCGGCTACCAGGTCGGCTTCGCCGAACAGATCCGGCGCGAATTGACGATCCCGGTCATCACTGTCGGCCTGATCACGGAGCCGCAGCAGGCGGAAGATATCCTGCAATCCGGCCGTGCCGACATGGTGGCACTGGCGCGCGCCTTCATCGCCGACCCGCGCTGGCCGTGGCGTGCAGCAGCGGCGCTGGGCGGCAAGCTGGACGGCTTTCCGCAGTACTATCGGTGCCTGCCTTCGGGCTCGCCGCGGATATTCGGCGATGTGGTGACCAATCAGCGCTGACCCGTAACCTCATGCATGCATAGATTTCATGTATGGATGAACGTTTGGCTGATGGACAGCGCTGATCCACTTACCTATCATTGGCCCGTTTTGTCCGACAGGAAACACTGCCGGCACCCATAATACCTAGACAAGGAGACCCCATGGACAGCGGCCTGCTGGCATTGCTGGCATTCACCCCCATCCTGTTATCCGGCATCCTGCTGGTCGGCTTGCGCATGTCGGCAAAGACAACAATGCCCATTGTCTTCGTCGTGACCTGCACCATCGCCATGGGTGTCTGGGGAATGAGCCTGAACCGGATCGTCGCCTCATCCCTGCAGGGCCTGATCATGACCGCCGGCCTGCTGTGGATCATTTTCGGCGCGATCATGCTCCTGAACACGCTGAAGTATTCGGGTGCCATTGCCACCATCCGTGCCGGCTT
>CAZESK010000058.1:0-14424 GCA_964515155.1 uncultured Bifidobacterium sp.
ATGTCTACCCGGACTGCGAATCAGTCGGCGTGGAAGTCGTGCGTTTCAGGGAGCGCGCATGAGCGAGATGGTCACGACCGCCGTCGCGGCCGGCCTGACTGCGCGTCAGGCAGAGAAAACCGCATACGAGAACAACAAGCTGCACAAGCGACTGTGCCGCCTGGTCGGTCAGGCCATCGGCGACTTCAACATGATCGAGGATGGCGACAAAGTCATGGTCTGCCTGTCCGGCGGCAAAGACAGCTACGCGCTGCTCGACATCCTGCTCACGCTGCGCGAGCGCGCGCCAATTTCGTTCGACATCATCGCAGTCAACCTCGACCAGAAGCAGCCCAACTTCCCCGCTGACGTGCTGCCGGCCTACCTGCGCCGCATTGGTGTGCCTTTCCACATCGAGACGCAGGATACCTACAGCATCGTCAAGCGCGTGATCCCGGAGGGCAAAACCACCTGCTCCCTCTGCTCGCGGCTGCGGCGTGGCATCCTCTACCGTGTTGCCGGCGAACTGGGCGCGACCAAAATCGCGCTCGGCCACCACCGCGACGACATCATGGAGACCTTCTTCCTGAATATGTTCTTCGGAGGCAAGCTCAAGGGTATGCCGCCCAAGCTGCAGTCCGACGACGGCAAGCATGTCGTCATCCGTCCGCTGGCGTACGTACGCGAGGCTGATACCGAGCGCTATGCGGCGCTACGCGAATTCCCGATCATTCCCTGCGACCTGTGCGGCAGCCAGGAGAACCTGCAGCGCAAACAAATCAAAGCCATGTTGCGCGAGTGGGAGAAAAAATTCCCGGGCCGCGTCGATAACATCTTCTCATCGCTATCGACCGTGGTGCCGTCACACCTGATGGATCGCTCGTTATTCGACTTCGCGACGCTGCAGGCCAGCGGGCTGGCCAGTGCCGATGGCGACATCGCCTTCGACGAAGAGCCTTGCTCTACCGGCAGCCCGAACGTGATCAAACTGCGTACGCTTGATCAGGACGAAGACTGACACGACGATTGAGCGCTGGCAAAGGCTGGGGCTTTGTCTCACGGCCGGCGACCGGCCGCCGTGGGGGTGCGTGCTAGAATTTTGCACCTTCCCAAGAACCCGCCTATGAATGTTGTGATTCTCGCCGCCGGCATGGGCAAGCGCATGCAATCCGACTTGCCCAAGGTCCTTCACGCGCTGGCTGGCAAGCCCTTGCTGTCCCATGTCATTGACACGGCGCGTAGCCTGTCCCGCTCCCGCATCTGCGTGGTCTACGGTCATGGTGGTGACGCCGTGCCGTCGCGTCTGGCGGCCGAGGATCTGCGCTTCGTGATCCAGGAACCCCAGCTGGGCACCGGCCATGCCGTGATGCAGGCGGTGCCGGAACTGCTCGATGACGAGCCGACGCTGGTGCTATACGGTGATGTGCCGCTGACATCGGCAGCCACGCTTAAAACCCTGGCTGAGAAGGCCGGTAAAGATAACGTCGCGGTGCTGACCGTCAACCTCGCCGATCCAACCGGCTACGGCCGCATCGTGCGCGAAGGATCGCGCATCGTGCGCATCGTCGAACAAAAAGATGCCAGCGACACGGAGCGGGCAATCCATGAGGTCAACACTGGCATCATCGTTGCGCCGACCAGGGCGCTCAAGTCCTGGCTGTCATCGCTGTCGAACACCAATGCGCAAAAAGAGTATTACCTGACCGATATCATTGCGATGGCAGTACGTGACGGCATACCGGTCGAATCTGCGCAGCCGGCGCATGTGTGGGAAACGCTGGGTGTGAACAGCAAGGTCCAGCTCGCCGAACTCGAGCGCATCCACCAACGCAATCTCGCCAACGCCTTGCTCGAGCAAGGCGTCAGCCTCGCCGATCCGGCGCGCATCGATGTGCGCGGCACCCTGGTATGCGGGCGCGATGTGGACATCGATGTCGGCTGCGTGTTTGAAGGCAACGTCACGCTGGCTGACGGCGTGAAGATCGGCGCGCATTGCGTGATCCGTAACGCGACGATCCTGCCGCGCGCTTCGATCAAGCCGTTCTGCCACATTGACGAAGCGACCGTCGGCGCTGAAGCGCAAATCGGACCATATGCGCGGCTGCGGCCGGGCACGGAGCTGGGTGAAGACGTCCACATCGGCAACTTCGTCGAAGTCAAAAACAGCCGCTTCGACGCCCACAGCAAGGCCAACCACCTCGCCTATGTCGGCGACGCCACCGTGGGCTCGCGCGTGAACATCGGCGCGGGAACAATTACCTGCAACTACGATGGCGCCAACAAACACCGCACCATCATCGAGGATGATGCCTTCATCGGCAGCGACACCCAGCTGGTCGCACCCGTCACCGTCGGCAAAGGGGCAACGCTGGGGGCGGGTACCACGCTGACCAAAGACGCCCCGCCGGGCGCACTAACCGTGTCGCGCGCCAAACAAGTCACCATCCCGGACTGGCAACGGCCGGTCAAACAGGAAAAACAGGATTAACCATGTGCGGCATCGTCGGCGCCGTCGCCCAGCGCGACATCGTTCCCGTCCTGCTTGAGGGCCTCAAGCGCCTCGAGTATCGCGGCTATGACTCCTGCGGGGTGGCAGTACACAGCGGTGGTCTGCGGCGTTCGCGCAGCGTGGCGCGCGTGGCTGAGCTGGAGTCCCAGGTCGCCAGCACCGGCATGTCAGGCCACACCGGCATTGCGCACACCCGCTGGGCGACGCACGGCGCGCCGGCCACCAACAATGCTCACCCGCATTTCTCCTCGCATGAGGGCAAGCCGCGGATCGCGGTGGTCCACAACGGCATCATCGAAAACTACGAGCTTATCCGCCATGAGCTTGGTGGCAAGGGCTACGTCTTCGAGTCGCAGACCGACACCGAGGCCATTGCGCACCTCGTCAACGACATGTACGACGGCGACCTGTTGCGTACCGTGCAGCGGGCAGTCAAGAAACTGCGCGGTGCCTTCGCCATTGCGGTGTTCTGCGAGGATGAGCCGCAGCGTGTGGTCGGCGCCCGCGTCGGCTGCCCGCTGGTGGTCGGCCTCGGCGAGGGTGAAAACTTCATCGCCTCGGATGCGATGGCGCTGTCGGGCACGACTGACCAGATCATTTACCTCGAAGAGGGCGACGTCGTCGACGCAACGCTGGCCGGCGTGGCCATCACCGACAAACATGATGCGCCGGTCGAACGCAATGTACAGACCGTGCATGCCTATTCCGGCGCCATCGATCTCGGCCCCTACCGGCACTACATGCAGAAGGAGATCTTCGAGCAGCCACGCGCCATCGGCGACACGCTCGAAGGCGTGCTCGGCTTCGCGCCCGACCTGTTCGGCAAGAGCGCTGCAGAGGTGCTGGGTGACGTCAACGCCATCCAGATCCTCGCCTGCGGCACCAGTTACTACTCCGGCATGACGGCGAAATACTGGCTCGAATCGCTGGCCGGGCTCCCGACGCAGGTCGAGATCGCCAGTGAATACCGTTACCGCGAACCGGCGGTCAACCCGAACGCGCTGGTGGTCGTGATTTCCCAGTCCGGTGAGACAGCCGACACCATGGCGGCGCTGAAGTATGCGAAGGAGCTCGGCCACAGGCACTCGCTCGCGATCTGCAACGTGGCGACCTCGGCCATGGTGCGCGAGACCACCCTGTCCTACCTGACCCGCGCCGGCGTCGAGATCGGTGTTGCCTCGACCAAGGCTTTCACCACACAACTCGCCGCCTTGTTCCTGCTGACGCTAACGCTGGCCAGGCTGCATGGGCGGCTTGATGCCGATGCGGAAGCCGCTCATCTGAAGAATCTACGTCACCTGCCGGTGGCGCTGTCGTCGGTGCTGGCGCTGGAGCCACAGATCATTGCCTGGGCCGATGCCTTCGCGCGCAAGGAAAATGCGCTGTTCCTCGGGCGCGGCCTGCACTACCCGATCGCACTGGAGGGCGCGCTGAAGCTAAAGGAAATCTCCTACATCCACGCCGAAGCCTATCCGGCCGGTGAGCTCAAGCACGGGCCGCTGGCACTGGTCACAGAAGAAATGCCGGTCGTCACAGTGGCACCCAACGATGCGCTGATCGAAAAGCTGAAATCCAACATGCAGGAAGTACGTGCCCGTGGCGGGCAACTGTACGTGTTCGCCGATGCGGACTCCCGCATCACCCCGGGCGACGGCATCCATGTCATCCGCATGCCCGAGCACTACGGCCTGCTGTCACCCATCCTGCATGTCGTGCCGCTGCAGCTGCTGGCTTATCACACTGCGCTGGCGCGCGGCACCGATGTCGACAAGCCGAGAAATCTGGCAAAGTCGGTCACCGTCGAGTAAGCCCGACCCGGCAGTGGTTGATCGACTGCCGGTTTTTCCAGCTATACTCCGCAAATTGACGTTGACGTAAGCGTCAACCAAAACGCCGATAAGAGCCGCCCCGCCAGCCACGGCCATCCGGAGACACTCATGACCGACCTGTCCGTCGCGCAAAGCCTGACCGCCTACACCCCAAAAAACAAAGTCCGCTTCGTTACTGCTGCCTCGCTCTTCGACGGGCATGACGCATCGATCAACATCATGCGCCGCATCCTCATGTCGCAGGGGGCGGAGGTGATACATCTCGGGCACAACCGCTCGGTCGACGATATCGTCACCGCTGCACTGCAGGAAGACGCGCAGGGGATCGCCGTCTCCAGCTATCAGGGCGGTCATGTCGAGTACTTCAAGTACATGATCGATCTCCTCAGGGAACGTGGCGGCGCGCACATCAAGGTATTCGGCGGTGGCGGCGGCGTGATCGTACCGGCCGAGATCGACGAGCTGCATGCCTATGGCGTGGAGCGCATCTTCAGCCCGGAAGATGGACAGCGCATGGGCCTGGTCGGCATGATCCTGCATATGATCGCCACCTGCGACACCGATCTGTCCAACCATGCACCGACCGCCATCGCCGCCCTGCAGCAGGGCGACCTCGCAGCCCGCCAGCGGCCACTGGCCCAGCTGATCACGGCACTGGAGAATGGCAAGGCCGCACCCGAGCTCCGCAAGGCGCTGCATGAGGCGGCCGCGAAGACCACGATACCGGCGCTGGGCATCACCGGTACCGGTGGCGCCGGCAAATCCTCGCTGACCGACGAGCTGATCCGCCGCCTGCGCATCGACCAGGAAGACAGGCTCAACATCGCCGTCATCTCGATCGATCCCTCGCGTCGCAAATCCGGCGGCGCGCTGCTCGGCGACCGCATCCGCATGAATGCGATCTCGCCGTGGCAGGGGATATCGCGTGTCTTCATGCGCTCGCTTGCCACGCGCGAAGCCGGCTCCGAAATCTCGCAGGCCCTGCCCGATGTGGTCGCCGCCTGCCGCGTGGCCGGGTTCGACCTCATTATCGTCGAGACCTCCGGCATCGGCCAGGGCGATGCCGCCATCGTCCCGCACGTTGACCTGAGCCTGTATGTCATGACACCGGAATTCGGCGCAGCCTCGCAGCTGGAAAAAATCGACATGCTCGATTTTGCCGACTTCGTCGCCATCAACAAGTTCGACCGCAAGGGTGCGCAGGATGCACTGCGCGACGTAGCCAAGCAGGTGCAGCGCAACCGCGAAGCCTGGAGCCAGACGCCGGAGCAGATGCCGGTGTTCGGCACGCAAGCCTCGCGCTTCAATGACGATGGCGTGACCGCCTTGTATCAGGGCGTGCTGCCAAAGCTGGCCGAGCGCGGCCTGAAGACTGCGGCCGGACGACTGGCGCCGGTCAACGTGCGTTTCTCGTCGGGACGCAATGCGATCGTGCCCCCTGCTCGCAGCCGCTACCTGGCCGAAATCTCCGATACCGTACGCGCCTACCACCGCCGCGTAGAGCGGCAGGCTGCCGTCGCCCGCGAGCGTCAGCAATTGACGGAAACGAAGCGCATGCTGTCCGCCGTGGGCAAAACCGCCGACCTTGATGACCTGATCCTCCAGCGCGAGCACGCGCTCGACGCCGACGCGCGCGTCCTGCTGGCCGACTGGCCGCAGCTGCAAGCCACCTACTCCGGCGACGAACACGTGGTCACGATCCGCGACAAGGAAATCCGTACGCGTCTCTACACCGAAACTTTGTCGGGCAACCGCGTACGCAAGGTCGCTCTACCGACATATGCAGACCATGGCGACCTGCTGCGCTGGCTGATGAAGGAGAACCTGCCCGGCTACTTCCCGTTCACGGCCGGCGTGTTCCCGTTCAAGCGCGAGAACGAAGACCCGACCCGCATGTTTGCCGGCGAAGGCGATGCCTTCCGCACCAACCGCCGTTTCAAGCTGGTCTCCGAGGGCATGCCAGCCAAGCGCCTGTCGACTGCATTCGACTCGGTCACGCTGTATGGCGCCGATCCGGCGCTGCGCCCGGACATCTACGGCAAGGTGGGCAATTCCGGCGTATCGATAGCGACCCTCGACGACATGAAGGTGCTGTACGACGGCTTTGATCTGTGCGACCCGACCACCTCGGTGTCGATGACCATCAACGGCCCGGCGCCGACGATCCTCGCGTTTTTCATGAACACGGCGATCGACCAGCAACTCGACAAATTCCGCGCCGAGAAAGGTCGCGATCCGAGTGCCGACGAAGCCGCACAGATCAAGGCCTGGGTGCTGAAGAATGTGCGTGGTACGGTACAGGCCGATATCCTGAAGGAAGATCAGGGCCAGAACACCTGCATCTTCTCCACCGAGTTCTCGCTCAAGGTGATGGGCGACATCCAGCAATACTTCGTCGACCACCAGGTGCGCAATTTTTATTCGGTGTCGATCTCGGGCTACCACATCGCCGAGGCCGGTGCGAACCCGATCTCGCAGCTTGCCTTCACGCTGTCCAACGGCTTCACCTTCGTCGAAGCCTATCTGGCGCGCGGAATGCACATCGATGATTTCGCACCCAATCTGTCGTTCTTCTTCTCCAACGGCATGGACCCGGAATATACGGTGCTCGGCCGCGTCGCGCGCCGCATCTGGGCCGTAACAATGAAAGAGAAGTACGGTGCGAACGAGCGTAGCCAGAAGTTGAAATACCACATCCAGACGTCCGGGCGTTCGCTGCACGCGCAGGAAGTCGACTTCAACGATATCCGTACCACGCTGCAGGCGCTGATCGCGATTTACGATAACTGTAACTCGCTACATACGAACGCCTACGATGAGGCCATCACCACGCCAACCGATGAGTCCGTGCGCAGGGCCTTGGCAATTCAACTGATCATCAACCGCGAATGGGGACTCGCGAAGAACGAGAACCCGAACCAGGGCGCGTTCATCCTCGACGAAATGACCGATCTGGTCGAGGAAGCCGTGCTGCAGGAATTCGAGCGCATTGCCGAACGCGGCGGCGTGCTGGGTGCGATGGAAACCGGCTACCAGCGCAGCAAGATCCAGGAAGAATCGCTGCTCTACGAGCACAAGAAGCACGACGGCAGCCTACCCATCATCGGTGTGAACACCTTCCGTAACCCGAAGGGCGACACCATACCGCAGCAGCTGGAACTGGCGCGTTCGACCGATGAGGAAAAGCAGTCACAGCTGAAACGCCTCGCCGATTTTCACGCGCGGCACAAGGATGAAGCACCGGCACGCCTGGCAGCGCTGCAGCAGGCGGTGATCGACGATGGCAATGTTTTTGCTCATTTAATGGATGCGGCACGCGTCTGTTCACTCGGACAAATCACTGAAGCATTGTTCGAGGTGGGCGGGCAATACCGACGGAGCATGTAGTCGAAGCACGCCGTCGCTGCCCTGGTTGGCTGACAACCGGCAGGCCAGCGCGACGCATCGACGTGCCTGCAGCATCCATGCCGTAACATTACAATGCTGCATGCTTCGCAGCTCCGATCACTTCGCACCTTCCGACACCGCGCTCGAAGCGCGCCTGTCGGCCATCGACATTGCTGCCTACGGCAAAACCCGCAACCACCTGAGCGGCAAGGTGACGCGGCTGTCACCGTACATCACACACGGCTTCATTTCGATTCCGGAGCTATTTGAGCGCTTGCATGCGCTGACACTCGCCGACAAACTCGCCTTCGAGTTCGGCTGGCGTGAATTTTTTCACCATGTATGGAGTCGCGAGGGCGAGCGCATCCTGAAGGATATGCGTCCCGGCTTGCCCGGCGTGCGCTATGCCGACCGCCTCCCTGAAGATATCCGAGAAGGTCGCACCGGCATCGCCGCCATCGACCGCGCAGTGCACCAGCTCTACCAGACCGGTTACCTGCACAACCACGCGCGCATGTGGATCGCGAGCTATGTGGTCCACCTGCGCAAGGTGCACTGGCGCGCCGGTGCGGACTGGATGTACGCCCATCTGCTGGATGGTGACCTCGCATCCAACCACCTGTCCTGGCAATGGGTCGCCGCCACCTTCAGCGGCAAGCCCTACCTGTTCAATGCTGAGAACGTCGCGCGCTACGCACCGCCAGACTGGCACTGTGCCGGCAGCGTGATCGATACAAGCTACGAAGCACTCGAGCATATTGCCCGCAGCAATGACGCCGTTAAGCCGTTGGCGTCACTGGTCGGCGCCGAAGAGCCCGAATTGCTCGCCGAGCCCGACACGCAGCGACCAACAGCGATGCCAAAAGAAAAACGGATTCGTCTCGTGCATCCCTGGATGCTCGACAGCCGGCCGTTCGACGGCCTGCGCCTTGGCGTAATCCATCGGCCCTTCCATGCACGCTTTCCGTGGTCGGGGCTGCGCTGGCGCTTCGTGATGGATAGAATGGACGCCACCACCGATGCCGTCTTCGTCGGCGACCTGAGCGAATTGACGAACATGCTGTCCGAGACACACCACGTCGAATCAACCGCGACCCTGAACCCTGGCTACCGCGAAGCGCTGCCGTCGCTGTGCTCACCGCTGGGCGATGCGCCGCGTCACTTTGCCAACCCGTTGAAGACCTGCCGCTCTTTCTCCGCGTTCTGGGCGCAGTGCAGCGGGGGCGATGCCTTCGCGAAGCGAGGCTGGCACCAATGAAACTGGGCGTCGTCTGGTTCAAGCGCGATTTACGCGTCTTCGATCACGCACCGCTGATCGAGGCCGCGAAGCACCGGCAGGTGCTGCCGATGTATGTGTACGAACCCGAACTGGTGCGCGCGCCGGATTGTGCGTCCCAACACATCCACTTCATCAACGAGTGCCTGACCGATCTCGACCAGGCATTGTCCGCGCGCGGCAGCCCCCTGCTCGTCCAGTATGGCGAGATCATCACCGTCCTCAAGCGCGTACTCGATACCTACGGCCCGTTCGCGCTGTACTCTCACGAAGAGACCGGCAATGCCATCAGCTATGAACGCGATAAGCGCGTGGCCGCCTGGTGCCGGGAGAACGGCATCGCCTGGCGGGAATTCCCGTCCAACGGCGTGGTGCGCAGGCTGGGATCGCGCGACGAGTGGGCAGCGATCTGGATGCAGCGGATGAAGCAGCCGACGCTACCCGCACCCGACTTCCTCGGCAAGCCCGAGGGCACGCTGACGCCGAACGGCATCATGCAGCCGCGCTGGATGGGCATGCAGGGCGAGGACAAGCCCGGACGCCAGAAGGGCGGGCGCCGGCAAGCGGCGCAGCTGGTGAAGGAGTTCTTCGGCCATCATCTGGCAGCCTACCGCTACTCGATGTCGAGTCCGCTCTCGGCGGAGGACCACTGCTCCCGCCTGTCGCCGTACATTGCCTACGGCGCGCTGTCGATCCGCGAAATTGCGCACAAAGTGTGGAAGACGCGCGCCGAATTGCAGGCCCTGCCCGAGCCCGCCCGTCCTAAGGGCATGCTGGAAGGACTGAAGTCCTTCGAGAGCCGGCTGCACTGGCACTGCCACTTCATCCAGAAACTGGAATCCGAACCCGAAATCGAGACCCGCAACGTGCACCCGGGCTTCGATGGCTTGCGCGAGCCGCATTTCGACAGCGACCACTTCGAGCGCTGGCGAAGGGGCGAGACCGGCTTTCCGCTGATCGATGCCTGCATGAAAATGCTGGCCGATACCGGCTGGGTCAACTTCCGCATGCGCGCACTGCTGGTGAGCTTCTCGAGCTACCAGCTGTGGAATCACTGGCGCGAACCGGCACTGCACCTGGCGCGTGAATTCCTCGATTACGAGCCGGGCATTCACTACCCGCAGATCCAGATGCAGTCCGGCGTCACCGGCATCAATACGCTACGCATCTACAACCCGGTCAAGCAGGCGCAGGATCAAGACCCACAAGGCGTCTTCGTGCGACGCTGGCTGCCGGTGCTGCAGGCCGTGCCGGATGCCTATCTCTTCGAGCCGTGGACCATGCCGCCAGAAGTCCAACAGGCCTGCGGCGTGATTATCGGTGAACACTATCCGGAGCCCGTGGTCGATCACCTGACCACGGCGCGCTACGCCCGAGAAACCCTGTGGGCACTCCGTCGTGAACCCGAGGTGCGGGCTGAAGCCCGCCGCGTGTTCGACAAGCACGGCAGCCGCAACCCAATGCGCGAAGGTCGACCCAAACGCGCCAGGAAACCGGTGCAGCGCGACGCCTCTCCGGAAAGCACGCCGCAACTATCGCTGGGTCTCGAGTGAGCCCCGGATGCTGAGAGGCATCATCGCCGCCGCTACGGCCTTCACGCTGTGGGGCGTATTCCCGATCTACCTGCGTCTGATGCAGCAGGTGCCGCCGCTGGAGATTCTCTCGCACCGGGTGCTGTGGTCAGTCGTGTTGCTGCTCGCCGTACTGGGCATCCGCCGCCAGTGGGACTGGCTGGCTGTGGTTCGCGCCCGACCGCGCATCGCGCTGTATTTCGTCGCCAGTGCCGCCATGCTGGGCACCAACTGGATCGTCTATATCTGGTCCGTGAACGCCGGCCATGTCATCGATGCCAGCCTCGGCTACTTCATCACGCCGCTGTTCAACGTGCTGTTCGGGATTGGTCTGGGCGAGCGGCTGCGTCGGATTCAGTGGCTGTCAGTGCTGCTGGCTGCCGGCGGTGTGGTGTGGCTGACCGTGTCGGCGGGCGGGTTGCCGTGGATCGGTCTCGTGATTGGCATTACCTTCAGCCTCTACGGCGTCATTCGGAAGACGGCGTCGCTGGGCGCGCTGGAAGGGCTGTCGGTCGAGACGCTGATCATGCTGCCGGTAGCAACGGCCTTCCTGCTGCTACCGGGCAGCGGCTCATCGCATGCCTTCGGCACCGAGATGCAGATCACGGCGCTGCTGCTCTCGGCCGGCCCGGTGACGGCCGTGCCCCTGCTGCTGTTTGCCTATGGCGCGCGGCGAATTCCCTTATCTGTGGTGGGCCTGCTGCAGTACATCGGGCCGAGCATTCAGCTAATGCTCGGCGTCTGGTTATACGGCGAGCCTTTCGGCGGTGCCCGGATGCTCGGCTTTGCGCTGATCTGGGCGGGGCTAGCGCTGTATTCGGCCGAGGCGCTGTGGCGGGGGTGGCGGGATCGGGGGTAGGCGAGCAGATTGATGGCGGGTTTCGGCTACGCCTCTACCCGCCATCGCCATGCCTGTACCACACGGCGCCGTTCGGTTATCCTTTGCCGTCCCTGCGGCGTCCTGCTGCGCCCCGATTCCCTCTGAGAAAAGTAATCCATGGCCAACTACGTCTACACAATGAACCGCGTGGGCAAGATCGTTCCGCCCAAGCGCCAGATCCTGAAAGACATCTCGCTCTCCTTCTTCCCCGGCGCCAAGATCGGCGTGCTCGGCCTGAACGGTTCAGGCAAATCGACGCTGCTGAAGATCATGGCTGGTATCGATAAGGATATTGAAGGCGAAGCCGTGCCGATGCCGAACCTGAAGATCGGCTATCTGCCGCAGGAACCCGAGCTCGATCCAGAGCTGACCGTGCGGCAGGAAGTCGAGAGCGGTCTCGGCGAAGCCTTCGAGGCGCGCGCCAAGCTTGAGCAGGTATATGCCGCGTATGCGGAGCCGGACGCCGACTTCGACGCGCTGGCAAAAGAACAGGAGCGGCTGGAAGCCGTCATTGCTGCGGCCGACGGCGGCAATCTCGAGTTGCAACTCGAAGTCGCGGCCGATGCGCTGCGTCTGCCGCCTTGGGACGCCAAGGTCGGCGTGCTCTCCGGTGGCGAGAAGCGACGCGTTGCGCTCTGCAAGCTGCTGCTGTCGCAGCCAGACATGCTGCTGCTGGATGAGCCGACCAACCACCTCGACGCCGAATCTGTCGACTGGCTCGAGCAATTCCTGCAGCGCTTCCCGGGCACTGTAGTCGGCATCACGCACGACCGCTACTTCCTCGACAACGCCGCCGAATGGATCCTGGAACTCGACCGTGGCCACGGTATTCCGTGGAAGGGCAATTACTCGTCCTGGCTCGAGCAGAAGGAAAACCGGCTCAAGCAGGAAGAAGCGACAGAGTCTGCGCGCCAGAAGGCGCTGAAAAAGGAGCTGGAATGGGTACGGCAAAACCCGAAGGGACGACAGGCCAAGAGCAAGGCGCGTATTGCGCGCTTCAATGAGCTGTCCGAGCATGAATACCAGAAGCGCAATGAGACACAGGAAATCTTCATTCCCGTCGCCGAGCGCCTGGGCAATGAAGCCATCGAATTCATCAATGTAAGCAAGGGCTTCGGCGACCGCCTGCTGATCGATAACCTGTCATTCAAGATTCCGCCGGGCGCGATCGTCGGCATCATCGGCCCGAACGGTGCGGGCAAATCGACGCTGTTCCGCATGATTTCCGGTAAAGAGACGCCAGACAGCGGTGAAATAAAACTCGGCTCGACCGTGAAGGTGTCCGTCGTTGACCAGTCGCGCGAAGAACTCGACAACAAGAAGACCGTATTCGATGACGTCTCGGGGGGTGCCGATATCCTGACCGTCGGCCGCTTCGAAATGCCGTCGCGCGCGTACTTGGGTCGCTTCAACTTCAAGGGATCAGACCAGCAGAAAATCGTCGGCAACCTGTCCGGTGGCGAGCGCGGTCGCTTGCACCTGGCCAAGACACTGCTGATGGGCGGCAACGTGCTGCTGCTCGATGAACCGTCGAACGACCTGGATGTGGAAACCCTGCGTGCGCTCGAAGACGCCCTACTTGAATTCGCTGGTAGCGTACTGGTGATCTCGCATGACCGCTGGTTCCTCGACCGTATCGCAACGCACATCCTCGCGTTCGAAGGTGAGTCGCAGGTGGTCTTCTTCGACGGCAATTACCAGGAGTATGAAGCCGACAAAAAGAAGCGCCTCGGCGAGGAAGGCGCGAAGCCGAAGCGTATCCGCTACAAGCCGCTGCGTACGTAAGCGATGTTCATCGCCGCGCTCGATATCGGCGGCACCAAAATGGCCGCCTGCATCGCCGATGCGAGCGGCCCGCTGTTGCGGGTGACGCAGCCCACGCTCAATTCCGGAACACCGGATGCAGTCGCACGGCAAGGCTTGCGCCTCATCGACGAATGCTGCGCGCGGCTCCGGATCGATCCCGCTTCCGTGCAGCATGCCGGCGTCAGCAGCTGCGGCCCGTTCGAGCAGCGCGATGGTGCGCTCGGCATCATTCCTCCGAATCTGTGCGGTGGTCTTGCAAATGGCGACGACCTGCCGAACGACTGGACCTTCCTGCCGCTCGAAGCCGTACTGCGTGCGCGGTTTTCCAGCGTACGCATTGCGAACGACTGCGTGACCGCGCTGTATGGCGAGCGTGCGTTCGGCGATGCGCCGGCGAACTCGATCTACGTCACGTGGAGTACGGGCATCGGCTTCGGACTGTGCGTTGATGGCCATATCCTGAACGGTAAGGCGGGTAACGCCGGGCATGCCGGGCACATGCTGATGTCCGAGACGTCGGATGCGCTGTGCGGCTGCGGCAACCGGGGCGACCTCGAGGCCATGGTCGGTGGACGCAACATCGGCAAGCACCTGGGCAAGCCGCTGGGCGAGATCTTCGACGGTGCCAGACGCGGCGACGCCGCCGCGCTGGCCGCTGTGCGCGAAGCAGCCCGCTGGTTCGGCCGCGGACTGTACAACCTGACGACCATTCTCGATACCGAAGCCATCTTTGTTGGCGGTAGTGTCTGGCGCTATAACGCCGATCTGCTGGCCCCGCTGGTGCAACAGGAAATTGAAAGCCGTTTTCCGGCGCTGACGCGCGGTGTCAGTGTACAAAGTGCGATGCTGGGCGAACTGGTGACGGACATGGGCGCGCTGGCGCTGCTGATGGAGGCGGCATGGATGCCAGCCTGGCGCACGGGAAGGGTATGGGAAACGGTTCGGACGGTCGAGATCGTTTGATCGTTTGATCATTCGTACGGCGGGTTTCGCTGCGCTCTACCCGCCCTATGATGTCCAGTGGCTTTCTTTCTTGCCATAGGGCGGGTAGAGCGCAGCGAAACCCGCCATGAGGAACACACCCCACTCACCCACGCTACAATCCGCCCACAACAACAACGACAAGACACCACATGTCCCTCTTCCCCGATCCGCTTGTCATCAACAGCCTGACGAAAAGCTTCGGT
>CAZESK010000059.1:0-13872 GCA_964515155.1 uncultured Bifidobacterium sp.
TCGCCAGCCTGATCGGCACGACAATCGAGTACTTCGACTTCTACATCTTCGGCACCGCTGCGGTGCTGGTTTTTCCCTATATTTTCTTCTCCGGTGGCGACCCGGTGCTAGCCACCCTGCAGTCGCTGGCGACCTTTGGTCTGGCCTTCGTCGCGCGCCCGGTCGGCTCCGCGCTCTTTGGTCACTTTGGCGACCGTATCGGCCGCAAAGCCACGCTGGTGGCTTCGCTGCTGACGATGGGTCTGTCGACCGTATTCATCGGCCTGCTGCCGACCTATGAATCCATCGGCATTGCCGCACCGCTGCTGCTGGCCTTGCTGCGTTTCGGCCAGGGGCTGGGGCTGGGCGGTGAGTGGGGTGGTGCGGTGCTGCTCGCCACCGAGAATGCGCCACCGGGCAAGCGCGCCTGGTACGGCATGTTCCCTCAGCTGGGTGGCCCGGCCGGCTTCTTCCTGTCGGGTGCGGTGTTTTTGCTGCTGACCACGCAGCTGTCCGAGGCTGATTTCCTGTCCTGGGGTTGGCGCATTCCGTTCGTTGCCAGTGCCGTGCTGGTGGTCGTCGGCTTGTATGTGCGGCTCAACATCACCGAGACGCCGGAGTTCCTGAAGGTGCTCGACAAGCATGAGCGGGTCAAGGTGCCGATGGTGACCATTTTCACGCAGCACCCGAAAGTGCTGGCTCTGGCCACGCTGTCGGGCATGGGTCAGTTTGTGCTGTTCTACCTGATCACCGTCTTCACCTTGAGCTGGGCCACAACATCGCTCGGCTACACGCGGTCCGATTTCCTGGTGCTGCAGCTGATCTCGGTGGTGTTCTTCGCCGGCTTCATTCCGATCGCTGCCCGATTCTCGGACCGCCACGGGCATACGGCTGCCATCGCGCTGGGGTCGCTTGGCATTGTCATTTTTGGATTGCTGCTCGGCGCCATGCTGCAGGCAGGCGCTTTGTCGACGGTCATTGCGCTGTCGATCGGCATGGCGCTGATGGGCGCCTGCTTTGGTCCGCTCGGCACGCTGATGTCCTCGCTATTTCCACCCTCGGTGCGTTACACGGGCGCGTCGCTCGGCTTTAATCTCGCGGGTATCCTGGGCGCCTCGTTCGCACCCGCCATCGCAACCTGGCTGGCCACCCAGTACGGGCTGGCCTTCGTTGGCTATTACCTGTCTGCGGCCGCGCTGATCAGCTTGCTGGCCACACTGCGTATCCGCCGCCTGCTCGCCGATAGCTGATCCGTTCATGGTTACGATGAATACGAACGAAAAGGTGTCGCGCGCTGCGGCGATCCTGCATGGTCTGTTGGATTTGCGTGGTCGTTGCGTCGCCTTGCCCGAGGCGGTGCGTCCTGCGACCCGTGCCGAAGCTTACGTTGTTCAGGGCGCAATTGCGGCACGCTATCCTGCTCCGGTACTGGGCTGGAAGATTGCCGCGACCAGCGTTGATGGCCAGCGTCATATCGGCGTCGATGGTCCGCTCGCGGGTCGGCTGTTTGCCGACCGGGTGCTGGCCGATGGCGCCGAGGTAACGCTCGAGCGCAATCTGATGCGCGTAGCCGAGATTGAGTTTGCATTTCGCTTCGCGCGGGCTTTGCCGCCACGCGCGACGCCGTACAGCACCGAGGAGGTGCTTGATGCGGTGGCGTGCGTGCACCCGTCGCTTGAGATTCCCGACTCGCGCTACGATGATTTCGTCACTGCCGGCGCGCCGCAGCTCATCGCTGACAACGCCTGCGCGAATCTGTTCGTGCTCGGTCCGCGCGCCGACGACTGGCGCGGATTCGACTATGTCAACGGGGAGGTGTTCGTGACGCACAATGGCGCGCCGACCGGCTCTGGCTTCGGCCGCAACGTTCTGGGCGATCCGCGAATTGGCCTGACCTGGCTGGTTAACGAGCTCTCAGCGCTGGGAATTACCTGCGAGGCTGATCAGCTGGTCACTACCGGCACCTGCCGCGTCCCGGTAACGGTGACCCCCGGGGATACCATCGCAGCAGATTTCGGCACCCTTGGCAAGGTCGGTTGCCGCTTCAAGCCGGAGTGAGTACTGGCGGACCGTTAGCCGATGAAGTGCATGGCTGTTGCCATGTACACCGGTATGCCGACCAGCAGATTGATCGGGAAGGTCACGCCGATTGGCAGGCCAAGGTAGACCGAGGGATTGGCTTCCGGCACGGCGTAGCGCAGCACGGCCGGCACGACAATGTAGGAGGCGCTGGCCGAGAGCACCATCAGCAGGCCGGCGTCACCGGCTGACAGCCCGAGGGCCATGGCAAGCAGCAGCGCGATGGCCGCATGCACGAACGGCGAGCATATCGCATAGACCAGCAGTACCGGCGCCTTGCCACGCGCGTCGCGCAGGTTCTTCGCGACTACCAGGCCCATATCGAGCAGGAAGAAGGCAAGCATGCCCTTGAACAGATCGGCGGAGAAGGGTTTCATCACCTCTTTGCCGTTCTCACCGCTGAGAAAGCCGATGGCCAGCGAGGCCAGCAGCAGCAAGTGGGTGCCGTTGGTCAGGGATTCATGAAGCACATCGCGGATCGACGTGCCCGGCGCGTCTGGCCCGCTGGTGGAGACGACGGTACCCTGCGCGGTCAGGCGCACGTCTTGCGCCCCGGCCGCGTGCTCGCGGCGCAGCATGTTTGCCAGCACGATGGCCACGATGATGGCAGGTGACTCCATCAGGACCATCGCCACGGTCATATGACCGCCCACGGCGATCTGCTGGGTCTCGGCGTACTGCATCGCGGTCACGAAGGTCACGGCGCTCACCGAGCCATAGGAGGCAGCGACGGCGGCGGCGTCGAATTTCGGCACGCGGGTTCTGAGGAAGGCATAGCCCAGCACAGGCACCACAAAGGCCATGATGATCGCGGCGAGCAGGGTGACGGCAATGGTCGGCGACAGGCCGGAGGCGGCTAGCGCGAAACCACCCTTCAGGCCGAGCGCCATCAGCAGGTACAGCGACAGGAATTTCGCGATCTGCGGCGGGATCTCCAGGTTGGAGCGCAGCAGGCCGGCCGCAATGCCAAAGACGAAGAACAGGATGGCCGGGTCGAGGAAATTCTGCATTGGCTGGGTCTGGACGAAAAGACGCGATGTTACGAAGATTCACTCATCGAGTAAAATCGATTTTTCACCGATCTGACATAGAGCTATATCTATGAACATGACCTTTCGTCAGCTTCGGCTGTTCCTTGCGCTGGCCGACAGCGGCAGCGTCAGCGCCGCTGCGCGCGCCACCCACGTGACTCAGCCCACAGCATCGATGCAGCTCCGTGAGATCAACGAGTCGGTCGGCATGCCGGTCTACGAAGTGATCGGGCGCCGGGTTTATCTGACCGAGGCGGGACGGGAGCTGGCCGAGACGGCGCGCGCGATCGCCAACGAGTGGGAGTCGCTGCAACAGAAGTTTGATGCAATGCGCGGCCTCACGCGCGGCCGGCTGCGGGTGTCGCTGGTGAACACCGCGCAGTACTTCATGCCAAGACTGCTCGGCAGCTTTTGCGCAAGCCACCCGGAAGTCGATATTTCCCTCGAACTGGTCAATCGCGACAGTGTGGTCGCCCGCATGCGTGACAACCTCGACGACCTGTACATCATGTCGATGCCCCCAAAGGAGATGGATCTCGAGGACAGCGTCTTCATGCCCAATCCGCTGGTTCTGGTGGCTTCACCCGGGCACCCGCTGGCACGCAAGCGAAAGCTGTCGCTGGAGCGCTTCGCGAACGATCGCTTCATCCTGCGCGAGCAGGGTTCGGGCACGCGGATGGCCGCCGAGCAGCTGTTTGGCAAGCTCAAATTCCGCCCGCGCCTGAAGATGGAGCTGGGCAGTAACGAGGCGATCCGTCAGGCGGTCGCTGGGGGCCTTGGCGTGGCTGTGCTGTCCCGCCATGCGCTGCGCGAGGGTAAGGCCGAGACCGATGTCGCTGTGCTCGACGTCCAGGGTTTTCCACTGAATTCGCAGTGGCATGTCGTGCACCCGCGCGGCAAGCGGCTTTCGCCGATCGCAGCGGTGTTCCGCGAGCATTTGCTGAAGGCGGCGAGTGCGTGGCGGTGAGGATGGGGGTGGGATGCGCTGCAAGTATCGCGGTGATGTGCGACGGGTTTTGCTTTGGTCCGAGGCAGGTTTCGCTTCGCTCTACCTGCCCTATGGCCCGGATAAGGTTTGCGATAGGGGCTTGCTGATAAACTTTGCAGCCTTAGTGCCTGACATGCAGATGGAATATCGATGACTCACACCCCCCGGCACCGACTGCAATTGCTTCCGGCCGCCGTGCTGGTGCTCACGTTGCTGGCTGGCCCGGCGGCCGCGCAGGAGCGGATTTTCGTCGAGCCGAGCGCGCCGCTCACGCTGACACAGGCCGTCACCCTGGCGCTCGAGAGCAATCCGACACTCGCTGCCGCACGGCGCGAGCTGGAGGCCACCGAGGCGCAGGTCCTGCAGGGATCGCTGCGGCCTAATCCGCAATTCAGCATCAAGTCCGAGGATGCGAGTCGGCCTTCGCAAACCAGCGCGGTCGAGCTCGGCCTGCCGTTTGAGACTGCCAACAAGCGTGAGCTGCGCGTGCGCTCGGCCGACCTCGGCCGGCAGGTCGCCGTCACCGAGCTGGTCGGGCGCGAGCTGCGTGTGCGTACCGCAGTGGTGGCAGCTTTTTTCGATGTACTGGCGGCGCAGGAGCTGGCAGCCCTGGCGCTCGACAGCGTGCGACTGGCCCAGCGCGCCACCGACATCGCTAGCAAGCGTGTCGCTGCCGGCAAGATCTCACCGGTGGAGGAAACCCGCGCACGCGTGGCTGAAGCCGGCGTGCGCGTGGTACAGGTACAGGCGGAGAGTGAATTGCGTAATGCGCGTCGCCGGCTGTCGAGCCTCTGGGGCAATCCGATGCCACAGTTCTTCGCGGCGCAGGGAGAGGTCGACCGGCTACCATCAGTGCCGTCGCCGGAAGCTGTCGAACAGCGGCTGACAACCTCCCCGCCGCTGTTGCGCGCTCAGCGCGAGCTTGAACGCCGCGGGTCGCTGGTATCGCTCGAGCAGGCGCGCGCAGTGCCGGATTTTCAGGTCAATGTCGGTATGCGGCGCAGCCTGGAGGTGCCGGGTAATCTTGCGCTGATCGGGGTGCAGGTGCCGCTGCCAGTGGCCAACCGTAACCAGGGCAACATTCTCGAGGCGCTGCGGCGCGAGGACAAGGCGCGCGACGAGCTGCGTGCCGTGCAGCTGTCGCTTTCTTCAGAGGCACTGCAGGCACTCGAGCGCGTGAACGCTCGCCGCGATGAGGCTGATCTGCTGCGCGCCGATGTGCTGCCGGGTGCACAAAGCGCCTACGAGGCGGCCACCATCGGCTTTGAAAACGGCAAGTTCAGTTTTCTCGAGGTACTGGATGCGCAGCGCACGCTGTTCGCTGCCAAATCGCAGTATCTCAACGCGCTGGCCAATTTCCATCGCGCGCTGTCCGAGCTTGAAGCCCTGCTTGGGCCTGAAGGCGAGCGCCCGTAATACACAGGAAAGCATGATGACATCACTTGATTCTTCGCCGGCGCGCCGGCCCGGCAAGGCGCTGGCGATCGCAGCCGTGATTATCGCCGGCATCGTTCTTGGCGCACTGATCCTGTCCATGGAGCCCGGCCGCCACGCCGGACCCGATGACGATGGCGCCGCGACGCCGGCGGCCCCCGCAAGTTTGGCAGTGAGCGCGAACGGGGGCCGGCAGCAGGTCACGATGAGCGATATTCAGGTCCAGGCGTCCAGCATCAGTATCGAGACGGCCGGTCCGGCGCGGATCGCGTCGGTCGGGCGTTTTCCTGCTGAGATCCAGCTCAACGACGACCGCACCGCGCATGTCGTGCCGCGCGTGGCCGCCATTGCTGAGTCGGTGCTGGTGTCCACCGGGCAGACGGTGCGCAAGGGCCAGCTACTGGCCGTGTTCTCCAGCCAGATGATTTCCGAGCAGCGCAGCGCGCTGGAGATGGCAATCAAGCGACTCGAACATGCGCGTTCCATCTTCGAGCGTGAGAAGCGGCTGTGGGAGCAGCGCATCACTGCCGAGCAGGATTACCTGCAAGCCCAGCACAAGGTGCAGGAGGCGGAGATCGATGTCGAGAACGGCCGCCAGAAGCTGGCGGCGCTCGGGGTCACCGGTAGCGAACGCGGGTTCAACCGCTTCGAGCTGCGTGCGCCCTACGATGGGCTGGTCGTCGAGCGCAACCTGTCTATCGGCGAAGCCGTAAAGGAAGACACGCCGATCTTTACTATCGCCGACATGCGCACGGTCTGGGCCGAGGTGCATATTCCCGCCAAAGATCTGCCGCTACTGAATGTAGGCGACAAGGTGGCGCTGCAGGCAACGACTTTCGATGCGCGTACCACCGGTACCGTGGCCTTCATCGGCGCACTGGTCGGTGAGCAGAACCGGATGGCGAAGGCGCGCATTGTCATCGATAACCCGACGGGCCTGTGGCGTCCCGGTCTCTTTGTCAGTGTTGAAGTGCGGGCAGTCGATGCCGAGGTGCCCGTCGCCATCGATGCCGAGGCGCTGCAGACGCTGGGTATGCAGGAGGTGGTGTTCGTGCGCGAAGGCGAGAGCTTCAGGGCGCATCCAGTGACTACCGGTCGCGGCGATGGTCGCCGCATTGAAGTCCTGCAAGGGCTGGCCGTTGGCGACCGCTATGCGGCGCGCGGCAGCTACATCATCAAGTCCGAGCTGTCGAAGCTCAGCTCCGAGGAAGGCTACTGACCAGCGATGGGATGCGACCATGTTTGAACAGCTGATTCGCTTTTCCATCGTCCAGCGCATGCTGGTGATGTTTGCCGCGCTCGGCATCGCGCTGGTGGGCCTGTACAGCTACCAGCGACTCCCGATCGACGCGGTACCGGATATCACCAATGTGCAGGTGATGATCAATACCTACGCACCCGGCTACTCGCCGCTGGAAGCCGAGCAGCGCATCACCTTTCCCGTCGAGACGGTCATGGCCGGTCTGCCCGGACTGCAACAGACACGCTCGCTATCGCGGTATGGCTTGTCGCAAGTGACCGTGATTTTCGACGAGGGCACCGATATCTATTTCGCGCGGCAATTGGTCAACGAGCGCGTGGCGCAGGTGCGCGACCGCCTTCCGGCTGGCCTGACGCCGGAGATGGGGCCGATCGCCACCGGGCTTGGCGAGATCTATCTGTGGACGGTCGAGGCCGACCCCGATGCCAAAAAGCCGGACGGTACGCCCTACACGCCGACCGACCTGCGCGAGATCCAGGATTGGGTCATCAAGCCGCAGCTGCGCAATGTGCGTGGCGTCACCGAGATCAACTCGATTGGTGGCTATGTGAAGGAGTACCACATTGCGCCCAGTCCCGATCGCCTGGCCGCGCTCGGTATCTCGATCGCTGATCTGCTGGCGGCGGTCTACCGTAATAACCAGAATGCCGGTGCCGGTTATATCGAGAAGCGTGGCGAGCAGTATCTGGTCCGCGCGCCGGGGCAGGTGCGCACCACCGAGGATATTCGTGACGTCGTCATCAAGCAATCGGGCGGCGTGCCCGTGCGCGTACGGGACGTGGCCGAAGTCGGTATCGGTCGTGAGCTGCGCACCGGCGCGGCCACCGAGGATGGCCGCGAGGTTGTGCTCGGCACGGTCTTCATGCTGATGGGCGAGAACAGCCGCACGGTGTCGCAGGCAGTCGACCGTAAGATGGCCGAGATCAACCGTAACTTGCCGGCCGGGGTGCGCGCCAAGACCGTTTATGACCGCACCCACCTCGTCGACAAGGCGATCGCGACCGTCGCTGCCAACCTGCTTGAGGGCGCGGTGCTGGTGATTGCGGTGCTGTTCTACTTCCTCGGCAACTTGCGCGCGGCGCTCATCACCGCTGCCGTGATCCCGTTATCGATGATGTTCACGCTGACGGGCATGGTGCAGTACAAGGTGAGTGCGAACCTGATGAGCCTGGGGGCACTGGATTTCGGCATCATCGTCGATGGCGCGGTGGTGATCGTCGAGAGCTGCATCCGGCGGCTTGCGCATGCGCAGCAGCAGGCCGGTCGCGCACTGACTCGTGAGGAGCGCTTTGCTGAGGTATTCGAAGCCGCGCGCGAGTCGCGTCGCCCTTTGCTGTTCGGCCAGTTCATCATCATGGTGGTGTATCTGCCGATTTTTTCGCTCTCCGGCATCGAGGGAAAGATGTTCCACCCGATGGCCTTCACCGTGGTGGCCGCGTTACTGGGTGCGATGCTGCTGTCGGTAACTTTCGTTCCGGCCGCGGTTGCCATGTTCGTTACCGGGCCCGTGACCGAGAAAGAAAACTTGCTGATGTCGGTGGCGCGCCGTGCCTACGTGCCGTTGTACCGGTGGGCAATGTCGTCCAAGGCACTGGTTCTGACCACCTCGGCGGTTCTGGTCGTGCTCTGCGCGCTGCTGGCCACGCGCCTGGGCAGCGAGTTCGTGCCCAACCTCAACGAGGGCGATCTGGCGTTCCAGACCATACGCGCACCCGGCGTGAGCCTTTCGCAGGCGGTCGAGATGCAGCAGCACATCGAGGTCACGCTGATGGCAAAGTTCCCCGAGATCGAGCGCGTGTTCACGCGCATTGGTACGGCCGAGATTGCGACTGATCCGATGCCGCCGAGTCTGTCTGACGGCTACATCATGCTCAAGCCCGAGAAGCAGTGGCCGAAGCCGCGCAAGACCCGCGATGAGCTGCTCGCGGCGATCCAGGAAACGGTGTGGCAGATCCCTGGCAATAATTATGATTTCTCGCAGCCGATCCAGCTGCGCTTCAATGAGCTGATCTCCGGCGTGCGCAGCGATGTGGCGGTGAAGATCTTCGGTGACGACATGGATCAGCTGCACCGGCTCGGCGAAGAGGTGGCGGCGCGCCTGCAGCGCGTTGAGGGCGCATCTGAGGTGAAGGTTGAGCAGACTACGGGTCTGCCGGTGCTGACCGTGATAATCGACCGCCAGAAAGCTGCGCGCTACGGGCTGAACGTGGCCGACATTCAGGATGTGGTGGCGGCCGCCATTGGCGGCAGCACAGCCGGCACGCTATTCGAAGGTGACCGGCGCTTCGACATCGTGGTGCGACTGCCAGAATCGATGCGCACCGACATCGACGCGATTCGCCGCTTGCCGCTCAATCTGCCGCCCGGCCCGAACGGCCGCACCGGCTTCATTCAGCTTGCCGAAGTAGCCAGCCTGTCAGTCGCTCCGGGTCCAAACCAGATTAGCCGCGAGAATGGCAAGCGGCGGGTGGTGGTGACGGCGAATGTGCGCGGGCGCGACGTCGGCTCCTTCGTCGCCGAGGCTGAGCAGAAGATGAGCGACCTGCGCCTGCCGACCGGCTACTGGACCAGTTGGGGCGGTACCTTCGAGAATTTGCAATCGGCGTCGCAGCGGCTCAAAGTGGTGGTGCCGGCCGCGCTCTTCATGGTGTTCGTACTGCTCTATGCAGTGTTCGGCAACGTCAGGGACGGGCTGCTGGTATTCACTGGCATTCCGTTCGCACTGACCGGTGGTGTGCTGGCGCTGTGGCTGCGCGACATACCGCTGTCCATTTCGGCAGTGATCGGCTTCATTGCGCTCTCCGGTGTGGCAGTGCTTAACGGGCTGGTACTGATCAGCTTCATCCGCAACCTGGCCGAGCGCGGGCATGCGCTGGCCGATGCCGTTTACGAGGGAACGATGACCCGGCTGCGTCCGGTGCTGATGACGGCGCTGGTTGCGTCCCTGGGTTTCCTGCCGATGGCGCTGGCCACCGGCACCGGCGCCGAGGTGCAGCGCCCGCTGGCCACCGTCGTCATTGGTGGGATTCTCTCATCGACGGTACTCACGCTGCTGGTGCTGCCACTGCTCTACATGCTGGTACATCGCGGCCATGCCGCTGCCGGCCTGCCGCGGGCGGCGAGCAGCTGATGATTGGGTAATGTGATGAAGCCGGCCTTGCGGTGTACTAGCAGGCCGGTGGAGGCGCTTACTGACCTTCGAGAGCCGGGGTATCCGTCGCGGGTTCCGCAGGGACTTCCGATTTCGCTGTGACTTCCGGTTCCGCCGTGACCTCAGGGGCTGGTGTGGCGCGTGGCGGCACGAACTGGCGCATCTGTAGCGAGCGGGCGGTTTTCTCGCCGAGTTCGGTGAGCACGTACGCACCGCTCAGCGGGCGCAGATACCCGGTACGGATCAGGTTATCGATCTGGTGTTCGCGACCGTTCACATGGGACATCGCGCCCTGCGTCTCGAACAGATCGACGATCAGCTGGATGTCGGAAAGCGACAGGATGTGCATGGCATCCTCCGGTGGGGTTGATTCATGAATGATAACGTCGGCCGCAGCCTGCGCGGTCGGACGATTATAGTGCAGCCACCTGCCGGTGTCGCCGGACGCTGCCGAGCGTTACCCCTGTTACTGCAGCGCGTATTGGCCGATAATGCGCCTGTCCACTCTACGGGAAACACTGCAAGATGCCCGCCATCGGCACCTCATCCGACCAGTACCAGCACCGCGATCCGGCCCTGACCACCTACCGGAGGAATGCCGCTGCGCCCTCGCTGGCACAGGCCATGACGGAGCGCTCTGAAGACCGGAGAAAGGCCGTCGCGCCCGAGCGCCGGCAGGTCGAGGGCAGGGCGGTCGAGCAACGCCGCGTGGATGAACCGAGGTCGGCTGCCCGGCCGGCTGACATGCAACCCGCTGCGCCGGTCACTCCGCAGCGCGTCGTGCACGAGCTGTATGCGCCGCCCTCACGGCTCAAGCGCGAGCATGATGACCGTCACACCATGATCACCGGCGGCACTCTCGACGTTCGGGCCTGAGTTGCCGTACTGCCGGCCCGGGAAATGGCTGGCACCGCAGTAGAATCGTTTTCCAAGCGATCGCGCATGTCCGGATGGCGATCCTTCGAACAATTAGCGACCACCGGATCTGGCCAAAGGAAGCCAAAATGAACATGCACGCGCCGCAACCCCTGACCGCTGCCGCCCTGCGCACTGACGCCGACTGGCTCGAGGCGCACTGGATGGCCTACACCGGTAACCGCGAGTTCAAGGCCAATCCGCGCCTGATCGTCGGTGCGCAGGGCGCGTACTTCACTGACGCCGATGGCCGGCGCATCTTCGATGGCTTGTCCGGCCTGTGGACGACGGGCCTGGGTCATGGCCGTCCGGAGCTGGTCGAGGCGGTCAGCCGGCAGATGGCCACACTCGATTTTTCTCCGTCCTTCCAGTTCGGACACCCGCTTTCGTTCGCACTGGCCAACCGCATGCTTGATTTCCTGCCCGCCGGGCTTGACCGTGTGTTCTTCACCGGATCGGGTTCCGAATCGGCCGACACCTCGCTCAAGATGGCGCGTGCCTATTGGCGCATGAAAGGCATGGCATCGAAGACGCGCTTCATCGGACGCGAGAAGGGCTATCACGGCGTGAACTTTGGCGGCATCTCCGTCGGCGGCATCGTCGCCAACCGCAAGCTCTTCGGCCAGGGCGTCGAAGTCGACCACCTGCCGCACACCATGCTGGAGAAGAATGCATTTTCGCGCGGCATGCCGGCACAGGGCGCGGAGCTGGCGGACGAATTGCTGCGCCTGATCGGTCTGCATGATGCATCGACCATCGCTGCCGTAATTGTCGAGCCCTTTTCGGGGTCGGCCGGGGTGATCGTGCCACCGGTCGGTTACTTGCAGCGGCTGCGCGACATCTGTGACCAGCACCAGATCCTGCTGATCTTCGACGAGGTGATTACCGGCTTTGGCCGCTCGGGCGCATGGACCGGCTCGGAAGCCTTCGGTGTGACGCCCGACCTGCTGAATTGCGCGAAACAGATCACCAATGGCGTGCAGCCGTTGGGTGCGGTGGTCGCGAAGAGGGAAATCTACGACACCTTCATGGCCAACGGCGGCCCGCACTACTTGCTTGAATTCCCGCACGGGTACACCTACTCGGCACACCCTGTGGCCTGCGCAGCGGCACTGGCCACGCTTGATCTGCTGGAAAAGGAAGATGCCGTGGGACGGGTCAGGGCGCTGGCGCCAAAGTTCGAGGCGGCAGTGCACTCGCTCAAGGGATGCCGCCACGTCACCGACATCCGCAACTACGGGCTCGCTGCCGGCCTCACGCTGGCATCGGTGCCCGGCGAGCCGGCCAAGCGGCCCTACGAAGTGGCGATGGCGATGTGGAAGAAGGGCTTTTACGTCCGCTATGGCGGCGACACGATACAACTCGCGCCCCCGTTCATCTGCAGCGAGCGGGAGATCGATGTGATGGTCAATGCCCTGGGCGAGGCCCTGGGCGAGGTTGCCTAGGGGCGAGCCTGGTTCGGCGGATGTCGCTGCGCGCTATCCGCCATCCGGTTCTCACCACGTTCCCGTATTCGGCATCGACACCCAAGGCTCTGCCGGAGGCAGCGGCTGCCCGCGCTGCAGCAGTTCAATCGAGATATGGTCAGGCGAGCGCACGAAGGCCATGCGGCCGTCGCGCGGCGGGCGCAAGATGGTCACGCCATGTGACTGCAGCCGCTCGCACAGCGCATAGATATCCTCCACCGCATAGGCGATGTGACCGAAGTTGCGCGCGCCGCCGTAGTCCTCCGGATCCCAGTTGTAGGTCAGCTCGATCTGCGCCTCGTGATCGCCAGACGCGGCAAGATAGACGAGTGTGAAGCGACCGGACGGTACCTCGTATTCGCGCACGACCTCAAGGCCGAGCGCATCGCGGTAGAACTTCAGCGAACTGTCGAGGTCGCTGACGCGAACCATGGTGTGCAGGTATTTCATCGTGAGTCTCCTTCGGTAATTCCAATTTTATCCCGAGACCCTCCGCGGCGAGCGCTGACGCCGGAACAGAGCCTTGCTGGCCTTTCTTCTTCCGCCATGGCCGCGCTGCCCGAGACTCTACGCTGGCCTACCGCGCGGGTCCGGCCCACAGCGTGGGCATGACACGGGGAAAAACATGTACGGCTTGGTAAATCGCGCACTGCAACACCTGGTCTGCGCCCGCTGCGGTGAGGCCGTATGGGATGAGATACGTATGCATGCCGGCGTGGAGGAAGAAGTCTTCATGCGCATGGATTCGTGTCCGGACGAGGTGACGTACCGGCTGATGACTGCGGCGTCCGAGGTGCTGGAGATGTCGGCGATCGACCTGCTCACGGAGTTTGGTCGCTACTGGATGAAATACACGATGGTCGAGGGCTACGGCGCATTGCTGCTCGATCTCGGTCCGACGCTGCATGATGGATTAGCCGCACTGGACGGGATGCATGCACGCGTGTCCCGACAGCGAACAGAGTCGTGTGCTGGTGACCATGATCATCACGCTCGCGCAGCAGCTGCGCCTGAAGGTGGTCGCTGAGGGCGTGGAGACGCCTTCACAGCAGAACTGGCTGGCCGGGCTGGACTGCGATTTCGTGCAGGGCTATTTGCACTCAACGCCGTTGCCGGCGGCAAGTTTCGAGGCGCTTGCGCTGGCGGAGAGAGCCGCCAGAGATTGATGACGTTTGCGCCCGGCATTGCGTTGCTGTCTCCATCCGATATAGCCGGACTGACGAGCTTGATCCGACCCGCTGCAGGGCGGGCACTTGAAGCGCCGCAAAACGGGACGACAGTACAGGCCTTCGGGAGTCGAATGGTTCCACGCTTCGCGCGCGGTGAGCGCCGAAGGAGACTCACCCACCAGGAGACATCCATGGTTCTTTCGCGCATTACGATGGCTATCGGCGTGCTTTGTTCGTGCGCGGCGGGCATGGCCATTGCCCAGAGCACACCCGATACGCTACAGAAGCTGGAGTCATTCCGCTCGACCGGTGGCCCGATGACGCTGGAGACCGTGCCGCAGACGGGTCCGCGGGCCGATGCGATCCGACGCAACCTGCAGCAGATCAAGTTGCCGCCGG
>CAZESK010000060.1:0-13815 GCA_964515155.1 uncultured Bifidobacterium sp.
GGCGGAACGTCGCGACGCGGCGAACCGACAAACAGCTGGCGCGGACGGCCGATCTTCTGCTCCGGATCCGAGATCATTTCGTTCCACTGGGCGATCCAGCCGACGGTGCGCGCCATCGCGAAGATGCCGGTAAACAGCGACACAGGGATACCCAGCGCCGACTGCACGATACCGGAATAGAAATCGACATTCGGGTATAGCTTGCGCTGCACGAAGTAGTCGTCTTCGAGCGCGATCTTCTCCAGCGCCATCGCCAGCTTGAACAGCGGATCGTTCTCGAGACCGAGCTCGTTGAGCACTTCGTGGCAAGTCTCGCGCATGAGCTTGGCACGCGGGTCGTAGTTCTTGTAGACGCGGTGGCCGAAGCCCATCAGCTTGACGTTCGAGTTCTTATCTTTGACCTTCGCGACGAATTCGCCAATTTTTGCGACGCCGCCATCGCGCTGTATGTCCTGCAGCATCTGCAGTGCCGCTTCGTTCGCGCCGCCGTGCGCCGGTCCCCAGAGGCAGGCAATGCCGGCCGCTATGCAGGCAAACGGGTTCGCGCCCGACGAGCCTGCCAGGCGGACGGTCGAGGTCGATGCGTTCTGCTCATGGTCGGCGTGCAGGATCAGGATGCGATCAAGCGCACGCACCAGCACATCGTTGACCTTGTATTCCTCGGCCGGGGTGCCGAACATCATGCGCATGAAGTTCGCGCTGTACGACAGGTCGTTGCGCGGGTAAACAAAGGGTTGGCCGACCGAATACTTGTAGGCCATGGCCACGAGAGTCGGCATCTTCGCGACGAGGCGGATGGCCGATACTTCGCGATGATGCGGATCGTTGATGTCGAGCGAGTCGTGGTAGAACGAAGCCAGCGCGCCAACGGTACCGACTAGCACCGACATCGGGTGCGCATCCCGGCGGAAGCCACGGAAAAAGAACTGCATTTGCTCATGCACCATCGTGTGACGGGTCACGGTGTCGCTGAAGGACTCCTTCGCTTTTGCGTCCGGCAGTTCGCCGTTGAGCAGCAGGTAGCAGGTCTCCAGGAAATCGCAGTTGACCGCGAGCTGCTCGATCGGATAGCCGCGGTAGAGCAGTTCACCCTTGTCGCCGTCGATATAGGTGATCGAGGAGTTACAGGCAGCGGTCGACATGAAGCCCGGGTCATAGGTGAACTTGCCGGTCGCGCCATACAGCTTGCGGATGTCGACCACGTCCGGACCGATCGATCCCTTGTAGATCGGAAACTCGACCGGAGGCGTGCCGTCTGAGAAGGAGAGCGTGGCTTGTGCGTCGGAGTGGGTCATGGCGTTACCTTCGAGTAAAGAAAAAAAGGGTCCGGGTGATTCTGTGCGTCTCGAGCCACGCAAGCAGAAGGGAGTTCCCTCCTACGCTTGCCGCAGCCTTGCCAGCAGCGCCTCAACATGCGGCACAGCGAGTTCTTCCGCTGGTGCTCTCTGGCTCATCAACAGGCCAAACAAATCGTTGTCGGACAGGTCGAGCAGCCGCGTGAGCGCATCAACCTCCTCGTCCGTCAGTTCCGTCTCGTGCTCATCAAGGAATCGCGTGAGGATCAAGTCATTCTCGAGCATGCCGCGGCGGCTGCGCCAGCGCAGCCGCGTGCGGTTCTTCGGGTCGTCCTGATGCCGGGCGTGTTCCATGACGGCTACACTGCGCGGCGAACCAGCAGTTCCTTGATCTTGCCAATGGCCTTGTTGGGGTTCAGTCCCTTCGGGCAGACATCGACACAATTCATGATCGAATGGCAGCGGAACAGGCGATACGGGTCTTCGAGATTGTCGAGACGCTCGCCGGTGGCCTGGTCGCGGCTGTCCGCGATGAAGCGATAAGCCTGCAACAGGCCGGCGGGCCCGACGAACTTGTCCGGGTTCCACCAGAACGACGGGCATGAGGTCGAGCAGCAGGCGCACAGAATGCACTCATATAGTCCGTCGAGCTCTTCGCGCTCTTCGGGCGATTGCAGGCGCTCCTTCTCGGGCGCGATCGTTTCGTTGATCAGGAACGGCTTGATCGAATGGTACTGCTTGAAGAAGTTGGTCATATCCACGATCAGATCGCGGATGACCGGCAGGCCGGGCAGCGGTCGAAGCACGATCGGCTCAGTCAGCTCATTGAGATTGGTGGTGCAGGCCAGGCCGTTCTTGCCGTTGATGTTCATTGCGTCCGAGCCGCAGACACCTTCACGGCACGAGCGGCGCAGCGCGAGCGAGTCATCGACGTCGGCCTTGATCCGCTGCAGCGCATCAAGCAACATCTTGTCGGTATCCTGCAGCTCGACCGTCAGGTCCTGCATGTAGGGCTTTGCATCCTTGTCCGGATCGTAGCGGTAGATCTGGAATTTGACTGTACGTGGCATGGTCGGTGTCCTGCAGGTTAGAAAGTACGCGCCTTCGGCTTGAAGGTCTCGACGGTCAGCGGCTTGGTCACTACCGGCTTGTAATCGAGGCGATTGGCGTCGGAGAACCAGAGCGTGTGGCGCATCCAGTTCTCGTCGTCGCGCTGCGGGAAGTCGCTATGTGCGTGCGCACCGCGCGACTCGCTGCGGGCAGCCGCCGACACGATGGTCGCCTTCGCGGTCTCGATCAGATTATCCAGCTCCAGCGCCTCGACGCGGGCCGTATTGAAGACCTTGGACTTGTCCTTGAACGACACTTGCTTGCGACGCTCGTCAAGCTCCATGATCTTCTTGACGCCCTCGTCCAACAGGGCCTGGGTGCGGAACACACCACAGTGACGCTGCATCGTCGTGCGGATGTCATTGGCGACGTCCTGCACGCGCTCGGAACCGGTTGAACTCTCGAGCTTATTGAGGCGAGATTGCGCGAGATCGGCGCCATCGGCGGGCAGAGGCTTGTGGCTCTGCGCCTTCAGGTTGGACGCGACAATGTGGTTGCCCGCCGCACGACCGAAGACCAGCAGATCGAGCAGCGAATTGGTGCCGAGACGGTTAGCGCCGTGCACCGATACGCAAGCGCATTCGCCAATGGCGTACAGGCCCTTGACGACTTCCTGTGTGCCGTTTTTCGGTGCAACAACCTGGCCGTGGATGTTGGTGGGAATACCACCCATCTGATAGTGAATGGTGGGCACGACCGGGATCGGCTCCTTGGTGGCATCAACGTTGGCAAATTTGTGGCCGATTTCCAGGATCGACGGCAGACGCTTGCGGATCGTATCGGCGCCGATATGGCGCAGGTCAAGCAGCACATGGTCCTTGTTCGGACCGCAGCCTCGGCCTTCCTTGATCTCCTGATCCATCGAGCGCGATACGAAATCGCGCGGCGCGAGATCCTTCAGCGTCGGGGCATAGCGCTCCATGAAGCGCTCACCCTCGCTGTTGATCAGGATGCCGCCCTCACCGCGTACGCCCTCGGTGATCAGCACGCCCGCGCCGGATACGCCGGTCGGGTGGAACTGCCAGAACTCCATATCCTCCAGCGGCAGGCCGGCGCGCGCCGCCATGCCCATGCCGTCACCGGTATTGATGAAGGCATTGGTCGACGCCGCCCAGATACGCCCCGCACCGCCCGTGGCGAACACGGTGGTCTTGGCTTCGAGGATCATGATATCGCCGGTTTCCATCTCGAGCGCGACAACGCCCAGCACGTCGCCGTCGGCATCACGCACCAGATCGATTGCCATCCACTCGACGAAGAAATGGGTCTTAGCACGCACATTGCGCTGGTAGAGCGTGTGCAGCATTGCATGGCCGGTGCGATCGGCCGCCGCACAGGCGCGCTGGACTGGCTTCTCGCCGAAGTTCGCGGTATGGCCGCCGAAGGGGCGTTGGTAGATGGTGCCGTCAGGGTTGCGGTCGAACGGCATGCCGAAGTGCTCGAGCTCGTAAACGACCTTCGGGGCCTCGCGGCACATGAACTCGATCGCGTCCTGGTCGCCGAGGTAGTCGGAGCCCTTGACGGTGTCAAACATATGCCAGTACCAACTGTCTTCGGACATGTTACCGAGCGACGCACCAACGCCACCTTGCGCAGCCACGGTATGGGAGCGGGTTGGGAAGACTTTCGACAGCACCGCGACGTTCAGGCCGGCCTCGGCCAGTTGCAACGAGGCGCGCATGCCGGAGCCACCAGCACCGATGACGACAGCGTCAAAGCGGCGGCTGGGAATGGAAGACTTGATGGCAACCACGATTACACTCTCCAAAGAATCTGAACGGTCCAGCCGGCACAACCGACCAGCCACAGGATGGTGAACACTTGCAGTGCGAGACGAATGCCGACTGGCTTGACGTAATCCATCCAGATGTCACGCATACCGACCCAGACGTGGTAGTACAGCGCGAGGAAAGTCACAAAGGCCAGAATCTTGAACCATTGCTGTGCATAGAGGCCGGCCCAGCCCTCATAGCTGAAGTCCGATGCGCCAAAGAACAGTACCAATGTAACGATGGTGAAGAGCGCCATCACGACGGCCGTGACCCGCTGCGCCAGCCAGTCCTTCAGGCCGTAGTGGGCGCCGACGACAAGACGCTTCGGTCCGATGTTGTTGTTGGCCATTTCAAAATGCTCCGAACAGTTTCAACGCGACGAGGGCTGTCAGCGGCAGGCTGACAGCGAAAACGAGCCTGGCCGACTTGGCGGCGCCTTCCTTGGACAGACCGATGTGCATGTCCATGATCAGGTGGCGGATGCCGGCACAGAAATGATGCAGGTAGGCCCACGCCACCGCGAGGATCACCAGCTTGACCAGCGGGTGACTGACGTAGCCCTGCAGGAAGGCGAAGGAGATCTCGGAAGTGATCGACTTGTCAAACAGGAACAGAATGAAGGGCAACAGCAGGAACATCAGCGCACCACTGACGCGGTGCAGGATAGAGATGAAGCCGGCAGCAGGCAGCCGGTACTGGATGATCTGCAAGACATGGATGTTGGTGAATCGTCTTGGCTTGGTCGCTTCAGGCATGTGCATCTTCTCCAACGGTTGTTCTCTGTTCAATTCGCCGATTGTCCGGATTTTATCTACACGGGCAAGCAAAGCTCGCGATGTCCATGCAGCCCGGCATTGTCAATATCGAAACGCGATCGTGGCGCGCGCTCCTAACTCAGCTCGTTATGGTAGTGGTGGCTGGCCGTAACGTAGACAGCACGCCGCAGTTCGACCGGACGCTCACCGTAGGTAAATGAAACGCGCTCAACGCCGAGTACCGGTGTGCCGACAGCGATATTCAACTGGGCAGCGGTGACTTCGTCGGCGAGGACCGCCTTGAGCTTTTCGGTAGCGCGGATCATCTGGGTGCCGAATTCGGTTTCGAACAAACCATACATCGGGCCCTTGTACTCGGCCAGCCGCTCGGCGGTCAGGCCCTTGAATATCGCGCCGGGCAGCCAAATTTCTTCGGCGATGGTCGGCACGCTATCGAAATACTGTACACGCTTGATGCAAACCACGGAGTCGCCAGCTTTGATGTCGAGTACGCGGGTGACCTCGGCCGGGCCGCGCAGGCGCTTGACCTCGACGATACGGTTCTCCGCCTGATGGGGCTCGCCGGCATCCGGCATGAGTTTCAGGAAGCGAAATTGAACGCGCGCCTCATGGTGGGTGGCGACGAAGGTGCCCTTTCCTTGCCTGCGAACGACCAGATTCTCGGCCGACAGCTCGTCGATCGCCTTGCGTACCGTGCCCTGACTGACCTTGTAGCGCAGCGCCAGCTCAACCTCGCTGGGAATCAGCTCGCCCGGCTTCCATTCCCCCGACTGCAGGCTCTGCATGATCAGCACCTTGATCTGCTGGTACAGCGGGCTGAAAGTGGGCGAGTTGGCCCCCGGGCCGCTGCTGGCGGCCGACCCTGGTGCAGGCGGCGGGATGACGGTGGCGTTCATGGCGGGCAATTTCACCACAGACGGTGTTTAACGTCCAGAAAATTGTTAAGTAATATGTCTTATATAAGATATAAGATGCGGATTGACAGACCAGGGGGGGCACGCCTAAACTCGCGGGCATCTTTCCGGACGACCAACGTCCGGCGCGCCGCGCTTTCATTCACCTGACCACTTTGGAGATTCACCATGGCTAAAGCCCCCATGCGCGTTGCCGTCACCGGCGCCGCAGGCCAGATCGGCTATTCCCTGTTGTTCCGTATCGCGAACGGCGACATGCTGGGCAAGGACCAGCCGGTCATTCTGCAGCTGCTCGAGATCCCGGACGAGAAGGCGCAGAAGGCGCTCAAGGGCGTGATGATGGAAATCGACGACTGCGCATTTCCCCTGCTGGCTGGCATGACTGCGCACTCCGACCCGATGACCGCGTTCAAGGATGCCGACGTCGCCCTGCTCGTGGGCGCGCGTCCGCGCGGTCCGGGCATGGAGCGTGCCGACCTGCTGGCAGCCAATGCCCAGATTTTCACCGTGCAAGGCAAGGCGCTGGACGCGGTTGCCTCGCGCCATGTGAAAGTGCTGGTGGTCGGTAACCCGGCCAACACCAACGCCTACATCGCGATGAAATCGGCGCCGAACCTGCCGGCGAAGAACTTCACCGCCATGCTGCGCCTCGACCACAATCGCGCCGCGTCACAGATCGCCGCCAAGACCGGCAAACCGGTATCGGCCATCGAGAAGCTGTGCGTCTGGGGCAACCACTCGCCGACCATGTACGCCGACTATCGCTTCGCCACCGTCAATGGCGAGTCGGTCAAGCAGATGATCAATGACGATGCATGGAACAAGGATGTGTTCTTGCCAACCGTCGGCAAGCGCGGCGCGGCCATCATCGAAGCCCGTGGCCTGTCGTCGGCGGCCTCAGCGGCCAACGCGGCTATCGACCACGTGCGCGACTGGGTGCTCGGCACCCACGGTAAGTGGACCACGATGGGCATCCCGTCGGACGGTTCGTACGGCATCCCGGAAGGCATCATGTTCGGCTTCCCGGTGATCTGCGAGAGCGGCGAGTACAAGATCGTCCAGGGCCTCGAGATTGACGCCTTCTCCCGGGAGCGCATCAATGTCACGCTGAAAGAACTCACCGACGAGCGCGACGGCGTCAAGCACCTGCTGCCGTAAGACGATCGTCTCCGCAGCGGCGCGCCGTGCCGGCCGCTGCGGAACTCACCCAGCCAGCCTTCTCTGCCCATGCATCCTTCCGACGTCCTTTTCCAGGGTACGCATCTGCCGGTGACGCTCCCGGTCTGTGACCACTATGCAGGTTCGGAAAAGCTGATGCGCAAGTCGATGCAGCTGCAGCAGCAGCTTGGCCCGGTATTCGACATTACTTTCGATTGCGAGGATGGCGCTGCCGCCGGTAACGAGCACGCGCACGCGACGCTGGTCGGCGAGCTGATTGCCGGCGAAGACAATCATTTCGGTCGTATCGGTGTCCGCGTGCACGACCCGGCGCATCCTTGTTTCGAGACCGACCTCAGCACCATCTGCGCACTGGCCGGCAGGCGCCTGGCCTATCTGGTGATACCCAAGATCGCCAACCTGGCGCTGTTGGAGTCCGCCATGGCGCTTGTCCGGCACCATGCAGCGAGCGCCGGCCGCCACGATCTGCCCGTCCACGTCCTCATCGAAACTCATGGTGCATTGCACGATGTATGGCAGATTGCCGCCCTGCCCGACGTTGAGTGTCTGTCGTTCGGCATCATGGATTTTGTCTCCGCGCACTATGGCGGGATACCTGCAACGGCAATGAAAAGCCCGGGGCAATTCAGCCATCCGCTGGTCATGCGTGCCAAACTGGAAATTGCTGCGGCCTGTCATGCGCATGGCAAGGTGGCGTCGCATAATGTGTGCACCGAGGTTCGGGACCCGTCGGTGGTGGCCACTGATGCCGGCAAGGCAGCCCGCGAGCTCGGTTACGGACGTATGTGGAGCATCCATCCGGACCAGATCCGGCCCATCCTCGATGCGTTCAGCCCCGGCGACAGCGAGATCGACGACGCTGCCGAGATCCTGTCTGCGGCCCAGGCCAACCGCTGGGGGCCGATCCAGCACCGGGGCACACTGCACGACCGCGCAAGCTACCGCTACTACTGGACAGTGCTGCGGCGTGCACGGCAACAAAGACGGCCATTGCCGGAACAGGCCGTGGCAATGACATAAATGCTGCGCAGACACCAAGGAGGCATCATGCGAACCACGACCCTGTCAACCCTTTGCGCGATCCTCCTGGTGTACGGCCAGGCCCAGGCCCTGCCGCTCGACCTGCACTGCGAGAGAAACCAGCAGGTCACACTCGGCGGCGACGTGGGGCTCGACAATGCGATCGAGCTGACCTGGAAGGGCATGCTGTACAAGATGCTGCGGGTGGGCACCTCGACCGGCGCCAACCGCTTCGAGGATCCTGCCAGCGGGCTGATCCTCATCAGCATACCGGGCAAGGCCATGCTGCTTGATGGCAGGCGTGGCGAACCGGTAGCCAATGAGTGCCGCTCCAGGAGCGGAAGCCGGCCCATACGTTGAAAGGAGATGGCGCAGTCATGCGACATCTTCAAAAGGGAAGTAACCACAAGTTTTCAGGCTTTGAAAAACAAGGAGAGCACATGTCGTACAACACGCTTAACACGCTCAAGGAATTCAAGATTTCTGCGACGAAGAAAGGCAAGTTCTACTCGCTGCCCGCGTTGCAGAAGTCACTGGGTGTCAATATCGACCGCCTGCCGGTATCGATCCGCATCGTCCTCGAATCCGTCCTGCGCAATTGCGATGGCAAGAAGGTGACCGAGGCGCACGTGCGCCAGCTCGCGAACTGGAAGCCGACGGCTGCGCGTACGGACGAAATCCCGTTTGTCGTCGCCCGCGTGGTGCTGCAGGACTTCACCGGCGTGCCGTTACTCGCCGACCTCGCCGCCATGCGTGGCGTCGCCTCGAAGATGGGGAAGAACCCGAAGAACATCGAACCGCTGGTACCGGTGGATCTGGTGGTCGACCACTCGGTGCAGATCGACCATTTCCGCGAAAAGGGTGCGCTGGACCTGAACATGAAACTGGAATTTCAGCGCAACAACGAGCGCTACCAGTTCATGAAGTGGGGCATGCAGGCCTTCGACACCTTCGGCGTGGTACCGCCGGGCTTCGGCATCGTCCACCAGGTCAACCTCGAATACCTGGCGCGTGGCGTGCACGACAAGAAAGGCGTCTATTACCCCGACACGCTGGTCGGCACCGATTCACACACCACGATGATCAACGGTATCGGCGTGGTTGGCTGGGGCGTGGGGGGCATTGAGGCCGAGGCCGGCATGCTGGGCCAGCCCGTCTACTTCCTCACGCCCGATGTCGTTGGCGTGAACCTGACCGGCGTGCTGCGCGAGGGCGTGACGGCTACCGACCTCGTGCTGACCATCACCGAGATGCTGCGCAAGGAAAAGGTCGTCGGCAAATTCGTCGAGTTCTTTGGTGAAGGCACGGCCTCGCTGTCGCTGACCGACCGCGCGACGATCGCCAACATGGCCCCGGAGTATGGCGCGACGATGGGTTTCTTCCCGGTCGACGACGCCACCATCGATTACTTCCACGGCACCGGCCGCACCAAGGCCGAGATCGATGCATTCGAAGCCTATTTCAAGGCCCAGAAGCTGTTCGGCATACCAAAGAAAGGCCAGATCGACTACAGCAAAGAACTCTCGCTCGACCTCTCGACCGTCGCACCGTCGCTAGCCGGCCCGAAGCGCCCGCAGGACCGCATCGAGATCGGTCATGTGAAAAACACCTTCCGTGAGCTGTTCGCCAAGCCGGTCGCGGAAAACGGCTTTAACAAAAAGCCCGAGGATCTCGACGCCGAGTACACGACCTCGGACGGCGTGGCCCTGAGGAATGGTGATGTGCTGATCGCCGCCATCACCTCGTGCACCAACACCTCGAACCCGAGCGTACTGCTGGCAGCCGGCCTGCTGGCCAAGAAGGCCGTGGCACTCGGCCTGACCGTGCCCAAGCATATCAAGACCTCGCTGGCTCCGGGATCGCGCGTGGTCACGCAATACCTCGAAGCAGCCGGCCTGATGCCCTACCTCGAAGAGCTGGGCTTCGGCGTCACCGCCTACGGCTGCACCACCTGCATCGGCAACGCTGGTGACCTGACGCCGGCGCTCAATGAAGCGATCGTCAAGAATGACGTGGTGGCCGCTGCCGTCCTCTCGGGCAACCGCAACTTCGAGGCGCGTATCCATCCGAACATCCGCGCAAACTTCCTCGCCTCGCCGCCGCTGGTTGTCGCCTACGCGATCGCCGGTAACGTGACCGTAGATCTGATGAGTCAGCCGATTGGCAAAGACAAGAAGGGTCGCGACGTGTTCATCGGCGACATCTGGCCGACCTCGGCCGAGATCGCGAAGCTGATGAAGCACGCGATGAACGCGAAAACCTTCAAGAACAACTATGCTGACGTCAAGGGCGCTCCGGGCAAGTTATGGGAGCAGATCACGGGCGTAGCCGAAGGTCAGATCTACAACTGGCCAAAGTCGACGTACATCGCTGAGCCACCCTTCTTCGACGGCTTCGGCATGGAGCCCAAGGCCGCTGCGACCGGCATCGCCGGCGCGCGCGCACTCGGCGTGTTCGGCGATTCAATCACCACCGACCACATCTCACCGGCTGGCTCGATCAAGGAAACCAGCCCTGCCGGCAAATGGCTCCTCGAGAACGGCGTACTGAAGGCCGACTTCAACTCCTATGGCTCGCGCCGCGGCAACCACGAGATCATGATGCGCGGCACATTCGCCAACGTGCGCATCAAGAACCTGATGATCCCGGCCAAGCCGGATGGCTCGCGCATCGAGGGGGGTATCACCCTCCACCAGCCGAGCGGTCAGGAAATGTCGATCTACGACGCCGCGATGAAGTACATCAAGGACGACGTGCCGACGATGATCTTCGCGGGCGAAGAGTACGGCACCGGCTCGTCGCGCGACTGGGCCGCGAAAGGTACCCAGCTGCTCGGCGTGAAGGCCGTGGTGGCTCGTTCGTTCGAGCGTATCCATCGTTCGAACCTGGTCGGCATGGGCGTGCTGCCGTTGCAGTTCCTCGGCAACGACAGCGTGCAGTCGCTTAACATTACCGGCAAAGAGACCTTTGACCTGCTCGGCCTCGAAAACGACATCAAGCCGCAACAGGAAGTTACGCTGGTCATCAAGCGCGCCAACGGCGACACCCAGAGGGTGAAGGTATTGCTGCGCATCGATACGCCGATCGAAGTGGATTACTACCGTCACGGCGGCATCCTCCCGTTCGTCCTGCGCCAGCTGCTCGCAGCGTAATGAAGTCAGGGCCGGCGATCTCGTGCGCTGGCCCTTCAATACCCAACGTCATTCATCCGGAGTCAACCATGTGGAAAATTCTCGTCGCCTTCATCATCTTTGCCGCGATCTCGCTGACCCTCATCTTTAACATGGGCGATAAAGTCGACATGCAGGGTGAAGCCGGCCACGGTATCTCGCACTCGGAGGAGGAAGCGCCTGCCGCTGCTCCCGCAGCCCCGGCACCGACCGAGGCACCCGCAGACGCCGACGGCCAGGCGAAGTAAGCGGCCTTACCTTGTAAAGCCTGCTTCTGCAGGCTTTTTTTTCGTCTGCCGCTGACAATGCCGCCACGCGCCCGGACGGCCGGGCGGCATCCAGTAAAATCATGGTTTCCCCTTGCCGCATTCCCTGCCATGCGCCGCCCATCCAAGAACTCCGCCCGAAAATTTTCTGCCGACAGCCAGCGGCTAGCCTCGCTGTCGCAATCCATGGTGCGCTCGTCCAGCCGCATCGAGTCCCGCCAATGGGAAGCTCGGCTCGATACCGTGCTGCAGAAGCAGCTCGCCAGCCAGCAGGTGCAAGCCATCGACGGTGCGCTCGATCATCTGTTTCATACCGATCTGGACGCATATGACGCGCTGCTCGACTCGATCGAGGCCATCAGCAGCAGTTGCACGCTCATCCACGACGACCGAGCCCATGATGCGCTGCTGCTGGCCGTGCCCGTGCTCGCATGGACGCGGTTCGCGATACCCTCCGGCCCGATCAACGCTGTGGCGTTGCAGTCGCTGACTGCACAACTCTTCGGGCATATCCTCGCCTCGAACACCCGGGCCGCCATCGCCCCCACCCTGTTCTCGATCGACCAGCTGCCCCGCTCCTACTGCGATACCTGGCAGCTCACGCGCCAGATGGCCGAGGCCGCAATGTCGGGCAAGGTGCTGCAAGTCCCCGCTGAATTGCCCGAGACTGCGCCCTTCCTCGCCGACACGCGCTACCTGTTGCTGGTGGTAACCGCCGAAGCCGGCCAGCCGCTGTTACGCTGGCAGGAGGAAGAATCAGGCCCCAACCGCGTGGCCTCGACCATGGCGGCGCTGACGCAATGGCAACTGCAGGCCGGTCCCAGCCTGCAGGCATTGCTGCCGGGTTGTGGCATCGAACTGATGCTGCCCAGCGCGTACTACTTGGCCTGTCGTGATGCTGACAAGGCCATTCGCCCGATTTCGCTTCGTGCAGCCGCGCACTACCTGACGCACACGCTGTCGGTCGAACCGGCGCAACTATCCGTGGTGATTGCCGCCATTGGCGAGGAGTCGGGCGACTATCGTGTCGATGAATTCCGGGTCGCTTATAGCGTTGGCGATAGCCAGGATGTGGTCTACGGCGTCGTTTGGCCGCTTTATGACGAAGAGACAGCAGAGGAATTCATGTCCTCCCTCGCACAGCTCCGCCCGGCGCCGAACGCACCATTGTCACCCCTGCAGCAAATCATCGCTGTGCTGCGTGAAACCGGGATTACCCGGATCCAGCAGGTGCAGAGCGTGATGCCGGGCGAGCACTGCGACGACTGTGGCTCACCTCTGTTCTGCAATAGCGAAGAGGAGATGGTGCATGCCGACATGCCGGAGGATGCGCAGCAGAACACCGGCCACCTGCATTGATGTATCGGAATCATGGGAGCACTGTTATAATCGCGGGCTCGTCGGGGCGTAGCGCAGCCTGGTAGCGCACTTGCATGGGGTGCAAGGGGTCGCGAGTTCGAATCCCGCCGCCCCGACCATTCGAATAGCGAAGGGCCACAGATTCTTCTGTGGCCCTTTTGTTTTTCATGGGCAGGGGATTTTTCTTTCGCGTTTTTCTCCGAGTTCTCGGGCTCGTGATCATCGATGCCGGATCGGCTCATGCATCATCCCCGCACAACTCAATCGCGGGCCGTGATTTGCATACCAACAATTTCCCTACGTATTGATTGCCATACAAAGAATAAATTCGGGGTTTTCCATTGCGAAAAACACCATTTTTCATGTCATTTAGAGCAAAAGCTTGCATTGAAACAATATAATGCGAGGTTGAAATGCAGTGTCTCGCAATGAGCTAAAGCAAGGATGCGCAAATGCAGTTGATGTGGGTTTCAGGTCCAACCGGTCACGTTCGTACGATATCGATCACGGCGCGCAAAGTGCTGATCGGTAGTGTCGCGCTGGCCCTCACACTGGTTGCCACCGGCTTCCTGCTCTACCTAATTGGCTTCAAGATCGCGATCGAGGTAAGGCCTGAACTCGCGCGCAGCCTCGGAGGCGTGACCACCGAAGCCGAGCAGGCGCGCATGGAATCAGTCTACCGCGAGCAGCTGACCAAGCTGCAAAGCATGCTCGACGCGACAGCCGAGGACATCCGGCAGCTGCAACAGCTGAAGAACCGCTTCATGGAAATTGCGACGCCGAGCTCGCTGCGAGAGAAGAGCGGCACGAAAGACGATGGCAAAGGCGGTCCGCTGATCCCTGAGAGCCGTGGCCCGAGCGCATCGCGCGAGCCGCTGGTGCGAGCATTGAGGGAAACCACCGAAGAGTTCAAGCAGTTCAACAGCGTCGTGAGCGAGATGCGCGAGGATTGGA
>CAZESK010000061.1:0-13810 GCA_964515155.1 uncultured Bifidobacterium sp.
GCGCACCGCCGGCTCGGAACGGACATCGTCGCAGCGCCAGGCAAAAGCACCGAGCGGGTGCAGGCTGCCGGCGCCGGCCAGCGCAGCGATTTTCTGCACGGCGTCGTCGGTCGCGCCGGGGCCCTGCAGGATGAGTTTCGGTTCAGGCTTCATGGGTGTCAGGCGGCCAGCGCCTTGATCGTCGATTTCAGTTGCGATACCCGGGCAGCAAGGTCCGGCATAGTGGCGGTGATACGCAGCTTGTCCTGGCCGGACAGCTTGACGTGACGACTTTTCTGCACAAGCTCGATGATGCGCATCGGGTCGATCGGCGGCTTCGGATCAAACTGCAGTACCGCCGATTCGCTATGCGCATCGATCTTTACGATACCCACGGTGCGCGCGGATAGCCGCAGCCGGTGGGTCTCAATCAGCGCCTTCACTGGCTCGGGCAGGTCGCCGAAGCGGTCGATCAGTTCTTCCTGCAAGTCGTCGATGCCCTCCGGCTTCTCGCAATTGGCTAATCGCTTGTAGATTGACAGCCGCTCATGGACATCGCCGCAAAAATCCGATGGCAGCAGGGCAGGTACGTGCAGATTGATTTCAGTCGTACTCGACAGCGGCGCTGCAAGATCCGGCTCTTTGCCGTTCTTTAGTGCCTTCACCGCCGCGTTGAGCATGTCGGAGTAGAGCTGGAAGCCGATCTCGGCCATATCGCCAGACTGGCTCTCGCCCAGCACTTCGCCTGCGCCGCGGATCTCGAGGTCGTGCATCGCAAGGAAGAAGCCACTGCCGAGTTCCTCCATTTGTTGAATCGCGTCCAGCCGGCGCTCGGCTTGCTTGGTGAGCGACTGCACATCATGCACCAGCAGGTAGGCATAGGCCTGGTGATGCGAGCGGCCGACGCGGCCACGCAGCTGGTGCAGTTGCGCCAGACCGAAGCGGTCGGCGCGGTGCATGATGATGGTGTTCGCGGTTGGCACATCGATGCCGGTCTCGATAATGGTGGTGCAGAGCAGGATGTTGAAGCGTTGCTGGACGAAGTCGCGCATCACCTTCTCGAGCTCGCGCTCGTGCATCTGGCCGTGTGCAATCGCGATGCGCGCCTCCGGCAGCAGGGCCTCCAGCTTGGCCTTGCGGTTATCGATGGTTTCGACCTCGTTGTGCAGGAAGTACACCTGGCCACCGCGCTTGAGCTCGCGCAGGCAGGCCTCGCGGATCACCGAATCGGATTCGCTGCGCACGAAGGTTTTGATTGCCAGCCGTTTCTGCGGCGCGGTGGCAATGATCGAAAAGTCTCGCAGGCCTTCGAGCGCCATGCCCAGCGTACGTGGTATTGGCGTCGCAGTCAGCGTCATGACATCGACCTCGGCGCGCAACGCCTTTAGCGCCTCCTTCTGGCGCACACCGAAGCGATGCTCCTCGTCGATGATGACCAGCCCGAGCCGCTCGAACTTCACGTCCGGCGAGAGCAGTTTGTGGGTACCGATCACGATGTCGATTTTGCCCTCGGCCATTCCCTTGAGCGCCTGCGTGACCTCCTTGCCGGTGCGGAAGCGCGAAAGCTCGGCGATCTTCACCGGCCAGTCGGCAAAGCGGTCGGCGAAGGTCTGTGCGTGTTGCTCGGCCAGCAGCGTGGTGGGCGCGAGAATGGCGACTTGCTTGCCACCCATGACCGCGATGAAGGCAGCACGCAGCGCGACCTCGGTCTTGCCGAAGCCAACATCGCCGCAGATCAGCCGGTCCATCGGCCGGCCGGAGGTCATGTCCAGCATGACGGCGTTGATGGCCGCGGACTGGTCGGGTGTTTCCTCGAAACCGAAGCTATCGGCAAAGGCTTCGTAGTCATGTGCGGAGTACTGGAACGCATGTCCCTGGCGCGTAGCGCGGCGCGCATAGAGGTTCAGTAACTCTGCTGCAGTGTCGCGGATCTGCTCGGCCGCCTTGCGTTTGGCTTTTTCCCACTGGCCGGAGCCGAGCGCGTGCAGCGGCGCGTCCTCGGGCGAGGCGCCCGAGTAGCGCGAAATGACATGCAGCTGCGAGACCGGCACATAGAGCTTGGTCTCCTTCGCGTATTCGAGATGCAGGAACTCGGTCTCGCCCTCGCCGAGGTCCATACTGATCAGTCCTTGGTAGCGGCCGATACCGTGGTTGACGTGTACGACCGGGTCGCCGATCTTTAGCTCCGACAGGTCGCGCACCATCGCCTCGACCTGAGTGGTGGCTTCCTGGCGTTTGCGGCCGGCGCGGCGGCCGGTGCCGGCATACAGCTCGGTCTCGGTGATGAAGGCCAGTTCGCCGAGTTCGCCAGACAGCTGCGTGCCGGTGTGCAGCGGCGCGACGCACAGCTGCAGCTTGTCGGTACCCGCGAGGAAGTCGTCGAGGCTGTCGCAGACATTGAGCGGCAGCGCGTATTCGTTGAAGTACTCGCGCAGTGTCTCGCGCCGTCCGCTCGAGTCGGCGCAGATCATGACGCGTTTGCTGGTCTGCAGCAGGAAGGCGCGCAGGTTGGTCAGTGGGTCATCGAGGCGGCGGTTGACGGCCACGTCAGGTAGCGGTGCCGACAACTCCGATGCCGCCACCGGCTCCTGCAGTACCCAACGGCCATACGGCTTGATGAGCGCGAAGAAGTCTTCATCGGTGAGGAAGATATCTTCCGGCGGCAGCAACGGCCGCTCACGGTCGGCTTTCAGGAAACTGTAGCGCGACCGTGTGTCGCTCCAGAAGCGCCGGATCGCCGTATCGATGTCACCAATCAGCGCCAAGCCACTACCCTCGGGCAGGTAGTCGAAGAGGGTCGCGGTCTGATCGAAAAACAGGGGCAGGTAGTATTCGATGCCGGCCGATGCGATGCCGTTACCGATGTCGCGGTAAATATTGGACTTTGACGGGTCGCCCTCGAATATTTCGCGCCAGCGGCTACGAAAGGCGCTGCGCGCGGTTTCGTCCATCGGAAATTCGCGCCCGGGCAGCAGTCGCACTTCCTTCACCGGATACAGCGAGCGCTGCGTGTCGACATCAAAGGTACGGATGCTCTCGATCACGTCGCCGAACAGATCGATCCGGTAGGGCAGTACCGAGCCCATCGGAAACAGATCGATCAGCCCGCCGCGCACCGAATATTCGCCGGGCGACATCACCTGCCCGACGTGCGAGTAGCCGGCCAGTGTCAGCTGCGACTTCAGCCGCGCTTCCTCGAGTGTCTCGCCCTGCTTGAAGAAGAAGGTGTAGGCGGCGAGGAAGGACGGCGGGCCCATGCGCAGCAGGGCCGTGGTGGCCGGCACCAGCAGCAGGTCACATTCGCCGTTCTGCAGTCCGTGCAGCGTCGCCAGCCGCTCCGACACCAGATCCTGGTGCGGGGAGAAGGCGTCGTAGGGCAGGGTTTCCCAATCGGGCAGCAGGTGGCAGCGTAGCGTGTCGTTCGCCTGCTTGCCGAACCAGGCAATCTCGGTCAGCAGGCGCTGCGCAGTGGGTGCGTCAGCAACGACCACGACCAGCATGCGTTGCCCGGCCTTGAGCACGCGCGCCGCGCGCGCCAGTGCCAGTGCCTCGGCCGCACCATGTAGCGCGGGCAGGGCAAATCGGTGACCGGGTTTCGGAGGGTTCAGGTAAGACGGCTCGGAGGACATGGCTGGCCGCGACATGCTTCGCGGAGGTACCGCAGCGCGGGCGTGAGGCTACAATAGCGTTGTCGGAAAAACCAAAATTATAGATGAGATGAGCTTCCCCAGCTTCTTTGCCCTCATACCGGCTGCCGGCGTCGGTGCGCGCATGGGAAGCACGACGCCCAAGCAATATGCGTCGCTAGCAGGCAAGCCGATGCTCCAGCATGTGATCGATACGTTCGCATCGGCTCCGGAGATCGAACACACCTACATTGTCGTCAGTCCCGCTGATGGCTACATCGATGCGCTCCACGTCCCGGGACGCTGCACGGTACTGCGCTGCGGCGGCGATACGCGCGCTGCGTCCGTCACCAACGGTCTCGCAGCGATCGCGCCCCAGGTCGAGCCTGACGACTGGATGCTTGTGCACGACGCCGCGCGCCCGGGACTGACCGCTGACCTGATTGGCAAGCTGATTGCCTTCGCGAAGGACGACCCGGTGGGCGGCCTGCTGGCCTTGCCCGTGGTCGATACCATCAAGCGCAGTAATGGGCACAGCCACGTAGCCGATACCGTCTCGCGCGAGCACTTGTGGGCAGCCCAGACGCCGCAGATGTTCCGCCACGGCGCGCTGTTATCGGCGCTGCGGGATGCCGCGCACAAGGGCTACGGCATCACCGATGAAGCCAGCGCCATGGAGGCCGCCAGCCTGCAGCCCAAGCTGATCGAAGGCAGCCCGCGCAACTTCAAGGTGACCCTGCCGGAAGACTTGCCGATCGCCGAACTCTATTTGAGAGGAAGTTCATGACTCAGCTGCCATTTCGCATCGGACAAGGCTACGACTGCCACGCGCTGGTCCCGGGCCGTCCGCTTATCATCGGCGGTGTGACGATCCCGCATCGCACTGGCCTGCTCGGTCATTCGGATGCCGATGCTCTGCTGCATGCCATCACCGATGCCCTGTTCGGCGCGGCTGCTCTTGGCGATATTGGCCGACACTTTCCGGATACCGACCCCCAATTCAAGGGGGCGGATTCGCGGGCGCTGCTGCGTGAGGCGGGCCGGCGCGTGGCGGCTGCGGGATATGCAATTGGCAACATGGACGCCACGATCATCGCGCAAGCTCCGAAAATGGCTCCGCATTTGCCTGCCATGGTTGCTCATATCGCCGAGGATCTCGGCATTGCCCCCGGCCAGGTGAACCTGAAAGCCAAAACCAATGAGGGTCTGGGCTGGGAAGGGCGGGAAGAGGGGATTGCCGCCCATGCCGTCGTGCTCCTGCTGGCGAAGTGATAATAGTTCTCATCTAGTGATTTCGAAATCTTCATAGTATTAATCAATCATGCGGATTGATTAAGCCAATTTGAGATTTCGGTTCTCCGACCTCACAATCCGATTCTGGAAACTTAGACTGATCAGTCGGTTTTCAGTCGTGGTCGTACGCCGTCGCAACCAAGGCTTATCGTGGCGGCGTGCCCCTCATGTGAATTCACAAGGAGATGCAAATGTCGAAACTCAAAGGCTCCAAGACCGAAGCAAACCTGAAAGATGCGTTTGCTGGCGAGTCGATGGCAAACCGTCGCTACCTGTACTTCGCGAACAAGGCTGACGTGGAAGGCCAGAACGACGTCGCAGCACTGTTCCGCTCGACCGCGGAAGGCGAGACCGGCCACGCACACGGCCACCTCGAGTACCTCGAGCAAGTGGGCGACCCGGCGACCGGCCTGCCGATCGGCTCGTCGCGTCAGAACCTGATGGCTGCTGTTGCAGGCGAAACGCACGAGTACACCGATATGTACCCGGGCATGGCCAAAACCGCTCGCGACGAAGGCTTCGATGAGATCGCCGACTGGTTCGAGACCCTGGCCAAGGCCGAGCGCTCGCACGCCAACCGTTACCAGAAGGCCCTCGACGCCCTGGTCGACTGACGTGTTCGCCCGATAAGCACGGCGCATTCCGATCCCGGCCCGACAGTGCCCGCCGTACGTGAGTATGGTGCAGCACTAAGGATCGGATCGGTTTGCTCACCGGGCTGCTCGGGCGGCCCTCTGTTTTTCTGACTTTCCCCCCTCCCAAAATAAAATACCAAAGGACCTCGCCATGTCTCGTGAAGGCAACCTGGAAGCGCCGACCCGTCATCCGCTCGACTGGCTGAGCGAGGATTTCTACAACGAAGAATCGCTGAACGCGGAACTCGAGCGCGTCTACGACATCTGCCACGGCTGCCGCCGCTGCGTGTCGCTGTGTGCGTCGTTCCCGACGTTGTTTGACCTGGTCGACGAATCGGACACGATGGAAGTCGATGGCGTCGACAAGAAGGACTACATGAAGGTGGTCGACCAGTGCTATCTGTGCGACCTCTGCTACATGACGAAGTGCCCGTACACGCCGCCGCATGAATGGAATCTCGACTTCCCGCACCTGATGCTGCGTGCGAAGGCAGTCAAGTACAAAAAAGGCGAAGTGTCTTCGCGCGACAAGTTTCTCTCCAACACGGACGGCTTGGGCAAATTCGCCGGCATTCCGATCGTCACGCAAGCCGTGAATGCGGCAAACAAGCTGCCGGCTACGCGTGCCGTCGTCGAGAACCTGCTCGGTGTCGATAAAAAAGCCTGGCTACCGGAATTCGCAACGACCAAGTTCCGCTCCGGTGCAGCCAAGTCCAAGCCGCACCCGGTCAAGGACGGCGCCAACACGCCGGGCAAGGTCGCCATCTACTCGACCTGCTACGTCAATTACAACGAACCCGGCATCGGCCACGATCTGCTGGCCATCCTCGATCACAACGAGATCCCGTACGTGATGGTCGAGAAAGAGGCGTGCTGCGGTATGCCGAAGCTCGAGCAGGGCGATCTGCAGGGTGTGGCCGAGAAAAAAGCCATCAACATTCCGCACCTCGCAAAGCTGGCGAAGGAAGGCTACGCGATCCTGACGCCGATTCCCTCGTGCACGCTGATGTACAAGCAGGAGCTACCGCTGATGTTCCCCGACTGCGCCGACACGCAGCTGGTGAAGGAAGCGATGTGGGATCCGTTCGAGTATCTCGTCGCGCGTAACCGCGACAGCCTGCTCAAGACCGATTTCAAGCAGTCGCTGGGTAAGGTGTCGTATCACATTCCCTGCCACTCTCGCGTGCAGAACGTTGGTCGCAAGACTGCCGACATGCTGCAGCTGGTGCCGGATACGACGCTCAACGTGGTCGAGCGCTGCTCCGGCCATGCTGGTACCTACGGCGTGAAAAAGGAGTATCACGCGATGTCCATGAAGATCGGCAAGCCGGTATTCAAGGCCATGGCCAACGATGCGCCAGACTACATTTCGTCAGACTGCCAGCTGGCTGGCCACCACATCGCCCAAGGCATCGATGAAAACGGCCTGAACAAGGCAGAGATGGCACACCCGCTATCCCTGCTCCGCAAAGCCTACGCCATTTGATTTGATTGAAGGAGTACCCGTGATGATTTCCCGTGACAGCCTGATGAGCCTTGAGATCTACTCGAAGAAGCGTATCGAGTTCCGTAAACAGGTGATCGAGCATAAGAAGCACCGCACCGTCCATCTGGGTAACCACGTGACGCTGCTGTTCGAGGATGAGATGACGCTGCGCTATCAGGTGCAGGAGATGCTGCGCATCGAGAAGATTTTTGAGGAGGACGGCATCCAGTCCGAGCTCGACGCCTACAATCCGCTGTGCCCGGACGGCAGCAATTTCAAGGCGACCATGCTGATCGAATACGAGAACGTGGTCGACCGCAAGGCGGCGCTGGCCAAGCTGATTGGCGTTGAAGATCGCCTGTTCGTTCAGGTCGAAGGCCAACCGCGCGTGTATGCGATCGCTGATGAGGATCTCGAGCGCGAGAACGACGAGAAAACGTCGGCCGTACACTTCGTGCGCTTCGAGCTGACCGCGGATATGAAAGCAGCGCTCAAGGGTGGTGCACAGATGATGATCGGTTGCGACCATCCGAACTACCCGGTGCACATCGAGGAGCTGCCGCAGGAGACGCTAGCGGCCTTGCTGAAGGATCTTTCCTGAGATGGGCGGGTGCGTGGCGGGTTTCGCTGCGCTCTACCCGCCCTATGTGTCACAGGATCTAGCTACACCGCCCATCACTGCCTATGGTTGTTTCGGCGGGTTTCGCTGCGCTCTACCCGCCCTATGTGTCACAGGATCGATGTGCACAGCCCATCATTGCCTATAGGGCGGGTAGAGCCGCAGGCGAAACCCGCCAAGGCGCACTCACCACCTATCCTCGTCAACCTCCCTGCTTCAACCACACCCGAACCGCGAGGCCACCCCCTTCGCGGTTTTTTATTTCCAGCCTTCCATCGTGCTTCTGCACCACCCGGTCCACGATCGCCAGTCCCAGCCCTGCACCATTGGCCTCGCTGCGCGCGCTATCCATGCGCGTGAATGGGCGTAGCAGGTAAGGTATCTGCTCCTCGGGCAGGCCGGGGCCGCAGTCGCTAACCTCGATCAGGTTTTCGCCTGCGACGCTCGAGGCGCCCAGGGTAAGCGCGACTGTATCCTCGCCCGGCCGCTTGCCATAGCGTCGGGCATTCTCGATCAGGTTGGCGACCAGCCGCTCGATTTCGGTCGGATTGCCGACGGCATGTAGCCCGTCCGCGATATGGGAGCTAACGTGCAGGTTCGGGGAGCGCGCTGCATCCTCGGCCACCCGGCGCATCAGCGCCGACAAATCAAACCGTGCGTGACTGTTGGGGTTGGCCGGACGCGCATAGTCGAGAAACTGCGCGATGATGGCCTCCATTTGCGCCAGGTCCGACTGCATGCCGCGTCGTGCATCGTCCGGTAGGCCGGCCATCTCGACCTCGAGTTGCATGCGCGCGATCGGCGTGCGCAGATCATGCGATATGCCGGCAAGGATCACCGCGCGGTCGGACTCGACCTGCTGCAGGTCGTGCACCATCTGGTTGAAACTCTGGTTTGCTTCACTGATCTCGGCCGGACCGCGCTCGGGTAACGGCACGGGCTTCTTGCCGCGCGCGACCGCACGCGCCGCTGCCGACAGGCGGGCCAGCGGCTGGTTGATCAGGCGGCTGATGAAAACCGCACCCAGCAGCGACAACAGCAGCGTCACGCCAGCCCAGCCGACCCATTGAATACCCGCCACGCGCTCGATACGCTCCCGGTCGAGCATGAGCCAGTAATCATCATCATCGATGGTGAAGCTCACCCAAAAGCCGCGGATTTCATTCACCGATCCGGCGAACTGCGTATTCTCCTCAAGGCGCTGCTGCACGTTGTCCTCAACCAGGCGGATCAGCGCATTGTCCGGCAAAGGTTTGACTCTGTCGTCGGCCTCTTTGGGATAGACACGGATGCCCTGGTTGCTCGCGAGATCGAACAGCAGCTCACGCCGCAGCATCGGGGCTGAATGCAGCAGCGCGGCGCGTGTGATGGTGACGATCGAGACTACCTGCGCGGCGATCTGCTCGCCGCGTGGCGTGCGCTCGACGACGCGAAAGCTCGCCACCCACGCCGCCATGCTGGCCGCGATCAGAAAGGCGAGCAGGAAAAAGGTACGCCAGAACAGGCCGCTGCGCAGCCAGGTCAGCCGTTGCGCGGGTGCGGCGTCAGGCCTTGATGCCATCGGGGATGAATACGTAGCCCAAGCCCCAGACGGTCTGGATGTAGCGTGGCGCAGAGGGATCGGGCTCGATCAGCTTGCGCAGCCGGGAAATCTGGACATCGAGGCTGCGGTCGAACACTTCGTACTCCCGCCCGCGTGCCAGCTCCATGAGCTTCTCGCGCGATAACGGTTGCCGGGCATGGCGTGCCAGTACCTTGAGCACCGAGAACTCGCCGCTGGTCAGCGGTACTGGCTGGCCGCTCTTGGTGAGCGCGCGTTTCTCGAGATCGAAGCTGAACTCACCAAAGACGTAGGTCTCCGGATGATCGGAGGGCGCGCCCGGCGGGTCGTCGGGCACGGCGCGGCGCAGGACGGCCGAAATGCGCGCCAGTAGCTCACGCGGATTGAAGGGCTTGGGCAGGTAATCGTCGGCACCTGAGTCAAGGCCGGCGATGCGGTCGGTGTGTTCGCCCTTGGCGGTCAGCATGATGATTGGCGTGAGATCGCCGCCCTTGCGCAGGCGCTGGCAGATCGACATGCCATCCTCGCCGGGCAGCATCAGGTCAAGCACGAGCAGGTCGTAGCGCTCGCGCATCCAGAGGCGATTCATTTCGATGGCGCTGGCAGCTGCATGTACGGAGAAGCCGTTATCTGAAAGAAAGCGCTTGAGCAGTTCGCGCAGACGGACATCGTCATCCACGACGAGAAGGCGAGCTTGCGTGCCCGGGCTGCGCCGCGAGGGAACAGGCTTGACGGCATTTGTCGAGTTCATGGTCGTATGGTAACTTCGCTGGCTGATTTGCCGAAGCTTGGCGCCGGAGTGATTACAAAGCTTTACAAACTTTGGATGGCCATCGCCAATGGCGACGATCCAACGAACGTACACTAGTCGACACCGTGCGTCGAGACGCAGAGCCGCACTGTTCCAACTGATGAAACGCCTGATCCGACTTTATTCGCTTTGCCTGATGCTGGCTGCTGCGGGACCTGCCTTGGCCGATCCGTCGCCGGGGCAGGCTCGCCCGCGGCCGGATGCTCCACCGCCGGAGCAGGAGCGCGCCCGGCGCGATGAAGCACGCGACGGACGACGTCTCGAGGAGGGCGAGCGTCGCCCATCGAAGCTCAGCCCCGAGGAGCGACGGGCGCTGCGCCAGCAAATCAATGAGGCCGGCCAGAACCTGTACCCTCCGAAGCGCCAGCCCTGATAGCCAACGGAAAGGGTGCCGGCACGCTCGGGCAAGCACCGACGAGGTCGCGCGTTATCAAAATTACTTGTTGCCCGTGCCAACGTGATTAGGCTATACTCCCGTCTTCGTCGCGGCCGTAGCTCAGCTGGATAGAGTACTTGGCTACGAACCAAGGGGTCGTGGGTTCGATTCCTGCCGGCCGCGCCAGTACAAACAGCAGTAAAGGTAACGGGTTAGCGCCACAAGCGCTAACCCGTTTTCCTTTTCAGGGTCTCCGGATGCTTGCATGCGCTCTGCACACTTTTCTCGCGGACCACCAAGACCAGCGCCGGCAACGACGTGCTTCAGTTCCCGCCCTCAGATCCCTTCCCGTGTCTCCAGCCCTCGCGTCCTTGCGGGTTCAGCTTGTCGATGCGCCGCCCATCCGGGCAGTTGGTGTGACATCGTCTGGCAGGAGTGCCGGGGCATCGACAGAGAAAAGTGCCCGCTGGTCCAGGAGCGCCATCGCCTCGTCGGACCGCATCGGCTCGGCCAGCAGATAGCCCTGGACTTCGTCACAGCCAAACCGCTGGAGCTGCTCGAGTTGCTGGCGCGTCTCTACACCTTCTGCCACCACGTCGATCCCGAGCGTCTTGCCGATCTGGACCATGGCCATGCAGATCAGTCTGGCTTCGTCGCCCGTCGAGAGGTTGCGCACGAACGAGGCGTCGATTTTCAGCACATCCACGCGTAGATGCTGCAGCTGTGCCAATGAGGAGTAGCCGGTCCCGAAATCATCAATCATCAGCTTGTGTCCCATCTCGCTGAGCAGCTTGAGCTCGCGACGGATGACGGGATCGTTACCTATCATCGTTGATTCGGTGAGCTCGAGCTCGATCTGCGCAGCAGAGATCTGGTAGCGGTGCATGCAATCGATCAGATGATTACGCAGCCGCGGCGTCTTCAATTGTTTGGCCGAGATATTGATAGACACCGGGTATAGCAGCTTGTCCGACGAGCGCCACTGCATAAGAGTGCGGCAGACTTCCTCGACGACCCAGCAGCCGATATCGTCGATCAGGTCGTGTTTTTCCGCCATGGGGATGAAGCGTGCGGGCGGGATGTGTCCGAGCACCGGATGCTCCCACCGGGCCAGGGCCTCAAAGCCCTGCAGCCGGCCGGTGAGTGCAGAGGCGCGAGGCTGGAACATCACGCCGAGGCCTCCCTCGGCCACCGCGCGCCGCAGGGCTGATTCAAGCCCAAATTCGTCGCGCAAGCGCTCCCGCAGTGAGGGAACAAACATCTCGTAGCGATCCTTCCCCAGGCGCTTGGCTTCATACATGGCGATATCGGCTGCCTGCACCAAGTCGTCCGCCGTACGTGCATCCATCGGAAATGTGGCAACGCCTACCGAAGCGCGCGGGTTGGCCGAAGCCCATCGGCTCCCTTGGCCCAACTCCCGCATGCGCTCCACAATACCTTCGGCCGCTTTACTGATATTTTGTACCTCGTCGAGATGCAGAATCAGTACGAGAAACTCATCACCCCCCAGACGTACGACAATGTCATCTCTGCGAACCACTTGCTGCAGTACTTTGGCCGCCTCCCGCAGGTATTCATCGCCGGCCTGATGGCCGAGCGTATCGTTGATGGTCTTGAAATTATCCAGATCGATAAACAGTGCTGCGACGTATTCCTGAGCCTGGGCCGCCTGCTTGAGGACAGACGAAAGCTGCTGGTTCATCCAATGCCGGTTCGGTAGTCCTGTCAGGCCATCCGTCAGGGCGAGTTGTTGCAGCTGGCGTTCGTTTTTCTTGGCGTCCGTCATATCCCGCAGTGTCACTGCAAGACCACCGGCCACCAGCGTGGCACGGCAGTGCATCCAGCGCTTGTCCGACGCACCATCCCGGTAGAGGCAGGCCTCCTTTTCAGCGAATCCCTCCGTCATGGCCTTGGCCAGATAGTCACGCGTCGCTGGCCAGACTGTCGGTCGCAGAAGCGCGCTCAGCGGCTGCCCGATCAGCGTTTCCCTGGGCAGCAAGAAGCCCTCCGCAGCCTGCGAGTTACAATCTTCGATGCGGAAGTCCGACAAGGTGCCACTCGGACTACGCAATGGCGAAAGCATGTAAAACTCATCTTTCGAGTCGTCGACTGCCCGCCGGAACACCTCCCTCACATGCTGTGCTCGCTCTTCTGCATGCTTGCGGAGGATTTGCCGCCATATCGTCCATCCCACGCCAGCTACCAGGATCAGGGTTACGACGGCGCCTAGCATGAACAGCCGCCACCTTTCTGTGACAAGAGGTGCAAGAACGGCACGTTTGTCGAGCGCAAGGACGACATCTAGGGGATGGTGGATCAGCTGGGCACTTGCCTCGAAAAAATTACCTTCCTGCTCAATCAGCTCTCGCACACTTGCTAGCGAGGTTTCTCGCGCCAGCAGATCGTAGAGCGGATCGCTTGCAAGCGTTTCGTTGACGGCGCCTATGCTCGCGCTGCTGGTCAGTACCGTGCCGTCGCGAAGACCGATCACAATCAGTTGCTTGGTGTTTGCGGCAGATGCGCCGCTGAAACTTGTCAGGAGCCGAACCGGGATCGCCAAGGCGGCGACACCAATAAAGCGCCCATTGGCTTCATTGATACGCCTCGTAAGCCGGATGACGGTCTTACCAGCCATGGAGCCAAAGCCGGGACCGGGCGCATGGATGACCATATCTTCGTCAGGATTATGCTGGTGCAGCCGGAAAAAAGATTGGTCGGCAACGTTGATGCCCCGGGTCGATGGCATGATGGAGCCTCGGACCTCGCCATCGGCATCGATGTAGATGGGCATCCATGCATGCCGGGGGATGTCTTCCATCAGGCGCTCGATCTGCTTCAGCGAGCCGCCATTCTCGCGCATATGTTTGATGGTGATGAGCAGCTGGTCGGCATGGTCGATCAGCTCATCGAGATGCTCGGCGTGCGCTGCAGCCGCGATGACGGCCGCGTTAGTCCCGTCTGCCTGTCTGTGCCGCTCGTGGTCGTGCAAGTGCCAGACAATGGCTCCCCACGTCACCAGTGCACCGGCCAGGGCGGTCAGCATCGGGAAGGCGATGGAAAGCCTGGCAGGTTTCTCATTGAACGAAGCAATGCTCACAGCCTACTCCTCGGTGGAGAGTATTGTTGTTCTTGCTGCTGTTGCGATGCTGTCTCGGCCTACGCTTTGTATCGTGCCGAGTACGACCGGTGGGCGACGTTCCCTCGTGAGACCGTCTCCGGTACTGGTTGCCTGATCAGGCTAGTTTGTTTCCATTATTTAAATCATTCTGTTCGCCAAAACGATCAAAAAGTTACCACAGGTTAATTTTCTGTGCCATACATGGTCGTGGAGCCCGGCGTGTTGGCAATGCCAGGCGATCGCGACGGGGAGCGAGCGCTGCAACCTAGGCGAGAGCCAGCCGGCCTGCCGGAAGTGTCGGAACAG
>CAZESK010000062.1:0-12611 GCA_964515155.1 uncultured Bifidobacterium sp.
CGCCATTACCATTACCGGCAGCGGCTGCCTCGGGTTCCGGAATCACGGGTTCCGGAACGACTGGCTCAGGCTCGCTGACCACCTGGCTGATGTCATTTGGGGAGGCCATCTTTTCCCGTTCGTCGTTCTTGCGCTTGTTGATGAACACTTGTCAAAGCCCTGAAATCAATAGGAGCCCGATACGGGGCCGTCACCCTCGATCTTCTGCAGCGCACCCTGCAAGTCGCCGCCTTTTTCGATCTCGATCTCTGCGTACTGTACCGACCCGAGCGCTTTACCGGTCGAGCGGATGAAGAGAGACTTTTTGGCCGTCAGGGTGTCATGGATCTCGCCACGCAAATCGATAATTTCGGCAGTGACTTTGCCCTTGATGACGCCCGAGCTAGCTACGATCAGTTCACGCGCAGTGATCTCACCCTCAATGCTGCCAGAGACTGAGGCGATATCCGGCACCACAAAGGTGCCGTTGAGCACAACACCCTCGCCGACTGTAAGACATCCGCTTTGATTTGAATCCGCCAACACCGCCTCCCACGTTTCTGGTCACATGAAATGAATCAAACACTTGGGGCTTGCCATCAACCCATCCCTCCGGATGGCTGTCGCTGGAAAACCGGTTAGATTCCTTAAAGAAATTATACGGCCAATTGTTCGATTTTCGTCAATGAATATTGTCGTGACGCAACGAATCGGAGGAGAATATGAATTTGTTGTTTTTTAGGCAAAATACGCCTGACCGAACACGGCCCGCTCACGAGTCGACTTGCTATAAGCAAGAATGATGACAATCATAGGGAAATATAATTTGCTTTATATACCGCAAAGCAGCATAATTCAACGCGTCTCCTCTATGTCTTTTCTTCAGATATAGATTTAGCCCGCTCCACGAGCGGGCTTTTTTTGTCTGCGAAAATGGTCCCGCCCGGCGACGGGCGTCCGGGGAAGGTCAAGCCCTGAGCAGGCCGAGGATCGACTGCAACTCACTCCGCATCGCCACGAGATCGAACGCGGCACCACCAGCCTCGGTAGACTGGACATCGGGTACGGGCTGGCTATCGAGCTTGTTGCGGGCACCACTGATCGTAAAGCCCTGCTCGTAGAGCAATTCGCGGATACGACGAATCAGCAGGACTTCATGGTGCTGGTAATAGCGGCGGTTGCCGCGGCGCTTGACCGGCTTGAGCTGCGCGAACTCCTGCTCCCAGTAACGCAGCACATGCGGCTTCACACCACACAACTCGCTGACCTCACCGATCGTGAAGTAGCGCTTCGCGGGAATGGGCGGCAAGGGTGCCAGAACCGGCTTGGCAGCGCGATCGTTCATTCAGAAAATGGTTCAGGTCGGACTGGCGGTCGAGCTCGAGGTCGCACCATCGACCATTGCCTTGAGCTTCTGGCTGGCATGGAACGTCACAACGCGGCGCGCGCTGATCGGAATTTCTTCACCGGTCTTCGGATTGCGCCCCGGTCGCTGCGGCTTGTCGCGTAGCTGGAAGTTACCAAACCCGGATAACTTGACCGATTCGCCACGCTCGAGCGCATCGCGAATTTCGCTGAAGAAGGTCTCGACCATGTCCTTCGCTTCACGCTTATTCAGCCCCACCTGCTCGAAAAGCAGCTCGGCCAACTCAGCCTTGGTCAGGGTCGGCAACTCCTTCTCCGTGCGCGTGCGAGTCTGGGAAGCCAGCACCGCACGTCCGAGATCGGCAGCCAGGACGGATTCCATTTCGGCAGGGTTGCTGTGATTCATGATGTCTGTGGATGACTGAACTGGCAGGCTTAGTGTCTCAATGTCGCGCCATGCTTCTTCTGAACAGCCTCGACCAGCGCTGCGATCCCTGCGTCTACCGAGTCGTCCTGCAGGGTGGCTTGAGTATCTTGCATGGTAATGCGGAAAGCAAGGCTTTTTTGGTTTTCCGCCAGCCCTTTGCCACGATATTCATCAAATAAAACAATGTGTTGCATGAATCGACATGCGGCGTTCGATTGCGCCTCGGAGCGCAGCGTATCGATCAGCGATTGCACATGGACGGATTGCCCAACGAGCAATGCGAGATCGCGCACGACCGCCGGAAACTTCGAAATTTCCGTGTAAACAGGAACACCGCGCTGCTGCAGTGACTCGGCATCCACGTCGAACATCACGGGGGCCAGCGGCAGGTCGAGGTGCTGTTGCAGCCGTGGATGCAACTCACCGATGCAGCCGATGACCCGCCCTTCCAGCAGCACGTTCGCCGAACGCCCGGGATGCAGTGCGGGATGAGCGGCCGGTTCGAAGCGCAATGCCGCCGGCGCAAACAGGGCCTCGAGATCGGCCTTCATATCGAAGAAATCCACCGGCCGGGTCGGCATACCCCACTGCTCTTCCGTCGCCGGGCCGTAGGCCAGTGCGGCCACGCGCTTGGGCTGGGCCACACCGGCGACCGACAGCGGGCCGTCGGGCACCTGCCCGTCCTTCCGGAAAACCGCCCCGACTTCGAATACGCGCACCCGCGAGGCCTTGCGGTTCAGGTTGTAACGCACATTGGCCACGAGCCCGGATAACAGCTGCGAGCGCATCACACTCATCTGGCTTGCAATCGGATTGAGCAGGCGGATCGGATCCTGACCACCGAAGTCGCGCTCGGACACTTCGTCGATGAAGCTGTAATTGACGACTTCCTGGAAGTCGAGATCCGCCAGTTGGCGGCGCACGGTGAACAGCGAGCGGCGATTTTCCGGCGCGATACGGATCACGTTCGCGGCCACCGGCGGCAGCGCCGGAATATTCTCGAAACCGTGCACGCGCGCGATTTCCTCGATCAGGTCCTCCTCAATCTCGATATCGAAGCGGTAGCTCGGCGCGGTCACGCGGAATACGTCATCCTCCTGCGTAAACGGCAGGCCAAGACGATTGAAGATGTCGGCCACCTGATGCGCCGTCACCGCTACACCGATGATCTTTGCCGCACGCGATACGCGCAGCGTCACCGGATCTCGCTTGGGCAGGCCAGTGACCTGGTCATCAACAGGGCCGACGGTCGTCTGGCCGGGTATGCCACAGATTTCGACGATCAGCGCGGTGATGCGCTCGATATGCTCGACCGTGGTCGCAAAATCAACGCCACGCTCGAAGCGGTGCGCGGCATCGGTCGAAAAGTTATAGCGACGTGCCCGGCCCTGGATCGCACTCGGCCACCAGAACGCAGCTTCGAGATAGATGTCGGTGGTCTCCAGCGACACAGCGGTCGCATCGCCGCCCATGATGCCGGCCATGGCCTCAACTTCCCTCTCGTCAGCGATGACGCCGACCCAGTCGTCAAGCTCGACCGTATTGCCGTTCAGGAGCGTGATCTGCTCACCCGTCTTCGCCCAGCGCACGTCGAGAGCGCCGTGGATCTTGTCGAGATCAAATACGTGCGTCGGGCGGCCGAGCTCGAGCATCACATAGTTTGAGATATCGACCAGCGCAGAAATCGGTCGCTGACCGCTGCGCTCAAGGCGCTGCTTCATCCACTGCGGTGTCTCGGCCTTGGCATTCAGGCCCCGGATCACACGGCCCGAGAAGCGACCGCACAAATCGGGCGCGCTGATCTTCACCGGCAGCTTTTCATCGCGATTCACCGCGACCGGCTTGAAGGACGGCAAAGCCAGCGGCACGCCGGTCAGCGCTGCAACCTCGCGCGCAACGCCCAGCACTGACAGGCAATCGGCGCGATTGGGTGTGAGCTTAATCGTGAACTTCAGATCGTTGAGCTGGAAATAATCTCGGAAATTCCGTCCGACCGGCGCGTCTTCCGGCAACTCGAGCAGACCCGTATTCTCCTCCGAAAGCTTGAGCTCGCGCGCCGAGCACAACATGCCCTGCGACTCCACGCCACGCAGCTTGCCGATCTTGATCTCGAACGGCTTGCCATCGTCGCCAGGCGGCAGCTTAGCGCCCGCCATCGCACAAGCCACCTTCAGCCCCGCGCGCACGTTTGGCGCACCGCAGACAATGTTGAGCAGCGTACCCGTGCCGGCATCGACCTGGCACACGTTCAGGCGGTCCGCGTTCGGATGCTTGTCGACCTGCATCACTTGCGCGACCACGACATTGTTGAAAGGCGGGGCGACCGGTTCGACCTCCTCGACCTCGAGGCCCGCCATCGTCAGCAGGTGCGAGAGTTCGTCCGAAGTCAGCTTCGGATCGACCATCGTGCGCAACCAGTTTTCAGAAAATTGCATCGCGTGCGTCCGGTGGAAATTAGTTGAATTGCTTCAGGAAGCGCAGATCGCCTTCGTAGAACAGGCGCAGGTCGTTGATCCCGTAGCGCAGCATGGTCAGGCGCTCGAGGCCGGAGCCGAACGCAAACCCGATGAACTGCTCAGGGTCGAGCCCCATGTTGCGCAGGACCGTCGGATGCACCTGCCCCGCGCCCGATACCTCGAGCCAGCGCCCCTTCAAGGGACCCGAGCCGAACGCGATATCGATCTCGGCCGATGGCTCGGTGAACGGGAAATACGACGGGCGGAAACGAACCTGCAGGTCGTCCGTCTCGAAAAAAGCCTTCACAAAGTTCAGGTACACGCCCTTCAAGTCGGCAAAGCTGATGTCGGTATCGATCCACAGCCCTTCGACCTGATGGAACATCGGCGAATGCGTTGCGTCGCTATCAACCCGGTAGGTACGACCCGGCGCGATCACCCGGATCGGTGGCTGGTTCATCTTCGCGTAGCGCACTTGCATCGGGCTGGTATGCGTACGCAGCAGCAGCGGCTTGCCGGTACTGTCCTTGCCGTCGGTGTAGAAGGTGTCCTGCATTGAGCGCGCCGGATGATTTTCCGGGCTATTCAGTGCAGAGAAATTGGTCCAGTCGGTCTCAATCTCGGGACCGTCGGCCACGTCGAAACCGATCGAGCCGAAGATGGCTTCGATCCGCTCCCAGGTACGCATCACCGGATGAATACCACCGATGCCCCGGCCGCGACCCGGTAGCGTGACATCGATCGCCTCGGCATTCAGTCGCGCCTGCATCTGCGCATCAGACAGCGCGGTGCGGCGCGCATTGAGCAGCGCCTCGATTTTTTCCTTGGCCTGGTTGATCACTGCGCCCTGCGCGCGTCGCGCGTCAGGGTCGAGCTTGCCCAGCCCCTTCATCTGCTCGGTGACCTGGCCGGTCTTGCCAAGATATTTGGCCTTCGCATTCTCAAGCGCGGCAGGATCCTGCGCGGCAGCGAAATCCGCCTCGGCGGCGACGACGAGTTGTTCGAGTGAGCTCATGCGTATGCTTGAAAAATGACAACGGGGCACAGGCTCATCACCTCTGCCCCGCCTGGACTGCCTCAGGCCGGTTTGCACCGGCCATCTCGCGTGCTTAACGATACTTAAGCAGCAATGGTGGCCTTCACCTGATTGACGATGGCCGCAAACGCAGCTTTATCCATCACGGCCATGTCAGCCAGTACCTTGCGGTCGAGGCCGATCTCTGCCCGCTTCAGGCCGTTGATGAATTTGCTGTAGGTCAGGCCATGCTCACGGGTGGCCGCGTTGATTCGCGTGATCCACAGTGCGCGGAATACGCGCTTCTTGTTGCGACGATCGCGGTACGCATACTGGCCGGCACGCATGACGGCCTGCTTGGCGACGCGATAGACGCGGCTACGACGGCCACGATAGCCTTTGGCAGCATCGAGGACTTTCTTGTGACGGGCCCGCGCGGTTACCCCACGTTTGACTCTTGGCATTGTGTGCTCCTGTTATCAGAGTGAGGGTTAGGCGAAGGGCATCATTGCGCGGATCGAGTTCATGTTGGTCTCATGAACATCAACCGCTCCACGCAGCTGGCGCTTGTTCTTGGTGGTTTTCTTGGTCAGGATGTGGCGCTTGAATGCCTGGCCACGCTTGACGGTACCGCCCGGGCGAACGCGAAAACGCTTCTTCGCGCTGCTCTTGGTTTTCATTTTTGGCATGACAACATCTGCCCCTTTACGGGCAGCTCCTTTTTTTGACGATGACAGGTGGCAGCAACCGCTGCGCTTGGATGCCTGCTCTCGCTTCTCGTGACGGCGAAATCGAGTCCGCCGCCCTGCACGCCCCGCCAAACAGCGGGAGCGCGAATTCTATCAAATAAATCAGGACCTTAGCAAATTCGGCAGGTCACTTCTTCTTCTTGGGCGCCAGCACCATCACCATCTGCCGGCCTTCCATCTTCGGGAACTGCTCGACCTGACCATAGGGCTCCAGATCAGCCTTCAGTCGCTCCAGCATGCGCACGCCGATTTCCTGGTGCGCCATTTCGCGGCCCCGGAAGCGCAGCGTGATCTTGGTCTTGTCGCCCTCGTCGAGGAACTTCGTCAGGTTGCGCAGCTTGATGTTGTAGTCGCCATCGTCGGTACCCGGGCGGAACTTGACCTCTTTGACCGAGATCACCTTCTGCTTCAGCTTCGCCTCGTGCTGGCGCTTCTGTTCCTGGTACTTGAATTTGCCGTAGTCCATCAGGCGGCAGACCGGCGGCTGCGCGGTGGGCGCAATCTCGACCAGATCGACGTCGGCCTCTTCGGCCAGGCGGAAGGCTTCGGACAGGCTGACGATGCCAATCGGCTCGTTTTCAACCCCGGAGAGGCGCACCTGGGGCGCCGTGATTTCACCGTTGATGCGGTGCGACTTGTCAGTAGCTATTGCAGTGTCCTTCTAAAATCCAATAAAGATGCCGTGCTTCTGCAGCGAGCCAGCCTGACGGCAGATCCGTCAGGCCTTGGCGGCGAGCTCCTCGCGGAGCCGCTCAACCAGACTGTCGATGGACATGACGCCCAGATCGACATTGCCTCGCGCACGCACGGCCACGGTTTTCGCATCTCGCTCCTTGTCGCCAACCACCACGATGTAGGGCAGCTTCTGAACCGAGTGCTCGCGTATTTTATAGGTTATTTTCTCGTTCCGCAAATCGGCCTGCACTCTAAGCCCTTGTTTTTTCAGGGCTTGCTCGACTTCCCGCGCATACTCGGACTGCCCCTCGGAGATATTTAGCACCGACACCTGCACCGGTGCCAGCCACAGCGGCAGCGCCCCGGCGTGGTTCTCGATCAGCATGCCAATGAAGCGTTCGAGCGAGCCGAGGATCGCCCGGTGCAGCATGACCGGCACTTTGCGCGTATTGTCCTCGGCCACATACTCGGCCTCGAGCCGCACCGGCATCGAGAAATCAACCTGTATCGTGCCGCACTGCCAAGGACGACCAATCGCATCCTTGAGCGTGTACTCGATCTTCGGGCCATAGAACGCCCCCTCACCCGGCGTGATCTCGTAGGCGCAGCCAGAGCGGTTGAGCGATTCAATCAGCGCGTTCTCGGCCTTGTCCCAGAGCTCATCCGAGCCGACCCGCTTCTCGGGACGCGTCGCCACCTTGTAGATGACCTCATTGAAACCGAAATCGCGATAGACCTTCTGCAGCAGCGCAGTGAAGGCAACGCACTCGTCGAGAATCTGGTCCTCGGTACAGAAGATGTGGCCATCATCCTGCGTGAAGCCCCGCACGCGCATCATGCCGTGCAGCGAACCGGACGGCTCGTTGCGGTGGCACTGCCCAAACTCACCGTAGCGCAGCGGCAGCTCGCGATAAGAGTGCATGTTCGAACGGAAAATCTGTACATGCCCCGGGCAATTCATCGGCTTCAACGCATATGCACGGTTCTCGGAATCCGTGGTGAACATGTTGTCCTTGTAATTGTCCCAGTGGCCCGACTTTTCCCACAGAGTGCGGTCAAGGATCTGCGGCGCCTTGACTTCCTGGTAGCCGTTGTCCTCGTAAACGCGGCGCATGTACTGCTCGACCTGCTGCCAGATCGTCCAGCCCTTGGGATGCCAGAAGATCAGACCGGGCGCCTCGTCCTGAAAATGAAACAGATCGAGCTGGCGACCGAGCTTGCGGTGGTCGCGCTTCTCGGCCTCTTCGAGCATGTGCAGATAGGTTTCCTGATCCTCCTTCTTCGTCCACGCCGTGCCGTAGACACGCTGCAGCATCTCGTTCTTCGAGTCGCCGCGCCAGTAAGCGCCGGCCACTTTCATCAGCTTGAACACCTTCAGTTTGCCGGTCGAGGGCACATGCGGACCGCGGCACAGGTCGGTGAACTTACCCTCGCTGTAGAGCGATACGTCCTCACCCTGCGGAATCGAAGCGATGATCTCCGCCTTGTATGCCTCGCCGATGCCCTTGAAGTACGCGACTGCCTCATCACGCGGAAGCACCTTGCGCTCCACCGGCTCGTCCTTCTTCGCCAGTTCGGCCATCTTCTTTTCGATGGCCTCCAGGTCCTCCGGCGTGAATGGACGCTTGTACGAAAAATCGTAATAGAAGCCGTTCTCGATCACCGGCCCGATGGTCACCTGCGCTTCGGGAAACAGCTCCTTCACCGCATAGGCGAGCAAGTGGGCCGTCGAATGGCGAATGACCTCCAGCCCGTCGGCGTCCTTGTCCGTGACGATGGCGAGATCCGCATCGCGGTCGATCAGGTAAGACGTGTCGACCAGCTTGCCATCGACCTTGCCGGCCAGCGCGGCCTTTGCCAGGCCGGCGCCGATGGAAGCGGCGACTTGAGCGACGCTGACAGGAGAGTCGAACTGGCGCTGCGAGCCGTCGGGGAGTCGGACTGAAACCATGTGTGCTCCTTGGGAATGTGCCGCAATCGCTGCATCACGCGGACGAAAAAAAACGCGGGCCAGCCGCGTTTTTTACTGCATGAAGAAAGGACGGACTAGCGTGTAAATGAGTGGTCTGCGGTGCTAGTTCGCGGTGTCATAACCGTATCGCCTTTCTCGCTCTTATCAAAGAGTTGCTGCAGGTATGTTGGTAGGCACGATTGGACTCGAACCAACGACCCCTACCATGTCAAGGTAGTGCTCTAACCAGCTGAGCTACGCGCCTAAAGAAGCGAGATTATAGCCAGCTTTGCCGGGTTGTGCCAATACCCGCCTGAAACATTTTTTGGCGGATAACCCAAGCCGCCCGCTCAGGTTCGCTGGACTTCCACCACCCCTTTCACCTCGCCGATGACCTTCATGGCCTTCTGCAGCTGCTCGGTCGACGAGATCTCACCGGTGAAGGACATGTACGCCTGCCCCTTGCTGCTGCGGGTCGAGACGCCGATCACGTTGATCTTCTCGCGCAGGAAGATATCGGAGATGTCGCGCAGCAGGCCCTGCCGGTCCTGAGCGAGCACGAACACATCGACCGGATACACCGTGTCCTTGCCCAGCTCGCCCCAGGTTGTCTGCACCATGCGCTCCGGTGCGCGCAGCAGCATCTGCGACAGGTTCTTGCAACTGGCACGATGGATCGAGATACCCTTGCCGCGCGTGATGAATCCCACAATGGGGTCCGGCGGCGCCGGCTTGCAACAACTGGCCATCTGGGTCAGCAAGCCTTCGGTGCCGAGTACCAGCACACCGGCTTTCGCACCCCGCGTCACGCTCGATGCGCGGCTGCGTCGCGGCACCACTGCGTCATCCGATGCCACCTGCCGGCCCGGCTCGTCCGCATGCAGCGCCTGCTCGACAAGCCGCACGCTGAGGCGATCATTACCGACAGCCAGCAGCATGTCGTCGAGCTTCGCAAAACCGAGCTTCTGCGCGAGATCGTCCAGGTTCACTGCCGTCCTGCCCTCGCGCTGCAGAGTCTTTTCCAGCATCACGCGGCCATGCGCCAGTGTCTCGGCCTGCTCGATGGCATTAAACCATGCACGGATCTTGGCGCGCGTGCGCGCGCTGGCGGTATAGCCGTCGGCCAGCCAGTCGCGAGACGGGCCGGCGGTACCGGCAGCCGCAGCCTCCCCCTTGGCGGTGATGATGTCGACCGTCTGCCCGTTCTGCAGGCGCGTATTGAGCGGTACCATCGCACCATTCACTCTCGCACCGCGGCAGCGATGGCCGATATCGCTGTGCAGGTGATAAGCGAAATCGATCGGCGTAGCGCCGGTCGGCAGCTCGATCAGCCGGCCCTGTGGCGTCAGCACATAAATGCGGTCATTAATCGCAGCGGCTTTCAGCTGCTCGACCCACTGGCGGTCGCTGTCTTCCTGTCCGACCATCACGTCGGCCACCTCGGACTTCCAGGTCAGCAGTTGGCGTAGCCAGGCGATTTTCTGGTTGTAGGACTCATCCAGGGAACTGGCCGTACCCTCCTTGTAACGCCAGTGCGCGGCCACGCCATACTCAGCAAACCGGTGCATCTCCTGCGTGCGGATCTGGACCTCGAGCGTGCGGCCGTCCTCGGCCTCGACCACCGTATGCAGCGATTGATAGCCGTTCGGCTTGGGACGGGCAATATAATCGTCGAACTCTTCGGGGATCGGCGTCCAGATGTTATGTACGATCGAGAGCACCGCATAGCAGGCCTTCACATCATCGACGATCACACGGAAGGCACGCACATCATGCAGCCGCGAGAAATCGATCGCCTTGCCACGCATCTTGTTCCAGATACTGAAAATGTGCTTTGGGCGACCATAGACCTCGGCCCTGATGCCAGCTGCCGCAAGCTCGGACTTCAGTCGTGCGATTGACGTCTCGACAAACTGCTCCCGCTCAACACGCTTCTCCTCCAGCATCTTCGCAACAAGCTTGTAATTAGCCGACTCCGAGAAGCGGAAAGACAGGTCTTCAAGCTCCCACTTCAGCTGCCAAATGCCAAGCCGGTTCGCCAGCGGCGCATACAGATCAAAGGTCTCGCGTGCATAGCGCAGCGTCATCTCGTTCTCGAGCTTGTGCTCGGCGAAGTAGCGCAGCGTCGTCAGGCGCGACGTCAGGCGTACCAGTACCACACGCATGTCGGTGGCCATGGCCAGTGTCATCTTGCGCAGCGTCTCGAGCTGGCCGGTGGCCGTGTGCCTGGTCTTGCCCTGACCGGGCTGCACCGATGTACCCTCATGCAAGCGCATCAACTGACGAATACCGACGACCATGTCGGCAACCTCCTTGCCAAAGCGCAGCTCGATCTGCGCGGCTGCCTCGGGAGCCATGGCCGTCAGCTCGAACAACATACCGGCAAGCCGGGTATCGATATCGGTCTTCAGCGATGCGAGTGCCAAGACCACGCCGCGCGAGAACGCCATGGCATCCTGACCGGTCGGCACCTGCTTGCCGGCATAGAGCTCGGCGGCAAACGCGACAGCCGCCATGAGCCGTGCGCTATCCTCGGCGCGCAATCCGGCTGTTAGCTGTTCGTCTCCGTCGAGCGTCGCTACAGACACCATAGTCAATCCAAAAAGAAGCGGCGCGCCAGCGCTATCTGGTCGGCATGCATGAAGGTCGGCGCGTGTCCGATACCCTGCAGCTCGACCAGTGTAGCTCGCGGTCCGCGCCCGGTCATGGCCTGTGCCGTCTCGCGCGTCAGCAAATCGGACTCGCTGCCGCGCACCAGCAGCACCGGACAACGAATCGCGTCGTAGGCCGCCCAAAGGGCTGCCTCGCCCTGTGTCGCGTTCTCCGCGGTCAGCGCCTTGAATGCCAGCGCCAGCGCCGGATCATAGTGACGGCGCCACTGGCCGTCCTCGCCCTGCCTGAGCACATCCCGTGCCAGCTTGCTCCACTCCTCGTCGGCATGCGGGCCGAACGGCGCAGAGATCGTGCGAATGTACTCCCGGCCCTGCTCAAAACTATCGAAGCGGAGTTCCTGGCCGATGTATTCACCAATGCGCGACAGCGCCTCGAAACTCAATGTCGGCCCGACATCATTCATCACCATCCGGCGAATCGGCGCCTCCTGTAATGCAGCCAGCCCCATGCCGATCAGCGCACCCATCGACGTACCAAACCAGTCCACCTGCGGCACGTCGAGCCGGGCGATTAGCGTGACCATGTCCGACACGTACTGCGGCACGACGTAATACTTTGGGTCCTTCAGCCACGAGGAACGACCTCGGCCCACCACATCCGGACAGACCACGCGATAGCGGTCAGCCAGCGCAGAGGCCAGCGCGTCAAAATCATCCGAGACCCGGGTGACACCATGCACACAAACCAGCACCCGGGGGTTAGCGGGGTCGCCCCATTCCTTGTAGGCCATGAAATGCAGCCCTGCGGGCGACAGACACTGCACCATCTTGATCTGCGGCTGCATCATGGTGGGGAGACTCCCGATAAGGTTGAAATTTTGCTCATTCTAGCGGGGACTGGCCGTAGAATTCCGTGCAACCCATCAGACCAGAAAAGGAATCGTCATGCAGGCACCACAGCTGACAGGAAAGACAGCGCTCATCACCGGATCGACCTCCGGTATCGGACTGGGCATTGCTCGCGCCCTCGCCGCCGAAGGCGCCACCATCATCTTCAACGGCTTCGGCGATCCGACCGACATCGCCGAGCTGCAGCGAGCGACGGGCGTCGAATTCGGCGTCAAGACCGCGTACAGCAACGCCGATATGACCAAGCCGGCGGAGATCGAGAAGATGATGAAGGATGCCATCGATCAGTTCGGCGGCGTCGACATTCTTGTCAACAACGCTGGCATCCAGCACGTGGCCCATATCGAGGACTTCCCGACCGAGCGCTGGGACGCAGTCATCGCCATCAACCTCACCTCGGCCTTCCATACGACGCGGCTGGCGCTGCCGGCGATGAAAGCGAAAAACTGGGGTCGCATCATCAACATCGCCTC
>CAZESK010000063.1:0-1412 GCA_964515155.1 uncultured Bifidobacterium sp.
GCAATGTGCTCGTCGATCTTGTGGATGCTCGCATTGGTCGGTCCGAACTCGACGACTTGCGGGCAGATGTGCGCAATGAAGCGGCCATCAGACGTGCCACCCGATGTCGACAGCTCGGTGGTGATGCCGGTTTCCGCCTTGATGGCGGAAGACAATGCTTCACTCAGCTCACCGCGCGGCGTGAGAAATGGCAGGCCACCCACCGTCCACTTGAGATCGTAGGTCAGGCCATGCCTGTCCAGGACGTCATGCACACGCTTCTGCAAGCCTTCGACGGTGCTCGAGGTCGCGAAGCGGAAATTGAAATCGACCACACATTCGCCCGGAATGACATTCGATGCACCTGTGCCAGCATGAATATTCGACATCTGCCATGAGGTCGGTGCGTAGTATTCGTTGCCCTTGTCCCATTCGATCGCAGCCAGCTCGGCCAGTGCCGGCATCGCCAGATGAATCGGGTTCTTCGCCATGTGCGGGTAGGCGATATGCCCCTGCACACCCTTGACGACGAGCTTGCCCGACATCGTGCCGCGGCGGCCATTCTTGATCATATCGCCGATCTGCGTGACCGACGTGGGCTCGCCGACGATGCAATAGTCAAGCTGCTCGCCGCGCGCCTTCAGCTGGTTGCATACGATGACGGTGCCATCAATCGCCGGCCCTTCTTCGTCGCTGGTGATCAGGAATCCGATGGAGCCCTTGTGGTTCGGATGCGCAGCGACGAATTCCTCGACCGCGACCACCATCGCTGCGAGTGAAGTCTTCATGTCGGCCGCGCCACGCCCGTACAGCTTCCCGTTGCGATGTGTGGGGGTGAATGGGTCGGATGACCAGCGCTCGAGCGGACCGGTCGGTACTACGTCGGTATGGCCGGCGAATACCAGCAGCGGCTGCGCCGTGCCACGTCGGGCCCACAGGTTGGTCACGTCGCCCGAGGCGATGGTCTCGCAGTGAAACCCCAACGGCGAGAGGCGTTCGGCCATCTTCAGCTGGCAGCCGCCGTCGGCCGGCGTGACGGAGTGCAGCGAGATCAGTTCTTCGGTCAGCGCGAGAGTTTTGCTCATGCTTGCAGGGTCTTCTCAAAGAGGGCGGGGTCGAAGCCGACCAGCACCTGGTTGTTCGTGCAGAGAACTGGCCGCTTGATCACGCTGGTGTTCTCGAGCATCAGCGCAGTGGCACTGTCGGCGTCGATGACGGAGGCTTTCCTGTCCTCGGACAGGCCGCGCCAGGTCGTGCCTTTTTTGTTGACCAGCGTTTCCCAAGAGGCCTGCGTCAGCCAGTGTGCGACCGTGGCTCGCTCGAGGCCGGCCTTCTTGAAGTCGTGGAAGGTGTAGGCGTGACCCTTGGTATCAAGCCAGGTGCGAGCCTTCTTTACGGTGTCGCAGTTGGGGATGCCGTAGAGGGTGATCATG
>CAZESK010000063.1:1512-10197 GCA_964515155.1 uncultured Bifidobacterium sp.
TTGACGATCACGGCGCAGTACAGGCTGTACTTGCCATCCGCCGACGGCAGGTTGCCCGAGACGACGACTGAGCCTTCCGGAATCCGGCCGTAGCTGACCTCGCCGGTTGCACGGTCATAGATCTTCGTCGACTGGCCGATATACACGCCCATCGAGATCACCGAGTTCGCCTCGACGATCACGCCTTCAACGACTTCTGAACGCGCACCGATGAAGCAGTTGTCTTCGATGATGGTCGGGTTCGCCTGCATCGGCTCAAGCACGCCACCGATACCGACGCCGCCGGACAGGTGAACGTTCTTGCCGATCTGTGCGCAGGAGCCCACGGTTGCCCAGGTGTCGACCATCGTACCTTCATCGACATACGCGCCAATATTGACGTACGACGGCATCAGCACAACGTTCTTGCCGATGAAGCTGCCGCGCCGTGCGACCGCTGGCGGCACCACGCGGAAGCCGCCCTTGGCGAAGTCGTCAGCGCTGTAGTTGGCGAACTTGGTCGGTACCTTGTCATAGAACTGCATGCCGCCGCCACCCGGAATGGCGACGTTGTCCTCGAGGCGGAAGGAGAGCAGTACCGCCTTCTTTACCCACTGGTTCACGACCCAGTTGCCGCTGTCTTTCTGCGCAACGCGCAGCGTACCCTGGTTGAGCTGTTCGAGGACGGCAGCCACCGCGTCACGGACGTCGGCCGGTGCAGACTTCGGCGAAAAACTGGTGCGCTCTTCCCAGGCGCTATCAATGAGGCTTTGCAGTGATTGGGTCATGTTTTCTCTGGATGGCAGGGGGATCAGGTATGGGCCAGCTTGTGCGTAAATTCGACAATACGCTGTGCGGCTTCGAGGCACTCGTCGACTTCGGCGACCAGCGCCATGCGGATGCGGTTTGCGCCGGGGTTCATGCCGTGCGCGTCGCGCGCCACATAGCTGCCCGGCAAAACAGTCACATTATATTCGGCGTACAGACGCTTCGCATATTCGGTATCGGTGATCTTCGCGAGCTTATCGACCCTGGCCCACAGGTAGAAGCCGGCATCGGGCAAGGCGACATCGAGTACCTCGGCCAGCATCGGCGTGACCTGACTGAACTTGCTGATGTACTTGGCGCGGTTCTCGTCGACATGCGCTTCATCGTTCCATGCGACGATCGAGGCCGCTTGTACCGATGGGCTCATCGCACTGCCGTGGTAAGTCCGGTATAGCAGAAACTGCTTGAGGATTGCAGCGTCGCCAGCGACGAAGCCGGAGCGCATGCCGGGTACGTTCGAGCGTTTCGACAGGCTGGAGAAGGCGATCAGCCGCTCGTAATCGCGGCCGAGCTTGTGGGCTGCCTCCAGCGCGCCGAGCGGCTTGCTGCCGCCGAAGTAGATCTCGGAATAGCACTCATCCGAGGCGATCACGAAGCCATGTTTGTCAGACAGCGCGAATAGCTCCTTCCAATCCTCCAGCGTCAGCACCGCACCGGTCGGGTTGCCCGGCGTGCAGATGTAGAGCAGTTGCACGCGCGGCCAGACATTGGCCGGTACGGTCGAGAAATCCGGTGCGAAATTGCGCGCCGGATCCGAGTTCACGAAGAAGGACTCGGCGCCCGCGAGGAAGGCCGCGCCCTCGTAGATCTGATAGAACGGGTTCGGGCAGACCACGACCGCCTTTGCCGCCGGATCGATCACGGCCTGCGCCAGCGCGAACAGGGCTTCGCGCGAACCATTCACCGGCAGCACATCGGTCGCGGGGTTCAGCTTCGGCAACTGGTAGCGGCGCTCGAGCCAGGTGCAGATGGCGGCGCGCAGCGCATCGCTGCCAGCGGTGGTCGGATAACTCGCCAGGCCGCCGAGATGATCGGCCAAAGACTGCTGGATGAACGTGGGCGTCGGATGCTTGGGCTCGCCGATGCCGAGGCTGATCGGCGCGTACGCCGTATTCGGCGTCACGCCAGAGAATAACTGGCGCAGCTTTTCAAAAGGATAAGGCTGGAGTTTGGCGAGCAGGGGATTCACGGCGGATGGTGGCTGGTTTTCTTTGGTTATCGGGGCCGGATTATACCCGCTGGGCACAGGCCGGCATGGTCATCGGGGTGGACCGAGGTGACGGTTTCATGCGGGTTGGCCCGGGATCCTGTCGCTCCGGTCTGGTCCGCAATACAGGCCCCTGCACTGATGAATTGCCCCTCGGGGACCTCGGCATCCTCACCCCCCGGTGTTATGATGGCGCGATTCTGAAACTGACCCGCCGGGCCCTCTGCCCGGTTTCTCTTTTTTTAAGTTGGAAAAGACGTGCGGTTAACCTCAATCAAACTTTCAGGCTTCAAGTCCTTCGTCGATCCGACTAACTTTCAGGTCCCCGGCCAGCTGGTCGGCGTGGTCGGGCCGAATGGCTGCGGCAAATCCAACATCATCGACGCGGTGCGCTGGGTGCTCGGCGAGTCCAAGGCATCCGAGTTGCGCGGCGAATCGATGCAGGACGTGATCTTTAACGGATCCACCAACCGCAAGCCGGCCGGTCGCGCTTCAGTCGAGCTGGTGTTCGACAACAGTTCTGGTAAAGCCGCCGGGCAGTGGAGCACGTTTGCCGAGATCTCGGTCAAGCGCACGCTGACGCGGGATGGTACGTCGACCTATTACATCAACAACCAGGCAGTGCGCCGCCGCGATATCCAGGACATCTTCCTCGGCACCGGCCTGGGTCCCCGTGCCTACGCGATCATCGGGCAGGGCATGATCTCGCGCATCATCGAGGCGCGTCCCGAAGAACTGCGCATCTTCCTCGAGGAAGCTGCCGGCGTATCCAAGTACAAGGAACGCCGCCGCGAGACCGAGAACCGACTACATGACACCCGCGAGAACCTGCAGCGCGTCGAAGATATCTTGCGCGAGCTGAACGTCAACGTCGAGAAGCTGCAGGCGCAAGCCGAAGTCGCGCAGAAATACCACGGGCTGCAGGCCGATCAGGAAGAGAAGCAGAAGCTGCTGTGGCTGCTCCGCAAGAAAGAAGCCGCCAGCGAGCAGCAAAAATTCTTCCGCGACATCGAGCGTGCGCAGACCGAGCTCGAGGAGCAGACCGCGAAGCTGCGCCATGTCGAGACCGAGCTCGAGCACCTGCGCCAGGAGCACTACGCCGCCGGCGACCGCATGCACCAGGCACAGGGCGCGCTGTACCAGACCAACTCCGAGATCGGCAGCCTCGAGGCGCAGATCAAGTTTGTGATCGAGTCGCGCACGCGGCTGCAGACCCAGCTCAATTCCCTGTCCGCCCAGCGTGAGCAATGGCAGCGGCAGAGCACGCAATTCGAAGACGAGCTGGCACAGGCCGAGATCAGCCTCGAAGAGCATGCCATGCGCGTGGCGACGGCGCAGGAATCGCTGCACGCTGGCCACGAGGAGTTGCCCGCCATCGAAGAGGCGTGGCGTACCGCGCAGCTGTCGACGACCGAGTCGCGCTCGCGAATCATGCAGGTCCAGCAGCGCATCGAGCTTGAGTCGGCGCACCAGCGCAACGCATCGAACATCCTCTCGGGTCTCGCGCAGCGACGCGAGCGGCTCGCGCAGGAAAAAAACATGCTGTCGCTGCCCGACACCGCGCACCTCAACAATCTGAAAACGCAGGTTGCCGAGAAAGCGACGCAGCTCGAGCAGGCACAGGGCGACCTCGCCACCGCGCGCGAAATACAGCCCAGGCTGGAGCAGGAACGGCGCAGTGCGCAGGAGGCCGTCAATACCGAGACCGCGAACCACGCACAACTTGAGGCACGCCTTGCCGCATTGAAGCAGTTGCAGGAAAGCGTGCAGACCGAGGGCAAGGTCGCGCCCTGGCTGAACAAGCATGAGCTCGGCAAGCTGCCGCGGCTGTGGCAGAAGCTGGCCATCGAGCAAGGCTGGGAAACCGCGCTGGAGTCGGTACTGCGCGAGCGTACTGGCGCGCTGGAAGTCTCGAACCTCGACTGGTCGAAGGCTTTCTTCAGCGATGCGCCGCCGGCCAAGCTGTCGCTGTACTCGTTGTCGGGCACCTCGGCGCCTGCCGAGACCATGCCGGCCGGGCTCAGACCGTTGATGGCCATGATGAAGGTCGATGACCCCGGCCTGCGCGCGCTGCTGCAGGACTGGCTGCACAATGTGTTCATCGCCGAGGATGCAGCGGCCGCGCTGGCCGACCGCGCGAAACTCCCGGTCGGTGCCATGCTGGTCACGCGGCAGGGGCATCTGATCAGCAAGCTGTCGGTACGCTTTTACGCCTCCGATTCCGAACAGGACGGCATGCTGGCGCGCCAGCAGGAAATCGACAACCTGACCCGCCAGGTGCGTGCGCAGCAGATGCTGGCTGATGAGGCGCGCCAGCGCTCGGTGCGTGCCGATGCCGCCCTGACGCAAGGCACGCAGCGGCTCGAGCAACTTACGCAGCAGGTGTCGGTGCTGCAGCAGGCGCTGCACAGCCTGCAGATTGATCTGCTGAAGCTGACCGAATCGGTCGAGCGTTTTTCTCAGCGCAGCACGCAGATCGAGAGCGACCTGGCCGAAATCGCTGCGCAGGAAGCCGAGCAGCAGCACATTCAGGTGGAAGCCGAGCAGGCGCTGGAGCAGCTCGATGTCGAGCTGGGTCAGGTACAGGAGTCGCATGAGGATGGGCAGACTATCTATCTCGAGCGCGAGGCTGCGCTGAACCGCGCCCGTGAGCGCCTGCGTGAGCTGGAGCTCGCCGCGCAGCAGGCCGAGTTCGCCCAGCGCTCGCACGAGACTCGCATCGAGGAACTCAAGCGCAGCATCGCTACCGCGTTGGAGCAGTCGGCACAGTTGTTCGCGAGCATGGAGCAGGGCACGCTTGAACTGGAGCAGCTCGATGACCAGGCGGCACAGGCCGGTCTGCAGTCGCTGCTCGAGCGCCGCAGCGAGCAGGAAGTCGCGCTCGCGCATGCGCGCCACGAGCTTGACCAGCTGACGCAGCGCATGCGCACGCATGACGAATCGAAGCTGGCGGCCGAGCGCGGTCTGCAACCGGTCCGCGACCGTATTGTGGAGCTGCAGTTGAAGGAGCAGGCGGCCCGCCTGAATCAGGAGCAGTTCGACGAGGCATTGAAGAACACGGGCGCGGACGAGGCGGCGCTGGCCGAGAAGCTGACCGAGGACATGCGGCCGTCTTATCTGCAGGGCGAGGTCACGCGCCTGACGAACGCGATCAACGCGCTCGGCCCGGTGAACCTTGCCGCGCTGGATGAATTGGCGCAGGCGTCGGAGCGCAAGCAGTTCCTGGATGCGCAGAATGCCGATCTGGTCGAGGCCATCACAACCCTGGAAGATGCGATCCAGAAGATCGACATCGAAACCCGCGAATTGCTACAAGGCACTTTCGATAAGGTTAACCAGCATTTCGGCGAACTTTTCCCCATCCTGTTCGGCGGCGGCAATGCGAAGCTGGTGATGACGGGCGAGGAGATCCTCGATTCCGGCGTGCAGGTGATGGCGCAGCCGCCGGGCAAGAAGAATGCGACGATTCACCTGCTCTCAGGCGGCGAGAAGGCGCTGACCGCGACCGCGCTGGTGTTCTCGATTTTCCAGCTCAACCCCGCGCCGTTCTGCCTGCTGGATGAGGTTGATGCGCCGCTGGACGACGCGAACACGGAGCGCTTCTGCAATATGGTGAAAAAGATGGCAGCCCACACGCAGTTCCTATTCATCTCGCACAATAAGATCGCGATGGAGATGGCGCAGCAGCTGATCGGGGTGACCATGCAGGAGCAAGGCGTGTCCCGCATTGTGGCGGTGGATATGGGGTCGGCGGCCGATCTGGCCACCGAGCAGCAGGCAGCGTAGGCGTGAGCTGCCGGCCGTGGCGGCGTGGTGCTCCAGCCACGCCCACCGCTCAGTCGCTGCGGCGGGCGGAGCGGGCCATGGCCGCGCGCTTGAGGTAGTAGGCCTCGTTCTCCTCGGCTTCCCGGGCGCGGGCGTGCTCGACGGCGGCGCAGATCAGGTAATGCTCCTCCGCTCGCTTGTGATACCACTGGCGGATGCGGCGAATGATGGGACTCACGCACAGCATCGTCAGCGCGTTCAGCTTGATTTCCGACGGGTTCGACATCTGGATCCCTCCCTGTGAAGTGTTGACGGGGGTTATCGTAATGACAATGATTCGACGGGCATTGATTCCGGTCAACTTTTAAGTTTGGCAACCTCCAAGCCCCTGATCGAGTCGCGCACTGACCCCCCGGGTTGTGCGGAGCAGGGACGGACCGGCCGAGGTCGGGTACCATGTTTCCTTATTGAATATTTTCGTCCGGAAGAGCTTTGAATGACTGAGTTGCAGGCAAGCCTGGTGGCAATCGGCGCAGCGGTCGTCGTGGGGGTCATCTCCTATAACAAGTGGCAGGAGTGGCGCGCAAGGAAATCGGTCGAGCAGGCCTTTTCGACCACGCAGGATGATGTGCTGATGAAGGATGGCAGCGCGCCAGACATGCGGCAGGAGCCGGTGCTGACGCCGTTCGAAGGGCCGGACGTGATCGATACTGCAGCGCTGGCTGAGCGTGAGCCGGCGGCCTTTCTCGACGAGGGAGGCGAGGCCGCGATAGCCGGCGAGGTAGCCACGGCACCCGCGCGGCGCTCGCCGTTGGATGCGTTCATCGATTGCATCGTTCCGCTCACGTTGGATGCGCCATTGCGCGGCGAGAAAGTCAATGCGGCCTTCCAGCAGCTGCACTTTGTCGGTGGCAAACCGGTACGCGTGATTGGCCTCAACGAGGCCGGTGACTGGGAGGCGGTCGCCGTTGGTGGTATCTACACTGCGCTGCAGGTCGGCGTGCAACTCGCTACCCGCACCGGCGCCTTGTCTGAGCTGGAGTTCTCCGAGCTGGCGACACGCCTCGACCAGATCTCCGATGCGCTTGACGCGAGTGCCGAGCTGCCAGAGATGCCCGATACCATGGCCAAGGCGCGCGCCTTGCACCAGCAGGTGCAAGAATTTGATGCACAGCTGTCGATCAATGTCCGCGCCAACAACGCACCGTGGATGGTGACCACCCTCAAGCCTGCGCTGCAGCGGCAGGGCATGGAGCTGCGCCCGGACGGCCGGCTGGTGATGCCGGATGGCGAGGGCGGACAGCTGTTCTCCGTGAGCACGAATGTCAATCCGGCCGATGACACCAGCCGCCAGATCACGCTGCTGCTGCCGGTGGCGCTCGTTGCCCCCGACCGTGGCGGCTTCAAGGCCATGACGGCGTTTGCCAAGTCACTGGCCAGTCGCCTGTCGGCCACCGTGGTCGACGATGACGGCCAGCCGCTGACGGATGCTGTGCTGGCGTCCATCGCCGAGCAGGTCGTCGATTTCTACCGCGCGATGGAGCAGGCGGGCATTCCTGCCGGATCGACGCGGGCGCAGCGCCTATTCGCCTGATGAGCCAGCAGGACCTGTTCGGCAGCGCATCCGCCGAACCCGATCGTGCCGACTGGCCGGCACGCTGCGGCTGGCTCCGCCGTGAGCTGAACCGACATGCGCATGCCTACTACGTGCTCGACCAGCCGACGATTCCGGACGCCGAGTATGACGCCATGTTCCTCGAGCTGCAGCAGCTCGAGCAAGCCCATCCCGAGTTGCAGACCCCGGACTCGCCGACCCGGCGAATCGGTGGCGCGCCGCTGCCGGAATTCGCCCAGGTGCGTCATGACGTACCCATGCTTTCCATCAACAATGGCTTCTCCGATGAGGACATCCGTGCGTTCGACCGTCGCGTTCGAGAGGGGCTCGAGTCGCCGCAGGATATCGACTATGCCTGCGAACTGAAATTCGATGGTCTCGCGATCAACCTGCGCTATGTCGACGGCGTGCTGGTGCAGGCCGCCACGCGCGGTGACGGCAGCACCGGCGAGGACGTCACCGAGAATATCCGCACCGTACGCTCCATTCCGCTGAGGCTTGCGACCGACAGCCCGCCGGCCCTGATCGATATCCGCGGTGAAGTGCTGATGTTCAAGGCGGACTTCGCGCGGCTCAACCAGCGCCAGCGCGAGGCCGGGCAAAAGGAATTCGCCAACCCGCGCAATGCCGCTGCCGGCAGCCTGCGCCAGCTTGATCCCCGTATCACAGCGCAGCGCAGCCTGCGCTTTTTCGCCTACGGTATCGGCCGCCTCGAGGGTGCGGAGCTGCCCGCCTCGCATTCTGCGCTGCTGGACTGGTACCAGAGGCTGGGCGTTCCGGTCTGTACCGAGCGCGCGGTCGTCAAGGGCGCCGATGGCCTGCTCGCGTTTTTCGCCGATATTGGCACCAAGCGTCCCGCGCTGCCCTACGACATTGATGGCGTGGTCTACAAGGTCAACCGCATTGATCAGCAGCGCGCGCTTGGCTTTGTCTCGCGTGCGCCGCGCTTTGCGCTGGCACATAAATTCCCCGCCGAGGAAGCAACGACTACCGTGCAGGATATTGTCGTGCAGGTCGGACGCACCGGCGCGGTCACGCCCGTGGCGCGGCTGGCGCCGGTATCGGTCGGCGGCGTGACCGTAACGAATGCAACGCTGCACAACGAGGATGAGGTCCGGCGCAAGGACATCCGGATCGGCGACAGCGTGATCGTGCGCCGCGCCGGCGACGTGATTCCCGAGGTGGTCGCCAACGTCCCCGAGCGCCGGCCTGCCGATGCACGGGAGTTCGTGATGCCGGTCGCCTGCCCGGTCTGTGGCTCGCCGATTGTACGGTCCGACGAGGAGGCAGT
>CAZESK010000063.1:10297-12240 GCA_964515155.1 uncultured Bifidobacterium sp.
CGGTCGCCTGCCCGGTCTGTGGCTCGCCGATTGTACGGTCCGACGAGGAGGCAGTCGCGCGGTGCTCGGGCGGCTGGATTCAGTGCGCTGCACAGCGCAAGGGCGGCCTGTTGCACTTCGTCTCGCGCCGCGCGATGGATATCGAGGGACTGGGCGAGCAGTTGGTCGACCAGCTGGTCGAGCGCGGCCTGGTCACCACGCCGGCCGACTTCTACAAGCTTGGTTTGGTCACGCTGGCCGAGCTGGACCGGATGGCGCAGAAATCCGCGCAGAACGTGCTGGACGCGCTGCAGACCTCGAAGGCCACGACGCTGGCACGATTTATCTATGCGCTAGGCATCCGGCATGTGGGCGAATCGACGGCCAAGTCGCTGGCCAGCCACTTCGGCACACTTGACGCGCTGCTCGCCGCGTCTGAAGCACAGATGCTCGAGGTGGACGACATTGGCCCGGTGGTCGCACGTTCCATCCTCGGCTTCCTCGCCGATCCGCTGAACCGCGAGTTGATCGAACAATTACGCGCGGCTGGCATCCACTGGGAAGAGTCCGAGCCGGTTCCCCGCGCCACGCATCTGGCGGGCAAGACTTTCGTGCTGACCGGTACGCTGCCCACGCTGCGGCGTGATGAGGCGCAGGCCATGATCGAGGCGGCCGGCGGCAAGGTCGCCGGTTCGGTATCGAAAAAAACGAGTTATGTTGTCGCGGGTGAGGAAGCCGGCAGCAAATTGGCCAAGGCCGAAGAGCTCGGCGTTCCTGTTCTCGACGAGGCAGCTTTGATGAAACTTCTGGAGTCTTCCGAATGAGCAGTGTGATCCGAAAGGCGGTATTCCCGGTGGCGGGCCTCGGCAGCCGCTTCCTGCCGGCGACCAAGGCGCAGCCGAAAGAGATGCTGCCCATCGTCGACAAGCCGCTGATTCAGTACGCGGTTGAGGAGGCGGTCGAGGCGGGCATCACCGAAATGATCTTCATCACCGGTCGCAACAAGCGCGCCATCGAGGATCATTTCGACAAGGCCTACGAGCTCGAGGCCGAGCTGGAGGCGGCAGGCAAGCAGAAGCTGCTCGAGATGGTGCGCGAGGTGATACCGAAGCATGTCAACTGCATGTACATCCGGCAGCCGCAGGCACTGGGCCTCGGCCACGCGGTGCTATGCGCGCGACCGATCGTTGGCACCGATCCGTTTGCGGTGCTGCTGGCCGACGACTTCATGCAGGGCGAGAGCGGCGGCCCCGGCGTGATGGCACAGATGACCGCGGTTTTCGCGCGCGAGCAGGCCAGCATCCTCGGCGTGCAGGACGTGCCGCGCGAGCACACGAAGCAATATGGCATTGTCAGCACGGAGTCCTTTGGCGATCGGCTGGAGAAGGTGAAGGGCATCGTCGAGAAGCCCGCGCCCGAGGTCGCACCATCGACATTGGCGGTGGTGGGGCGCTATGTGCTGACCAACCGGATCTTTGCCTGCCTGGAGCGGCTGGGCAAGGGTGCCGGCGGCGAGATACAGCTGACTGACGGCATCGAGGCGCTGATGCAGTACGAAACCGTGCTCGCCTATCGCTACCACGGCCGCCGCTTTGACTGCGGATCCAAGCTTGGCTACCTGCAGGCGTCGGTCGAGATTGGTCTGCAGCATCCGGAGACCAGCGCGGCGTTTTCTGAGTGGCTGAGTCGGCGGGGGGTGAGGCAGCCCCAGGGGTGGGCGATGGATGAATTCCCGAGCGGAGCGCCGACCCCGAATTCGTCATCCTGACGGAAGTCAGGATCCAGTATTTTCAACGATTTTAGTTAGCACGATGGAGCGACCATGCCCACCCGTGACATCCTAAAAATGGGCGACCCGCGCCTGCTGCGTGTGGCCGAGCCCGTCACCGAGTTCGATACCCCAGAGCTGCACGCGCTGATTGCCGACATGTTCGACACCATGCACGCTGCGAATGGGGCTGGCC
>CAZESK010000064.1:0-12016 GCA_964515155.1 uncultured Bifidobacterium sp.
CCTCTTATTTCGAGGCTGTAGTCGCTGCCGCGGGCAAGGAACAGGCCAAGCCCGCTGCGAACTGGCTAATGGGCGACGTATCCTCGACGCTGAACCGCGAAGGCATCGACATTGCCGCCGCACCGGTCAGTGCCGCGCAGCTATCGCTGCTATTGAAGCGGATTGCGGACGGCACGATCTCGAACAAGATCGCTAAGGAGGTCTTCGGCGCGATGTGGGCCGCCAAGTCATCGTCGGCATCGCTGGCTGACGAGATCATCGAGGCTAAAGGTCTGAAGCAGATTTCGGATACCGGCGCGCTGGAGGGAATCATCGACGAGGTCCTGGCCGCCAATGCGAAGTCGGTCGAGGAATACAAGGCCGGCAAAGAGAAAGCGTTCAACGCGCTGATCGGTCAGGCGATGAAGGCGACCAAGGGTAAGGCGAATCCGGCGCAGCTGACGGAATTGCTGAAGCAGAAGCTCGCCTGAGCGACACCGCATGCGGCATGGCGGGGCAGAGGGCTCGCTCCGCCATGCATCATCGTTGTACCAGTACCGGAACACTGCGGTACCCGAAGTAACGAACAGGTCCCGTTCAAATTGATGCGTGGACCCGTCATGCTGCCCAAGTCCGGACCACCCCCTGTCCATCCTACGGATTCGAACCGGCTGCCTGGCCATTCAGGCGACGCCTCGTCTGCCGATGGTGATCAACATCCCGCTTCCGGGCTGTCAGGCCATTCCATCGTGGTCACCCAGCGCGGTACGGCAAAGCAAGCCGAACCGGCGTCAGGCGTGCCTGAATCCGCCAACATGGCGCATACGCCCCCGGCACTGGCTGCGCGCGGCGTGGCGGGATCCGGGGAAGCCCAAAGCATCAATACCGAGCCTCGCATGATCGCCGAGGGTGTGTTCATTGGCGAAGGCAAGGCGAAGAGTGGTGAAAAGGTTTTCCTGCGAATGGAGAAGGTCACCGAGGCCAACAAGCCTCTGTGGGAGCAATACTGTCGAACCACCGCCCAGTTGACGCTCCATGGCCGCTCTGCACTCACTTATGCAATGCGCGGCACGAAAGCCGTTACCGATGTCAATGGCTCAGTCCGCTTCGTCAACGAGCAATATGAGGACCTGGCAGACAGGCTCGGCCAAACCCGGGAAGAATTTGATGACTTCATCAAATTACTGGGCAAGAACGGCTTTGCCTGGGAGCCGAAAAACAAGCCCAGAATAGCTGCCGTCCACAATATCCATGCCGGCGCCACCCATCTCGCGCTCGACACGGCGTCCGAGCACTACGTTGTTTACGCATCCAAGACCGCCGATTTCCGGATGCCCCCGGACAGCGTCGCCGCAGGCGCCTCCAGACCGCTGACATTCAAGGAATACATCCGCTTCTTCGGCGATCTTCTGATCTGCGTCGGCGTGAATTTTCCGGACGCGACGTCCATCCACAGTAAAGGCATGTTCAGGAATCCCGGCAGCGTCATCGAAAACACGCACAAAGGCTTGTCGATGGTCCTGCGCGGGTTCAGCGGGGCTGTCACTCAAAAGTATTTTCCGGACAGACGGGTGCTGTCCTGCAAACCTCTCTCATCGATGCAGTACATGATCTCGTGCTCGCTGCGGAGCGAGGACTACAGGGTGGAGGGGCACACCCATGAGGAGGCCTTGAGCAACGCCGAGGAGTCGATGCGCGAAGGCCAGGTGTACGAAATGCCCCACAATATCATCAAGATCAGCGCGCTCGATCGCCTCTACCGGAGCCACGCATCTACCTAAGGCAGCTGGAGGGGCCGATGCCGGCTCAGCTGACGCCGTAACGCTCGCGATAAGCCGCCACTGCCGGCGTGAACTTCGCCAGCTCGGCACTGGCACCCGGGGCCGACAGGTAGGCGAATAGATCGTTGAGGTTGGCAATCGGGATGACCGGTATACCGTAGCTCTGCTCGACCTCTTGCACCGCAGACAAGTCCGACAGCGCGCCTTCCGCGCCGCTTTTCTCCATGCGGTCGAGCGCGATCAGCACCGCACATGGCGTTGCGCCATGCGCTCGGATCATCTGTACCGACTCACGTACCGAGGTACCGGCAGAGATCACATCGTCAATGATCACCACACGGCCTTCGAGCTTGGCGCCGACGATGGTGCCGCCTTCGCCATGATCCTTGGCCTCCTTGCGGTTGTAGGCGAATGGCACGTTGCGGCCTTTCGCGGCCAGCGCGACGGAGGTGGCCGACGCCAGCGTGATGCCCTTGTAGGCGGGACCGAATAGCATGTCGAAGCCGACGCCGGCGTCGAGCAGCGTCTGCGCATAGAAGTTCGCGAGCTGGCCCAGGCGCGCGCCGTCATTGAACAGGCCGGCATTGAAGAAGTACGGCGACAGGCGACCGGCTTTGGTGACGAATTCGCCAAATCGCAGCACGCCGGCGCTGACGGAAAACTCAATGAATTGCTGGCGGAGATAACTCACGGCTGGACTCGATGCAAAAATCAAGGACAAGCGCATTGTAGCGCGCCACCGGCGCCGGACCTGATCGGTTATGCTGACGCCCGTTTTGTCTTTTCCGTCTGCATTGTATGAAGATCATCTCCGCTAACCTGAACGGCATACGCTCGGCCGCAAAAAAGAATTTCTTCGACTGGATGGGGAAGCAAGATGCCGACTTCGTCTGCGTCCAGGAACTGAAGGCCCAGCAGGCGGACATGACCCCGGAGTTCCTGGCGCCGCACGGCTATCACGGCCATTTCCATTATGCGGAGAAGAAGGGCTACTCAGGTACGGGCGTGTACAGCCGCACGAAGCCGGACAATGTGGTCATCGGCTTCGGCAATCACGAGTTCGATGCCGAGGGTCGCTATGTACAGTGCGACTTCGGTCAACTGTCGGTGGTGTCAGTCTACTGTCCGTCCGGCTCGTCGAGTGACGAGCGCCAGCAGGCGAAATTCCGCTTCATGAAGGCTTTCATGCCGCATCTTGTGCAGCTGCGCAAATCCGGGCGCGAGGTGGTGATCTGCGGCGACTGGAACATCGCGCATCAGGAAATCGATCTGAAGAACTGGAAAAGCAATCAGAAGAACTCCGGCTTCCTGCCGGAAGAGCGCGCATGGATGAGTGACGTGTTGGGCGAGGCTGGCTGGCGCGACGTGTACCGGCTACTGCATCCGGATACCACCGGCGAGGCCTACACCTGGTGGAGCAATCGCGGACAGGCCTGGGCCAACAATGTCGGGTGGCGCATCGACTACCATGTGGCAACGCCGGGCGTCGCATCGACTGCGACATCGGCCTCGGTGTACAAGGACGAGCGCTTCTCCGACCATGCGCCACTGAGCATCGTCTATGACTTTGCCGGCTGATCAGCCGAAGAACCAGTAACACACCGCAATCGACGCCAGCACGCCGGCCAGGTCCGCAAGGAGGGCACAGCCCACCGCATGCCGGGCACGCTGTATGCCGACCGCGCCGAAGTAGACGGCCAGCACGTAGAAGGTGGTCTCGGTGCTGCCTTGCATCGTTGCCGCCAGCAAGGCAGGGAAGCTGTCAACGCCGTGTGTGCTCATGGTCTCGATGAGCATCGCGCGTGCGGCGCTGCCGGAGAACGGCTTGACCAGCGCCACCGGCAGCGCATCGACGAAGCGCGTATCCCAGCCGACCCCGTCAACCAGCGCGCGCACACCGGACAAGACGAGCTCGAGCGCACCAGACGCGCGCAACACGCCAACCGCGCACAGCATGGCGACTAAATAGGGCAGCAGGTTTTTCGCCACCTCGAAGCCTTCACGCGCGCCTTCGACAAAAGCCTCGAAGACAGGCACGCGCCGCAACGCACCCATAAGCAGGAATAACAGGATCAGCCCGAACAGCACGGCATTGCCGAGCAAGGATGACAGTGAGGCGAGTGCTGCCGCAGACAGCGTCGCGAGGACTGCCATGAAGCCACCTAGCAGGAGCGCCACGGCCAGCAGCGCACCGAGCACGACAGGATCACGCAGGCGCAGGCGCTGTACCAGCGCGACTGCCAGAAAACCGGCCAGTGTGGAAGCCGATGTCGCCAGCAGGATCGGCAGGAAGACCAGCGTCGGATCGACTGCGCCCTGCTGCGCGCGGTACATGAAGATCGATACCGGTAGCAGCGTCAGTGATGAGGCATTCAGGACGAGGAACAGGATTTGCGCGTTGCTGGCGACCGTAGGGTTCGGGTTCAGCGATTGCAGCTCGCGCATGGCCTTGAGCCCGATCGGCGTAGCGGCGTTGTCGAGACCAATGGCATTGGCGGTGAAGTTCAATGTGATCAGGCCAAGTGCCGGATGCCCAGGGGGGACCTCCGGCATCAGCCGCGCGAACAGTGGTGACAGCCAGCGGGCCAGAGTCTGCACCAGCAGCGCCCGCTCGGCGATCTTGAGAAAGCCCAGCCACAGCGTCAGCGTGCCGAATAACAGAATCATCACCTCGACCGACAGCCTGGCCATGGCGAACAGACTCTCGACCATGGCAGCAAACACTGCGGGGTCGTCCTGCACCAGTACCCGCCAGCCAGCGGCTAGTGCGGCACAGGCGAAAAAGCCGAACCATAGCCCATTCAGCATCGGCAATCCGTTAGGTATGATGTTTCATGGCACGAGAGTGTAGCTGCAGCCCCGAGCCAAGCGGCAGAATTTCCCGCCAGCTGGCACAATCCTTCGCCACCCCCGATATACCATCCCGCCGATGATCCGATCCTGCCTCGCCACACTCACGCTCCCCCTGCTGGCTGCCTGTTCAGGACTGGCACCCCTACTGCCCGGGCCCACGGCTGAGCCGCCTGCTGCGTGGCATGCGCCAATGCCGGGCGAGGCCGCACTGGCTCATGAAGGCAGACTGAGCGCGCTGGCGGACTGGTGGCGACAGCACGATGACGCACTGCTGGTCGAACTGATCGAGTCCTCTCAGTCCATCCATACCAGTATTGCATCTGCCCGCGCCCGCCTGGCTCAGGCTACAGCGGAGCGGGTGGCCGCCAGCGCCGCGCTGGTGCCGACAGTCGACGGCGTGCTCAGCGCACAGCGGCGCAGTGCCTTCCCTCCGCTCCCGGGCGGCAATCTCTATCAGGGCGGGATACAGGCGAGCTGGGAAGTCGATCTGTTCGGTGCCAACCGGCTGGCACGCGACGCCGCGACACTGCGGCTCGCCGGTGCGGAAGCAGGCTGGCACGAGGCACGCGTATCGGTAGCGGCCGAGGTCGCCAGCCAATACTACAGTCTGCGCGCCTGCCGCCAGCAGATGCGTATCGCCGAAGCCGATGTGACCTCCCGCGAGGAGACCGCGCGATTGACCGGACTGGCGGCCGCCGCCGGCTTCCAGTCTCCGGCCAATGCCGCACTGGCGCGTGCCAGTGCAGCCGAGGGTCATGCCCGGCTGCTGCAGCAACGCGCGCTGTGCGATGTCGATGTGAAGGTGCTCGTGATGCTGAGCGGTATGCCGGAGGCTGATCTGCGTGCCCGCCTGGCGCGGGATTTGCCGCCGCTTGGCCTGCCTGCTGCGCTGGCCATACCCGAACTGCCGGCGGCGACGCTTGCACAGCGGCCGGATGTCTTCGCAGCAGCGCGCCAGGTGGCGGCTGCCAGCCAGGAGGTCGGCAGTGTCGACGCCCAGCGCTATCCGCGGCTGTCCCTCACGGGCAATATCGGCCGTGCGCGTTTTGAAGCCGGAGACCAGGTGATCAACCTTAACGCCTGGTCTATCGGCCCACTGCAGCTGTCGGTGCCGGTGTTCGACGCTGGCCGTCGACGCGCCAACATCGACGCAGCGCGCGCCCGTTACGATGAAGCTGCCAGCCAGTACCGCGAGGTGGTGCGGCGCGCGGTGCGCGAGGTTGAGGAGGCGCTGGTGAATCTGGATAGCACCGCCGCGCGCAGCAAGGATATCGAGGTCGCGATCGAGGGCTTCGGTACCTCGTTCAACGCAACCCGGCAACGCTATGAGAGCGGGCTGGCCAGCTTGTTCGAGCTGGAAGAAGCGCGTCGCAGCCGCTTCGCTGCCGAGAGTGCGCTGGTCTCACTGCAGGGTGAACGTGTCGCGGCATGGATCGCGCTGTACCGCGCCGCCGGCGGCGGCTGGACCCCGCCTGCCGTCACCGCTGCCGCCGGCAGCCGCTGAACTGAGGTCGAATCCCTGCTCGAATCCCCCCCACGTATTCCTTACCGACATCTGCTGACAGACCATGGAAACTCGCAAGCTTCGCTCTTGGGCACTGGGTATCGTACTCGTTCTGATCGTCATTGCAGTCGTACTCTCGCTATCATCTCCACCGCCAGCCGAGGATGCCGAGGACCAGACCGCCGGCCGCAGCCAGACGGCCGCGCCCCCTGCCCGGCCTGCGCTGACAGTAGCGACGGCGCGTCCGCAAATGATGACGCTACAACAGACGCTGGTGGCCAATGGCGATATCGCTGCCTGGCAGGAAGCGAGTGTCGGTAGCGAAGCCAACGGCCTGCGTCTGACCGACGTGCTGGTGAATGTCGGCGACACTGTGCGGGCCGGTCAGGTATTGGCGAGGTTTTCAGACGAGACCGTGCAGGCGGATCTGGCCCAGGCGCGCGCCGCACTGATGGAGGCGCAGGCCACGCTGGCCGAGGCAACGTCCAATGCCGAGCGTGCGCGTACATTGGCCACGACCGGTGCGCTCAGTACGCAGCAGATCAACCAGTATCAGACCGCCGAGCAGACCGCGAGAGCGCGCGTGGCGGCAGCCGAGGCCAGCGTGAATGCGCAAAGGCTGAGGCTGAAGTTCACGCAGCTGGTCGCACCCGATGATGGCGTGATCTCATTTCGCGCGGCCACTGTCGGTGCCGTGGTACCAGCCGGTACCGAGCTGTTTCGCATGATCCGCAAGGGTCGCCTCGAATGGCGCGCCGAGGTCATGGCCACCGAGCTGGCGCGCGTGCGTCCCGGCACGACGGTGCGCGTGACGGCCGCCAACGGAACGCTGCTGACCGGCAAGGTGCGCAGCATCGGGCCGACGGTCAATCCGCAAAACCGGACCGCGCTGGTGTATGTCGATCTCGCAGCGGCAACGGCCGGTACGGTCCCGGCCCGCGCCGGTATGTTCGCGCGCGGCGAATTCGATATCGGCAGCGGGAGCGCATTGACGGTTCCGCAGCAAGCCGTGGTGGTACGCGACGGTTTCAGCTACGTGTTCCGCGTCAATGCCGATTCGCGCGTCTCCCAGCTCAAGGTGACGACAGGGCGCTATCTGAAAGACCGGGTCGAAGTGGTCGAGGGCCTCGCGCCAGAAGCGGTGCTGGTGACCGCCGGTGCTGGTTTCCTGAACGACGGCGATCTGGTGCGCGTGGGCGCGCCGCAGGCCCAGGCCAACTGAAGGGGTTCACGTGAATTTTTCTGCGCTGTCGATCCGCCATCCGGTACCGGCGATCCTGCTGTTCGTCCTGCTGACGATTGCCGGCCTGCTCGCCTTCCGGGCCAACCCGGTGCAGGATTTTCCGGACATCGAGCTGCCGATCGTCACGGTGACGGCATCGCTGCCCGGCGCAGCGCCGGCGCAGCTGGAGACTGAAGTCGCACGCAAGATCGAAGACTCGGTGGCCACGCTGCAGGGCGTGAAGAATATCTATACCAAGGTGCTGGACGGGACGGCAACGATCACGGTCGAGTTCATCCTGGAAAAGAATCTGTCGGATGCGGTGAACGATGTGCGTGACGGCGTGGCGCGTGTGCGTGCCGACCTGCCAGCCGACTTGCGCGACCCCACCGTGACCAAGGTATCGACCGCCGGACGCCCGATCCTGACCTTCACCGCCACGGCCGGCGACGGACAGGCAGACTTGCAGGCGATCTCCTGGTTCATTGACAACACGGTAACCAAACGGCTGATATCGGTACGCGGGGTGGGCGCGGTCAAACGTATTGGTGGTGTCACGCGCGAGATACGCATCGAGCTCGATCCGCAGCGCATGGCCGCAATGCAGGTAACGGCGATCGATGTCTCGCGCCGCTTGCGGCAGATTCAGCAGGAAGCACCCGGCGGACGCGGCGATGTGTCGGGCGCGGAGCAGTCGGTACGCACAATTGCGACCGTGAAGACCGCTGCCGAACTGGCACTGCTCGAGATATCGCTGGCCGACGACCGACGCGTGCGGCTCGACCAGATTGCGACCGTGCTGGATACGGTGGCCGAGCCACGAGCGGAAGCCACGCATGATGGCAAGCCGGTGGTGGGTTTCGAGATCCTGCGTACCAAGGGTGCGGGAGAGCTCGATGTCGCAGCCGGTGTACGCGAAGCAGTCGCACAGCTGCAGCTCGCCCATCCGCAGATCATGCTGACGGAAGTCATCGACAATGCACAGCCCATCGAGGATGACTTCCAGGGCTCGATGGCACTGCTGTACGAGGGTGCGGCGCTGGCCGTGCTGGTAGTGCTGTGGTTCCTGCGCGACTGGCGCGCGACCCTGGTGGCCGCCTCGGCCCTGCCGCTATCGGTAATACCGGCTTTCCTTGGCATGATCTGGTTCGGCTACACGATCAACGCGGTCACGCTGCTGGCGCTGGCGCTGGTGGTCGGTGTGCTGGTCGATGACGCGATCGTCGAGATCGAAAATATCGCCCGCCATCTGCAGATGGGCAAAACACCCATGCAGGCCGCACTGGAGGCCGCCGACGAAATCGGCATGGCCGTCATCGCCACCACCTTCACACTGGTCGCGGTGTTCCTGCCGACGGCGTTCATGGGCGGTGTACCAGGTCTGTTCTTCAAGCAGTTCGGCTGGACTGCGGCGCTGGCCGTGCTGGCTTCTCTGGTAGTGGCACGACTGCTCACGCCAATGATGTCGGCCTACCTGCTCAAACCGGCCAAGCACGTGCAACCGGAGGATGGCTGGCTGATGCGAACCTACCTGCGCGTGATGCGCTGGTGCCTGCGTCACCGCATCATCACTGCTATCGGGTCGGCGCTATTCTTCGTCGGCTCGCTGGCGCTGGTGCCGCTGCTGCCGACGAGCTTCATCCCGCCGGGCGACCGCGGGGTGACGCAGATCACTGTGGAGCTGCCACCCGGCAGTACCCTGGCCGAGACCCGCGTCGCCGCCGAACACGCACGTGTGGCGGCCGCGCGGGTCGAGGGTGTCAAGAGCATCTTCAGCTCGGTCGGAGGCGGATCGACCGGCGATGCTTTCGCGCCAGGGGCAGCTGCCGAGGCGCGTCGTGCCGTGCTGACGGTGACTACCGTGCACCGCCGTGAGCGTCCGCAAACGCTGCAACAGATTGAATCGCAGATCCGCGATCAGCTCATCGATGTGCCGGGCGCGCGCTTCACGGTCGGCACGGCCGATGCGGGTGTCAAGCTGCAGCTGGTGCTCAGGAGTGACGATCCGGCGGCGCTGAATGCCGCCGCCCGCGCGCTCGAGCGAGAACTGCGCACGCTGCAGGGTATCGGCAATGTGAACTCGAGCGCATCGCTGGTGCGCCCGGAAATCATCGTACGGCCCGATTTCGCGCGCGCAGCCGACCTGGGCGTGACCGCAGCAGCCATCGGCGAGACGGTACGCGTAGCCACGGCCGGCGACTATGACATGAACCTGCCGAAGCTGAACCTGTCAGAGCGTCAGATACCTATCCGGGTGAAGCTGCCCAACATGGTACGCGCCGACTTGTCGGCGATTGAGCGCTTGCTGGTACCAGGCCGCAACGGACCGGTGATGCTGGGCACGGTAGCCAGCGTATCCATGGATAGCGGACCGGCACAAATCGACCGCCTGAACCGCAGCCGCAATGTGACACTGGATGTCGAGCTCGGCAGTCGCCAGCTCGGCGAGGTGAATGCTGAGGCCCGCGCACTGCCGGCGCTGAAAAATCTGCCGCCGTCGGTGCAATTGGTCGAGCTGGGCGATGCGCAAGAGATGCAGGCACTATTCGCCAGCTTCGGCATCGCGATGAGCATCGGCGTGCTGTGCATCTATGGCGTTCTGGTGCTGCTGTTTCATAATTTCCTGCAGCCGGTCACTATCCTGGCGGCGCTGCCGCTGTCGATCGGCGGTGCCTTCATCGGACTGCTGCTGACAAATAAGGCGCTGTCGATGCCATCGATGATCGGTCTGATCATGCTCATGGGCATCGTGACCAAGAACTCGATCCTGCTTGTCGATTATGCGATCCTCGCGCGCCGCAGCGGCATGAACCGCTTCGATGCGCTGGTCGATGCCTGCCACAAGCGGAGCCGCCCGATCGTGATGACGACGATTGCCATGGGCGCAGGCATGATGCCACTGGCCCTGGGCTGGGGCGCTGATCCGAGCTTTCGCTCGCCCATGGCCGTGGCGGTCATTGGCGGCCTGATCACCTCGACGCTGCTCTCGCTGCTGGTCGTGCCCGCTGTCTATACCTTCATCGATGATGCACAGGAAGGCTGGCGCCGGTTGAGCACGCGGCTGCGTCGCGCTGCTGTGTAAGACCGAACACCATCGCTGGACATCCGGTTGCCGCAATTCGCCGCAAGTCAATGACTACAGCGATACTCGCTCCGGCCGGTCACTGACGGCGTTGCCGTCTCGGCCGTTGGCTCAGCGCGTGGCGGCCGTTGCCGTCTCATCCCGGGCGCTGCGCGCTTCCTGGTCAGTGAGGATGGAGCGGATCCAGGGCAACAAGATATAGGCGGGAAAAGCCAGCACGAAGGTCAGCAGGAAGTAGTTTGCATAGCCCATCTCGTGCGCGCCGATGCCACCGGCCCAGCCGGCGATGGAGCGTGAGAACGCGAAGATTGACGACAGGATCGCGTACTCGGTTGTCGCGCGCGATTTATCGACGATGGCCATCAGGAACGCAAGAAACGCCGCCGTGCCCAGGCCACCGGTAAACGACTCAATCGCACTGGCCGAGTACATGATCGCCTGCAGCGACAGCGGGATCTCGCTACCCTGGGGTGCGGCCGGGATCATGAAGGCAGCCGCGACGTAGCCGAGATTAGACAGCGCCTGCCACAAGCCGAGCACCCACAGCGCGCGGAAGATGCCGACCCGGTCGGTGTACCAGCCGCCGATCAGACCACCCGCGATCGACAGGCCGAGGCCGAGGTTGACTGACACCAGACCGATCTGGGTATTGGTGAATCCGCTGTCGACCCAGAAAGGCTTGATCATGAAGCCGATCGAGGAATCAGCCAGCTTGAAGATCAGAATAAAGCCGATCAGGATCAGCGCGTTGCGCCGATTCAGCAGTGACACAATGGCACCGAACATCGGTCCACGCTCCGAAGCCTCGGCCAGCTCCTTTGGCCGGCTACGTAGGGCGCGCGAGAAAAGCCAGGCTGACAGCAGGATCAGCGCCACCGGCACCGACTTGAACCAGGGGGCTTGCTTGACGCCGGCGATCCATCCGGGATCAAAGGCCGCCACCATAGGCCAAAGCAGGCCGACGATGAACAGCAGGATCGCCGTCAGTAGCAGCGGCTGGCGCGCCAGCATGGTCAGCTCGCCTTTCAGGCTGGAAGGCGCCTCGCGCACGGGCCGCTCAGGCTCGCGCGGGGCGAGCAGGGCGGCAATCGCCAGCGCCAGGAACAGCACCGCCGCCGTACCATAAGTGGCATTCCAGCCGGCCTGGTCGGACAGCCAGAGCAGCAGCCCGGCAGCCAGCATGCCAACCCGGTAAAACCCGATACGAAAGCCGTTGGCGATGCCGAGCTCCTGCTTGTTCAGGCGCTCGATGGTGTAACCATCGATGGCAATATCATTCGTCGCCGACAGCGCGGTGAAGATGCCAATGGCTACCCAGACCCACGGCCCGAAGCCGGCCTCGCGCGCGCAGACGATCATGACCACGCCCATACCGATATCGGCAGCCGCCATCCACCAGCGATGGCGGCGGGTGAAATCGATCAGCGGCGCCCACAGAAACTTCAGCGTCCACGACAACCCGAGCAGGCTCAGCAAACCGATCTTGTTCAGCTCGACACCCTGCTGCCGGAAATACACCGGGAACAGGTCGTAGAACAGGCCGAGCGGGAAGCCCTCGGAAAAATACAGCAGGCTGACCCAGAACAATTTGGAAC
>CAZESK010000065.1:0-11935 GCA_964515155.1 uncultured Bifidobacterium sp.
CACGGCATCAAGATGATCATCGGCACCACCGGCTTCGATGATGCAGGTAAAGCTGCTATCGCTGCGGCGGCAACCAGGACCGCCATCGTCTTCGCGCCGAACATGAGCATTGGTGTGAACGTAACAATGAAGCTGCTCGAGCTGGCCGCGAAAAGCTTCTCGCATGGCTACGACATCGAAATTATCGAGGCACACCATCGGCATAAGGTTGATGCGCCATCCGGCACCGCGCTGGAGATGGGCGAGGTGATCGCCGGGGCGCTCGGGCGGGACCTGACGAAGGTCGGCGTCTTCGCGCGCGAAGGTGTGACCGGCGAGCGCGATCCGTCGTCGATCGGCTTTGCGACCATCCGTGGCGGCGATATCGTCGGCGACCATACCGTACTGTTCGCCGGTATCGGCGAGCGCATCGAGATCACGCACAAGTCGTCCAGCCGGGTCACCTACGCCCAGGGCAGCCTGCGCGCCGCTCGCTTCCTCCAGGACAAGGACACCGGCCTGTATGACATGCAGGATGTGCTCGGCCTGCGCTGAGCGAGACCGTCACGACCCGGGCAGGACAGCGTATCCATGATGTCACGCACCTCCACGCTGGCAGCGACCGTCGCCGTGTTGCTGCATGTCCTGCTACTGGCATTGGCGCTGAGCGGCGTGCTCGACGCGCACGAGCATAAGATCGAACCGCCGACGGTGGTCGTGCAGTTGGTACCGCCACCCACGCCGATACCGCCGGCGCCACCGCGGCCCGAACCACCCAAGCCGCAAACGCCCAAGCCGCCACCGACGCCGCAACCGCCGAGACCCGAACCGCCGCCCAAGCCGCTGCCGACGCCGATACCCAGCCCTGCGCCTGTGCCTGTGCCGCAACCAGCTCCTGCTCCCGCGCCGGCACCCGCAGTAGAGCCTGCGCCGGCGCTGCCGGCTCCCCAGGCTCCACCGGTACCTGCTCCACCGGCACCGCCCGCACCGCCCGCACCGCCACCGACGCCACCCGCACCGGCACCGGCTGCGCCGTCCGTGCGCACCGAGGTCAGCATCCTCGCCAGCTACAGCGCGAGCAACGTGAAGCCGGTTTACCCGCGCATGTCCCAGCGGCTGGGTGAGCAGGGCACGGTCGTTCTGCGCGTGCTGGTCAAGGGCGACGGTACGGCGGGCGTGGTGGAAGTAAAATCGTCCAGTGGCTTTACCCGCTTGGACCAGTCGGCGGTCGACGCGGTGAAGACCTGGCGCTTCAATCCGGCGACAAGCGACGGCAAGCCAGTCGACGAGTGGTACCAGGTGCCGATCCCCTTCAAACTGCAGAACTGAGCCTGACAACATGAACGAAACCACGACCCCCGAGCTCGGCTTCGCCCACTACTGGGCGCATGGTGACATCGTCACCCACAGCGTGGCCTATCTGCTGCTGCTGATGTCGGTCGCCAGCTGGTACTACATCCTGTCCAAGGCCTGGTCTGCATGGCGCATCCGCAGGAGCGCCAGCGCCGTCGAGCGCTTCTGGGATGCACCAACGATGGACGATGCGATTACGCTGCTCAACCATGCCGATACCGAGCAGGTCTACGCCCCGCTGGCCACGCATGCGGTCGAGGCTGTCAACGTGAAGGCCAACAGCAGCTCGCTCAATGCGAATGTCGACCCGAGCGAACTGGTCACGCGCACGCTGCGCCAGCAAATCAACCGTGTCTCGCAGCGACTGGAGAGCGGACTGACGCTGCTGGCCTCCGTCGGCTCGACCGCACCGTTCATCGGGCTGTTTGGCACGGTCTGGGGCATCTATCACGCGCTGGTGGCAGTTTCCAGCGCTGGCACAATACAAATTGACAAGGTCGCCGGTCCGGTCGGCGAGGCGCTGATCATGACCGCGGTCGGACTGGTGGTCGCGATCCCTGCGGTGCTTGGCTACAACGCACTGACCCGGGTAAACCGGGTCACGCTGGGCGAGCTCGACGCCTTCGCGCACGACCTGCACGCTTTCCTGACCACGGGCTCGCGTATCAGCGCCACCCCCGGCCGCAAAACCTGAACCGGAGAGCGCAATGGCATTCGGCGGATTCAACGATAACGGCCACCAGTCGCCGATGGCCGACATCAACGTCACTCCCATGGTCGACGTGATGCTGGTGCTTCTGGTGATCTTCATCATCACCGCGCCGCTGTTCACACATGCAATCAAACTGGAGCTGCCAACCGCAGCCTCCGCGCCGGCGCCGGAGAAGCCGGAGACGATCACGCTGGCGATCAATGGCGAGGGCCGGCTGTTCTGGAATAACGCGCCGGTCGCACTCGACGAACTGGCCGGCCGCTTCTCAACCGAATCGCAGAAGCAGCCGCTGCCCGAGCTACAGCTGCGGGCCGACAAGGACACCCGGTACGAGGTCATTGCACAGGTGATGTCGGCAGCCCAGGGTAACGGAATGACAAAGATCGGTTTCGTAACCAATCCGAAAGACGCCGGGAAGTAAGCACCCGAGGTCGGGTGTCGGCGCGACTGACACAGGCCACCGGACCCGCCATCGGCCTGCCGGCGTGACGGTATTGGCATGGTTTACCGGAGCATGCCCTGCAGCGAGTCATCCGGGAGGTTTTCCCCGGGCCCCGGATACCCGATCCCCTCCCCTCCAGCCGGTATAATCCCCGGCTACGCTTTCACTCATCACCCACCCGTCATGCAAGACAAATACACCCCCGCCGACGTCGAGCGTGCGGCGCAGGAACACTGGCGTGCAATCGACGCATACAAGGTCGTCGAGCACGCTCGCGATGCGCAAGGTCGCGAAAAGAAGAAGTTCTACGCCTGCTCGATGCTGCCCTACCCATCCGGCAAGCTGCACATGGGCCATGTGCGGAACTACACCATCAATGATGTGATGGCGCGCCAGCTGCGCATGAAAGCGTACAACGTGCTCATGCCAATGGGTTGGGATGCATTCGGCATGCCGGCCGAGAACGCGGCAATGGCCAATGGCGTACCACCGGCGCAGTGGACGTACGCAAACATCGACACCATGAAGAAGCAGATGCAGGCGATGGGCCTGGCGATCGACTGGTCGCGCGAAATGGCCGCCTGTAACCCGGACTACTACAAGTGGAACCAGTGGATGTTTCTGAAGATGCTGGAGAAGGGCATCATCTACAAGAAGACCGGCACCGTGAACTGGGATCCTGTCGACCAGACCGTGCTGGCCAATGAGCAGGTGATCGATGGTCGCGGCTGGCGCTCGGGTGCGCTGATCGAGAAGCGTGAGATCCCGATGTACTACGTCCGCATCACCGACTACGCCGAGGAGCTGCTCGATTGCGTCGAGAACAAGCTGCCCGGCTGGCCCGAGCGCGTGCGCATCATGCAGGCGAACTGGATCGGTAAATCAACCGGCGTGCGTTTCGCCTTCCCGCACCAGATCCAGGGTGCGGATGGTCAGCTGGTCGGTGACGGCAAGCTGTGGGTGTTTACCACGCGCGCCGACACCATCATGGGCGTGACCTTCTGCGCCGTAGCACCGGAACACGCACTGGCCGCGCATGCAGCGAAGGATAACCCGGCGCTGGCCGCCTTCATCGCCGAGTGCAAGCAGGGCAGCGTGATCGAAGCTGACATGGCAACGATGGAGAAGAAGGGCATGCCGACCGGCCTGTTCGTCACCCATCCGCTGACAGGAAACCAGGTCGAGGTCTGGGTCGGTAACTATGTGTTGATCACGTATGGCGACGGCGCGGTGATGGGTGTGCCCGCGCATGATGAGCGCGATTTCGCATTCGCAAAGAAGTACGATCTGCCGATACAGCCGGTGGTTTCGGTGGAAGGCAAGCGTTACGACACCGAGGCCTGGCAGGAGTGGTACGCAGACAAGGAAAACGGTATCTGCGTCAACTCCGGCAAGTATGACGGCTTGGGCTACCAGGCGGCGGTGGATGCCGTCGCGGCCGACCTCGCCGCGCAGGGTGTCGGCGAGAAGAAGGTCACCTGGCGCCTGCGCGACTGGGGTATCTCGCGCCAGCGCTATTGGGGCACGCCGATTCCCATGATTCACTGCGGGCACTGCGGCGACGTACCGGTGCCGGAGAAGGATCTGCCGGTCGTGCTGCCCGAGGACTGCGTGCCGGATGGCAGCGGTAACCCGCTGAACAAGCATACGCAGTTCCTGAAGGTCGATTGCCCGAGCTGTGGCCAGCCTGCGCGCCGTGAGACCGACACGATGGACACCTTCGTCGATTCATCGTGGTACTACATGCGGTACTGCTCCCCCGGCTCGAACGAAGCGATGGTCGACGCGCGCAATGATTACTGGATGCCGATGGATCAGTACATCGGCGGCATCGAGCATGCGGTACTGCATCTGCTGTATGCGCGCTTCTGGACCAAAGTGATGCGTGACTTCGGGCTAGTCAAATTCGACGAGCCCTTCGTCAACCTGCTCACACAGGGCATGGTGCTCAATGAAACCTACTATCGCGAAGATGCCTCCGGCAAGAAGACCTGGTTCAATCCGGAGGATGTCGAGCTGAAGTTCGACGACAAAGGCCGTCCCGCATCGGCGACACTCAAGAGTGATGGCCAGCCGGTGCAGATCGGCGGTACGGAAAAAATGTCGAAGTCCAAAAATAATGGCATCGACCCGCAGGCTATCATTGACCAGTACGGCGCCGACACTGCGCGTCTGTTCACGATGTTCGCCGCGCCACCCGAGCAGACTCTCGAATGGTCGGGCTCTGGCGTCGAAGGTGCACACCGCTTCCTGCGCCGTGTCTGGGCCTTCGCCCATGCAAACGCGTCGATGCTCGAGCCGGTACTGGCGCCGTCCGCGTCCGAGGACGCCGGCATCAAGGCGCTGCGCCGCGACATGCACAAGGTGCTGCAACAGGCCGATCATGACTACAGCCGCCTGCAGTACAACACCGTCGTGTCTGCCTGCATGAAGATGCTGAACCTGCTGGAAGGCGCCAAGCTGGGCGACAGCCCGGCGGCGCGGGCCGCAACCGGCGAATGCCTTGGCATCTTCCTGCGCGTGCTATACCCGGTTGCACCGCATGTCACGCATGCACTGTGGGATGCGCTGGGCTATGCGAAGGCGTATGGCGACATCCTCGACGCGCCCTGGCCGGCGGTCGATGCGGCTGCACTGGAGCAGGCCGAGATCGAGCTGATGGTGCAGGTGAACGGCAAGCTACGCGGCAAGATCACGGTCGCCAGGGACACCGACAAGGCAGCCATCGAGGCAGCCGCAATGGCTGATGACAACGTGAAGAAGTTCGTCGAAGGTCCGCCGAAGAAGATCATCATCGTGCCCGGCAAGCTGGTGAACATCGTCGCCTGAGGGAGATGGCCTTGAATCGCACCCGTCGCTTCACATCCGTCCTCCTGCTTGCCGCGCTCGCCGGGTGCGGTTTCCACCTGCGCGGCTCCACACCGGATTCGCGGCTGACATTCGAATCGGTCTACGTGGAGGCGCCATCCGGGACGCCGCTCGAGCGCGAGCTGCGCGGTGCAGTACGCAACGGCGGCACCCGCCTAGCGGCCGATCCGAAGTCAGCGACGGTCATCTTGCGCGTCCTGAACGAAGCCCGAGAGCGAAAGATCCTGACGCTGAACGCGCAGGGTCAGGTGCGTGAGTTCAGTCTCACCTACCGCGTCAATTTCGAGGTGGCGGATCAGACCAACCGCAAGCTGCTGCCGGCGAACGAGATCGCGCTGCAGTCGCTGCTCTCGTACAGCGAATCACAGGCGCTGGCGAAGGAAACCGAGGAACGGATGACCTTCGACGACCTGCGCCGCGACGCCATCGGCCAGATCATGCGCCAGCTGTCGCGCGTGCAACCGGAATAGGCGGCAAGCCGTGCAGCTGCGCGCCGAGGCGCTGGAAGCGCACCTGTCGAAGGGACTGGCGCCGCTGTACGTGATTACCAGCGACGAACACCTGCTGGCGATGGAAGCCGCCGACCGCATCCGCGCCAGGGCGCGCGCCGTCGGCTTTTCAGAGCGCGAGGTGCTGGTCGCCGAACGTTACTTCAAGTGGGGCGAACTGCTGGCAGCCAACCAGGCGATGTCGCTGTTCGGCGACCGCAAGCTGATCGAGTTGCGCATCCCGGGCGGGAAGCCAGGCAAGGATGGCGGGCAAGCGTTGCAGGAATACGCGGCCGCCTGCGCTACATGGGGCGACGCTGGCGACACGCTGACCCTGGTGACGCTGCCCAAGCTGGAATGGCAGACGCAGAAAAGTGCATGGGTAGCAGCGTTGCAGCAGCATGCGGTCTACATCGAGATACCGAACGTCGAGCGGCACCAGCTCGCGAACTGGATTGGGCAGCGGCTGGCCTCGCAAGGCCAGAGTGCCGACCAGGGGGCGCTCGAGTTCATGGTCGAGCGCGTCGAGGGTAACCTGCTGGCAGCGCATCAGGAAATCCGCAAGCTTGCCCTGCTCTTTCCTGAAGGCCGGCTGAGTGTCGAGCAGGTTCAGGACGCCGTGCTGAACGTGGCCCGATATGACGTGTTCAAGTTATCGGAGGCAATGCTGTCCGGTGATATCGGCCGCGTGGCACGGATGCTGGACGGCCTTCAGGGTGAAGGCGAGGCGCTGCCGCTCGTGCTGTGGGCCGTGACCGAAGAGATCCGAACGCTGCTGAAACTGAAGCTCGGCACGGCCCAGGGACGCCCGCTGCCCATGCTGCTCAAGGAATACCGGATCTGGGGACCGCGCGAACGGCTGATGGCCCCGGCGCTGTCCCGGGTGAAACTGGCGACGCTGGAAGACGCGCTGGCAAAGGCCGCGCAGGTTGACCGCATGATCAAGGGCTTGCGCGCGAAGGATTTCGCGGGCGATGCCTGGGACGCGATGCTGCAGCTGGCGCTGGCCGTGGCGCGAAAATAAACGAAACAGACAGTGCATGCGAACGGCAGAACGCCAGTAAAAATAGAGCCAGAGGCCGGATAGAGCGCAGCGGAACCCGCCATAGAAAACTGCCGGCCAAGAAATTCGACAAGGAAGACCACCATGGACATTCAACACTACATGACCGAGATCGGCCGTGCCGCGCGCAAGGCGTCGCGCGCGATGGCCAAGGCCGACACGGCAGCCAAGAACCGTGCGCTGCAGCTGATTGCTGCCGGCATCCGTCGTGACGCTGCGCTGCTGAGCGCCGCGAACCAGAAAGATCTTGAGGCCGCACGCGCCAGCGGCCTGGCTCCGGCCATGGTTGACCGCCTGACCTTGTCGGACAAGGCGATCGCGACCATGGCCGAGGGGCTCGAGCAGATCGCGTCACTGCCCGATCCGATCGGCGAGATCACGAACATGAAGTACCGGCCGACTGGCATCCAGGTCGGGCAGATGCGCGTGCCACTGGGTGTGATCGGTATCATCTACGAGGCACGACCGAACGTGACGGTCGATGCAGCAGGACTGTGCATCAAGAGCGGTAATGCGACCATCCTGCGCGGAGGGTCGGAGGCCATCCACTGCAACCAGGCGCTGGCAAAGCTTGTGAAGGAAGGCCTGGCTGGTGCCGACCTGCCTGCAGAGGCGGTACAGATCATCGAGACCACCGACCGCGCTGCGGTCGGCGCGCTGATCACCATGCCGGAATACGTGGACGTGATCGTGCCGCGCGGCGGCAAGGGGCTGATTGAGCGGCTGATGAAGGAATCCAAGGTGCCGATGATCAAGCACCTCGACGGCATCTGCCATGTGTATATCGACGATAAGGCCGACATCGCCAAGGCGCTGCCGGTGGCATTCAATGCCAAATGCCACCGCTATGGTACGTGCAACACGATGGAGACCCTGCTGATCGCACGCAGCATCGCACCGGCCGTCCTGCCGGAGCTGGCGAAGCTGTACGCGGAGAAGGATGTCGAGCTGCGCTGCGATCCGGAAGCACGGAACATCCTCGCGGGCTACCCGAAACTGGCCGTCGCTACTGACGAGGACTGGCGCACCGAATACCTCGATGCGATCCTGTCGGTGAAGATCGTCTCCGGCGTCGATGAGGCCATCGATCACATCAATACCTACTCATCGCAGCATACCGACTCGATCGTGACCGAGGACTACTCTCGTGCACTGCAATTCCTGCGCGAGGTTGACTCGGCATCAGTCATGGTCAATGCCTCGACCCGCTTTGCCGATGGCTTCGAATATGGCCTTGGCGCCGAGATCGGTATTTCCAATGACAAGCTGCACGCGCGTGGCCCAGTCGGTCTGGAAGGTCTGACCTCGGTGAAGTATGTCGTGCTCGGCCACGGCGAGGTCAGGGTCTGACCATGGCTTACGACTGGATTAAAGCACTGCACATCGTCTTTATCGCCTCGTGGTTCGCGGGACTGTTCTACCTGCCGCGCATCTACGTCAACCTTGCGATGGAAACCGAGCCTGCCGCGCAGCAGCGGCTGCTGGCGATGGCGCGCAAGCTCTACCGCTTCATGACGATACTGATGATTCCGGCGCTGGTCCTGGGGCTTGTCCTGTGGCTGCACTACGGCATGGGCAAGGGCAGCGGCTGGATGCATGCGAAGCTGGCCATTGTGCTGCTGCTGGTGGGGTACCACCATTATTGCAAGCGACTACTCATGCAGTTCGAGCGCGGCGAGAATTCGCGCTCCCACATCTGGTATCGCTGGTTCAACGAGCTGCCAGTGCTCGGCATGTTCGGTGCCGTGATCCTGGTCGTGGTCAAGCCTTTCTAAGGAAAACATCATGGGAAAACCCGTCGAGTATTTCGTCGCGCCGCAATCGCCGTGGACCTGGCTGGGGCATGAGCGCTTTGTCGCCATCGCCCGCAAACAGGGGGCGCAGGTGCTGCTCAAGCCAGCTGATGTCAACAAGGTCTTTGCCGTTTCCGGCGGCGTGCCAGTAGCACAACGTCCACCACAGCGACAGGCCTACCGACTGGCGGAGCTGGCACGCTGGAGCAAGCATCTGGGCTTGCCGCTGAACCTGCATCCTGCGTTCTTTCCGGTGAACGGCGAGCCAGGTGCGCGAATGCTGATCGCCGCGCTGCACGAAGCCGGGACTGAACGGGCACTCGCCCTGCTCGGTGCACTGGGCCGCGCCTGCTGGGCGGAGGAGAAAAACATTGCCGACACCGATACCCTGGTCGCGATCGCAACAGGTGTCGGCCTGGACGGCGCGCAGCTTCTCGAGCGTTCCGCCAGCGATGCCGTCACGGCCGAGCTGGCGCGTAATACCGATGAGGCCATCGCTGTTCATGTGTTTGGTGTACCGTGGTATCGCGTCGATGGCGAAGGATTCTGGGGACAAGACAGACTGGATTTCGTCGAACGGGCGTTGGCTGGGTGAGGTTCGGTAGCGGATGCGTAACACGGCTTGAACTACCGGAAAGCTGATCGCAGCTTTCCCTGACGGACTAAAGGTACCCCATGGCACATTCCTACTTCTGCCCCTGCCCGCGTGGCCTCGAAGCCGCGCTTGCCGACGAACTCAAGGAAATCGCGTCGCAAAGCAAGACGCTGAAAATCCACAACACGGTGCCCGGCGGCGTGCACTGCTCGGGTAGCTTCCCGGATGCCATGCTGCTGAACCTGCACTCGCGGATCGCCTCGCGCGTGCTGCTGCGCATCGCGCATGCCGGCTACACGAATGAAAATGACATTTACGATCTCGCGCTTGGTGCGCCATGGGAAGACTGGTTCGATGTGAACCATACAATCCGTGTCGACGTCAACGCGATCAAGTCGCCGCTGAAGAGTCTTGAGTTCGTCACGCTGAAAATCAAGGACGGCCTGTGCGACCGCTTTCGGGACCGCTTTGGTGAACGCCCGTCAGTGAATACCCGCACACCAGATATGCGAATCTGGGGCTTTCTCGATGCGCGCACGGTCACCATTTATCTTGATACCTCAGGCGAGGGTCTGTTCAAGCGCGGCTGGCGCATGGAAACTGGCGACGCACCGCTGCGCGAGAACCTGGCGGCCGGCCTGCTACGCACTGCGGGCTGGAAGCCGGGCACGCCCCTGATCGATCCGATGTGTGGCTCGGGTACGCTGCTGATCGAAGCCGCGCAGATGCTGGCGGGTATCCCACCGGGACATCACCGCAGTTTCGCATTCGAGAAGTTCCAGATGTTCAGGCAAGCAGACTGGGATGCGATTCGCGCCGCCGTGAAGTCCTTGCCGCTGCCATCGAAACCGACCATCTTCGGCAGCGATATCTCGGGCGATATGCTGGTCATGGCGCGCAATAACCTGCAACGCGCAGGTATCACGTTCGACATTCCGCTGAAACAAATCGACGCGCAGGAAGTGAAGCCGCCGACCGGCATTCCCGGCCTGCTGATCGCGAACCCGCCCTATGGCGAGCGCATCGGCGTGCGTGGCGACCGATCGCACGAGCCGGATGAACTGGCGATCGCCTTCTTCAGCGCCTTTGGCAGCACGCTGAAACAGCGCTTCGCCGGCTGGACCGTCTGCCTGTTCACCGCCGACCTGACGCTGCCGCGCATGCTGCGCCTGAAGGAATCAAAAAAAACGCCGTTTTTCAACGGCGCGATCGAGTGCAGGTTATTCCGATTCGAGATGGTGTCAGGGTCGAACCGGAAAGAGGCTGTGTAGAGCTGAGCAGGCGTCGCCAGACAAGGGCTCCCTGCCCTTGCGCTCACTGACCTGAGGGAAGGCTCCATCCGCTAGCCTTGATGTGAGGATCGCCGATGTTCCATTGCCGATTCCGAGCGATCGTGATTCTGACCGCGATCTTCAATGTGGCTTCCTGTACGGTATACGAGGATGTGTCGCCCGTCATTCGCTTGACCCTCAGCTCCTTGTTGCCATTGATTTCGTTGGAGCTGTTCCATTCATAATCGAGGGTGATGTTACCCGCCTCGTCCTTGGCGAATGTGTAGCCGGCCTTGGCAATAGCCAGCGGCATGATCGGCGTCCCGTCATGCTCGCGCAGCACAGACTGCGATATGCCCTGGGAATCATGGCGCAGGAAAAGCACGTTCTTGAGGAAGTTACCCAGGTTCTGCGAGGCGATATTGCTGACAACCGACGCCAGACCGCTGTCTTCCTCGCCATCAATCAGTGCCATGAAGTCATCGGTGTTATTGATCCTGCTTCGCGTCCCATTAACGTCCCTGAAAAAATAGTCCGAGTTATCAAAGTCCCTGACAAAAGTAGGGCGCAGCACATCGGCATTCTTTTTCTTCACCCCGGTCGCTGAGTCGGCGGTGTCGGCAGAGTCATGCGTCCAAGGCTTCATGAAATTGGCTTGGGCGACCGATTGCACAAACTTGATGAATCGGGGATCGTCGAGCTTCACCTTGGTATCGATGACCGCGTTTTTCATTCGCTGCTCAAGGTCCTTGCCAAGCGCTTTGAGCGTGTCGGGTCTGATCATGCCGGGGTGAGTACCCAGCAAGCCGATCAGCTTGCCGTTGAACAGCAAGGCTTGCCGCGTCGCGCCGGAGTTTCTGTAAGATTCACTTTGACAATAGGTTGCCATCTCCGTCGCGATGCGACTGCGATCCTCAAGTGAAATTCCTGCAAGAAGGGGATCGTCCTTGATGGGCAAAGCTTTTCTCGGAGAACCTATATCGCTACGCGGCGATATCTTCTGTGCGATCACAGAAAGATCATCCGCCGCCCTACTCAACCGCTTGCTTATCCTCTTGCGTAGTTTCTTCACGCCAGAACCGACCACGGCGTTGCCCGGCTCGTTTGCTCGTGGCGATGATGCAGCAGATGAGGATTGGAATTCGGACATGGAATCCTCGGCACGCTCCGTCGGCAGCTCTGGCAGCTCGATGGACTGGGACGATATCGTCGCCATGCCACCGGTCCTCATTTTAGGCGGCGTACTCGCCATAGGCGGCACGACCGATCGTGGTGAGGCGGGCTCATTACACTCCACCGGCTCAGACTCTGCCAGGACGACCTTCCCTGAAAAAACTTCCGCCGTCGACGAAACTGAACGCTTCGGCATCT
>CAZESK010000066.1:0-11440 GCA_964515155.1 uncultured Bifidobacterium sp.
TCGCCCGTCTGCTGCCAGCCGGCGATGCGCAGCAGTTCCTTGCGCAACAGGTCCATGCCGCTACCGGCCGACGCCGACAGATAGAGGTTCGTCACGTCGCCGCCTGACTCGATTGCCGGCTGATGCCCGGACAGATCGATCTTGTTCCAGATACGGAGCAGCGGCAGCTTGGCCGGCAGGCGGGCGGCGATATCTTCGTCCGCGCGCGTGGGCCCGCGGTTGGCGTCGAGGATGTGCAGCACGACGTCCGCCGCTTCCACGGCCGCCCAGGTACGCGAGATGCCGATGCGCTCGACTTCGTCGCTGGCATCGTCGTCATTTCGGATGCCCGCGGTGTCGATCACGTTGATCGGTATGCCCTCGACATGGATGGTCTCGGTGATCTTGTCACGCGTGGTGCCGGCAATGGCAGTGACGATGGCGACATCGGCGCCGGCCAGGGCGTTGAGCAGCGAGCTCTTGCCTACGTTCGGCTGGCCGGCCAGCACGACCTGCAGTCCGGTGCGCAGCAAGGCGCCTTGCCCCGCTTGCATTAGCACATGGTCCAGCGTCGCGCGGATGGCCTGCAACTGCCCGCGCGCATTGGATTTTTCAAGAAACTCGATTTCTTCTTCCGGAAAGTCGAGCGTGGCCTCGACCAGCATGCGCAGGTGGATAACCTGCTCGACCAGCCCGCCAATCGCCTGCGAGAACGCGCCCGACAGCGATTGCGTCGCCAGCCTTGCGGCGGCTTCGGTCGAGGCTTCGATCAGGTCGGAGACAGCTTCGGCCTGCGCCAGGTCGAGCTTGTCGTTCTGGAAGGCCCGGAAGGTGAATTCGCCCGGATTCGCGAGTCGCAGGCCGATGTCCCGGCCGGCTTCGAGACAGCGGTTGAGCAGCATCTGCATCACGACCGGTCCGCCGTGGCCTTGCAGCTCGAGTATCTCTTCGCCGGTGTACGAGTGCGGTGCGCTGAACCAGAGCGCGAGACCGCGATCGATCGTACTGCCGTCAGCCTGCACGAAATCGAGATAGGTGGCGTGACGGGGCGTCAGGTCGCGGCCATCAAGACGGCAGATAGCGCGCGCCAGCGGCATCAGGCCCTTGCCTGAAATGCGTACCACGCCAATGCCACCGCGGCCCGGAGCCGTGGCAATGGCGGCGATGGGAGAGGAATCGGAGATCATTCGGGGATTTTAGCGGGAATAAAAAAAAGTCCGTCCCTTGCGGTGACGGACTTCTTGAATGGCGAAGTGTTTTGTCTTTACGCCTTGCCTGCTTCCGACTGCCGCGTGATCACCCACTGCTGAGCAATCGACAAGATGTTGTTCACGACCCAGTACAGCACGAGGCCGGAGGGGAAGAAGAAGAACATGAACGAGAACACGATCGGCATGAACATCATCACCTTGGCCTGGATCGGATCGGGCGGCATCGGGTTCAGCTTGGTCTGCACATACATCGAGACGGCCATAATGATGGGCAGCAGGCCGATCGGCATGTCAATGCCGGGAACCGTGCCGAACAGGTCATCGGGCGCCGACAGGTCGTGGATCCAGCCCAGCCATGGCGCGTGACGCATTTCGACGCTCGCCAGCAGCACCCAGTACAGCGCGATGAAGACCGGAATCTGCACGAGGATCGGCAGGCAGCCGCCGAGCGGGTTGATCTTCTCGGTCTTGTAGAGCTCCATCATTGCCGCATTCATTTGCTGCGGGTTGTCCTTGTGCCGCTCGCGGATGGCGGTCATCTTCGGTGTGACCAGCTTCATCTTCGCCATGCTGCGGTAGCTGGCTGCCGAGAGCGGGAAGAAGGCCAACTTGATCAGGATGGTCAGTACGATAATGGTCCAGCCCCAGTTGCCGAGCAGCTTGTGGATCTGGTCCATCAGCCAGAAGATCGGCTTGGCGATGATGGTCAGCCAGCCGTAGTCCTTGACGAGGTCAAAGTCGGTCGCGAAGGTCTCGAGCTTGGCTGATTCTTGTGGCCCGACGAATAGCTTGCCGTCCTGCGCGGCGGCTGCGCCGGCGGCGATCTCGCCCATCGGCATGATGGCGCCCACCGCGAACAGGTTCTGGTCGATGCGGCGAGTAAACAGCTCATGCGGGTTTTTCGATAGCGGCGCGAAAGCCGTAACGAAATAGTGCTGGACCATGGCAATCCAGCCGTCGGTAGTGCGTGCTGCCGGCGGCTGCTTGCCTTTGTCGATGTCCTCGAACGAGATCTTGCGGAATTTCTCGGCATCGGTATACACGGCCGGGCCAGTGAAAGTGCTGTAGAACACCGACTCACCTTCAAGCTTGCTGCCGTCACGCACCAGCTGCACGTAGACCGACGGCGAGATCGCCACATCGCTGCCGTTGGCCACCTCATGCCGCAGCCCGATTTCGTACTCGCCGCGCGTGAAGGTATACGTCTTGGTGAGTTTCACACCCTCCTGCTCGGCGTCCAGCACCAGGCTCACGGTATTGCCATCGTCGAGCGCGCGTGCGCCGTCACGCGCGGTGAACAGCGTGCGGTGGTTGGGGAACTTGCCGCCGATCAGGCCGCTCTGGCCGACATAGGTGCGGCCTGCGCCGCTTTCGAACAGCACAATCGGCCGGCTGCTGTCGGCCGAATCCTTGTGCTTAAGCAGCTCGGCGCGCGCGACCTCGCCGCCTATCGTGTTGATCTCGACCCTGAGCAGGTCGGTCGTCACGACAATCTTCTCACCCGGTGTTGCGGCCGGTGCTGCGCCATCCGGGACATCGGTGCCCGAGGCCGCGGGGGCCGGAGCTGGCAGGGTGCTGGCTTGCGGCACCGAGGCATCGGTATCCGCCTGCGGCGCGGCGCTCTGCTGCACCGCCTGTTCCGGCGTGAACATCGACGGGCCGCCGTTATAAAGGCTCCAGTTCTCCCAAAGCATCAGCAGGGACAGCGAGAACACCACCAGCAGTACGGTACGTTTGATATCCATAGGTCGGGAAGTCGAGAGCAAATCAGTGACGGTGCCCGGTCATCGGAGGATGACCGGCGGCGCTGTCGTGAGCGGATGGCGGTACCGGATCGATGCCGCCGGGGTTCCAGGGATGGCATTTGCACAGCCGCCGCCCGGCTAGCAGGCTGCCACGCAGCGCGCCATGCGTGGCGACCGCATCGCGCGCGTAATCGGAGCAGCTCGGGTAAAAGCGGCAATTCTGCCCGAGGAACGGGCTGATGCAGAGCTTGTAGCCTTTTAGCAGAAGTAGCAGCAGGGTTTTCATCGGGCGGTACGCGGGCAGTACAACAGCCGGGTCAGTTCGGCACCGACGGCGTGTCGGAGTGCGCGCGATGACGCGCTGTCCTGGCGGCTAACCAATGGTTTGCTCAGTCGCACGATGCAGTCGACCGCGCCCATGTTTGCCTTGCGGAATAGCTCGCGCGACAACCGCTTGACCAGGTTGCGCGTGACGGCGCGCGGCGCGAAACGCTTCGCGACGACGATGCCAAGGCGCGCATGGCCGAGGTTATTGGGGCGAACGTAGAGCACGAAGTGATCAGTCCTGTGCGCAGGCCGCAAACGAAAAACGGATGAGAACTCATCCGTTTTTACGATGCGTCGGTGCCTGCTGTAGTCTTCCGGCGGGCCGGACACGCGACTACGCAAGTGGGAGCGCGGTGCGGCCTCAGACGGCCAGGCGCTTGCGGCCCTTGGCGCGACGTGCGTTGAGCACGGCACGGCCCGAGCGTGTCGCCATGCGGGCGCGGAAACCATGGGTGCGCTTGCGGCGGACGACGGAAGGCTGATAAGTACGTTTCATGTGGGTCTCGCTAAGTTAGTACAGCGGAATTCAGCAAAAAACCGGGGCATGCCCGGTCAGAAAACCTGGAAGCCAGGGCACCGCAAGCGGCACTGGTATTACCGCGTGAGGCGCGCAGCGCAGTGAACCTTGAATTAGACAGCAGTTTCTGTATATCTGTCAATCACTTACACGGATTGCTGGCGCAATCTGCGCTGGCAGGGTGTTTATTTGACAATCTCCGGGTGCAATGGCAGCCCCGCCACCGCGGCGGCGGTGGCCGGGGCCCTTCGGACTGGAAAAGTCTTGGTGTCGCCGACGAAATAGCGCGCGAGCCTGTGGATAACTTCCCCTGCCGGCGGTAAAATAGCGGTCGTCCCGGCAAGCCTTGCGCTCGGCCTCCTCAGAACAAAGAACCCGAAGCGCGCCCCCACCTGCCGCTTACCAAGACTATCGCATGGAAGAATTTTGGCAGACCTGCGCTTCGCGGCTGCAACAGGAACTGACGCCCCAGCAGTTCAGCGCCTGGATCAAGCCTTTGGCACCGCTCGATTTCGAGGACGGTCGTCTGCGCATTGCCGCCCCTAACCGCTTCAAGCTGGACTGGGTGAAAACCCAGTTTGCCGCGCGCATCACCAGTCTGGCCGCCGAATTCTGGCAGAGCCCGGTGGATGTGCAGTTCGTGCTCGACCCGCGCGCTGGCACGGCCAGGAAGCCCGCTTCCAGCGCCCCGCTGTCGCCGCAGGCGGCTGCCGCTGCGCCGGACCCTGCCGTGGCCGAGCGCCCCGAGCCGGTCGAGGAATCCAGCGTGCGGCGCGACCAGAGCAAAATCAACCCGGCCCTGACCTTCGACAGCTTCGTGACCGGCAAGGCCAACCAGCTTGCACGTGCGGCGGCGATCCAGGTCGCCAGTAACCCCGGCAGTTCGTATAACCCGCTGTTCCTGTATGGCGGTGTTGGCCTCGGCAAGACCCACCTGATCCACGCGATTGGCAACCAGGTGCTGGCCGATAACCCGAACACCCGTATTCGCTACATCCATGCCGAGCAGTACGTGCGCGACGTCGTCACCGCTTACCAGCGCAAGGGCTTCGACGAGTTCAAGCGCTACTACCATTCGCTGGATCTGCTGCTGATCGATGACATCCAGTTCTTTGGTGGCAAGAGCCGCACGCAGGAAGAGTTTTTTTACGCGTTCGAGGCGCTGATTGCGGCCAAGAAGCAGATCATCATCACCAGCGACACCTATCCAAAGGAGATCACCGGCATGGACGACCGCCTGATCTCCCGCTTCGACTCCGGCCTGACGGTCGCGGTCGAGCCGCCGGAGCTCGAGATGCGGGTCGCGATCCTGCTGAAGAAGGCCGCCCAGGAAGGCGCGGCCCTGTCCGATGACGTGGCTTTCTTTGTGGCCAAGCACCTGCGCTCGAATGTGCGTGAGCTCGAGGGGGCGCTGCGCAAAATCCTGGCGTATTCGCGTTTTCACGGCAAGGACATTACGATCGACGTGGTCAAGGATGCGCTCAAGGACTTGCTGTCGGTGCAGAACCGCCAGATATCGGTAGAGAACATCCAGAAGACCGTGGCCGATTTCTTCAACATCAAGGTCGCCGACATGTACTCGAAGAAGCGACCGGCCAACATCGCCCGCCCGCGGCAGATTGCGATGTACTTGGCCAAGGAACTTACGCAGAAGAGCTTGCCCGAGATCGGTGAGCTGTTCGGCGGGCGCGACCACACAACGGTGCTGCACGCGGTGCGCAAGATTGCCGCCGACCGCAGCAAGAACCCCGAGATCAACCACGAGCTGCACGTGCTCGAACAGACCCTGAAGGGCTGAGAAAGGGAGCGCCGATGCACTTTCAACTCCAGAGAATTTCTTGCGAAAGGAAATCACCATGCAACTGGTAAAAACCCACCGGGATGCGCTGTTGCGGCCGCTGCAGATCGTGAGTGGTATTGTCGAGCGTCGGCACACGCTGCCGATTCTGGCCAATATCCTCATCCGCAAGGACGGCGACAACGTAACGCTGCTGTCGACCGACATCGAAGTGCAGATCAGCACCCACGCGGCGATCGGTTCGGGCAAGGAGTCGGCCGCGACGACGGTCGCGGCGCGCAAGCTGCTCGACATCCTGCGTGCGCTGCCGGATTCGGAAGTCTCGCTGTCGCTATCGAACAAGCGCATGACCATCCAAAGCGGGAAGTCGCGCTTTGCGCTGCAGACCCTGGCGGCCGAGGAGTTCCCGACGGTAGCCCAGGCCGAGCATTTCGGTGCGCAGTTCAGTCTGCCGCAGAAGACGCTCAAGCACCTCTTCAACATGGTGCACTTCTCGATGGCCCAGCAAGACATCCGCTACTACCTCAACGGTCTGCTGCTGGTGGTCGAGGGCAAGAACGTGATTGCCGTCGCGACCGATGGCCACCGCCTTGCGTTCAGCCAGATCGTGACCGACCAGGAGTTTGCGCGTCAGGAAGTGATCATCCCGCGCAAGACCATCCTCGAATTGCAGCGCCTGCTGGAAGAAACCGATGATCCGGTGTCGCTGGCCATTGCGACGAATCAGGTCAAGTTCAATTTCTCGGACATCGAGCTGATCTCCAAGCTTGTCGAGGGCAAGTTCCCCGACTACACCCGGGTCATCCCGAAGGCATACAAGAATAACTTCAGCATCGGTCGCGAGGCGTTGCTGCGCTCACTGCAGCGCGCGGCGATCATGACCTCGGACAAATTCAAGGGCGTGCGCTGCGTGATCGCGCCGGGCAGCCTGAAGATCAGTTCAACCAATGCCGACCAGGAAGAGGCGGTCGAAGAAATCGAGATCGACTACGGCGGCGACAGCATCGACATCGGCTTCAACGTCACCTACCTGCTCGATGTGCTCAACAATCTGAAGTGCGACAACGTCAGCATCTCGCTCGGTGACGCCAATTCGTCGGCGCTGATCACCGTGCCTGACGATACCAACTTCAAGTACGTGGTCATGCCGATGCGGATCTGAATAGAGCCACACCCGGCGTCGCGAGGGGAGGCCCGAACGGCCTCTCCGCGCCCTTGCCTTTCCTGATTCATCGCCAGTTTCAACGCTTTTTGCCATTTAGGACCGCCATGTCAGCCATCCCCTCTGAAAACGTCAATGCAGCCAGCCAGTACGGCGCGTCATCGATCCAGATACTTGAAGGTCTGGAAGCGGTGCGCAAGCGGCCCGGCATGTACATCGGCGACACCTCGGACGGCACCGGCCTGCATCATCTCGTATTCGAGGTGCTCGATAACTCGATCGACGAGGCTCTGGCCGGCCATTGCACCGAGATTCATGTCACGATTCATTCGGACAACTCGATCTCGATCACCGATAACGGACGCGGGATCCCGACCGGCATCAAGTGGGATGATAAGCACGAACCCAAGCGCAGCGCGGCCGAGATTGTGATGACCGAGCTGCATGCCGGCGGGAAGTTCGATCAAAACGCGTACAAGGTATCTGGCGGCCTGCACGGCGTCGGCGTCTCCTGCGTGAATGCGCTCTCCAAGCGGCTCAAGCTGACGATTCGGCGCGACGGCAAGGTGCACGGCATGGAATTCGTGCGCGGCGTGCCGCAGAACCGCGAGCTCGAGGTACAGGACGGTATCGAGATCTCGCCGATCAAGGTCACGGGCGAGACCGACAAGCGCGGCACCGAAGTGCATTTCTGGGCCGATGAGGAAATCTTCAACCACATTGAGTTTCACTACGACATCCTCGCCAAGCGCATCCGCGAGCTGTCATTCCTGAACAATGGCGTGCATATCAAACTCACTGACCAGCGCACTGGCAAGGAGGAGGATTTCGCGTTCGAGGGCGGCACGCGCGGCTTCGTTGAATACATCAACAAGAACAAGAACGTGCTGCACCCAACGGTGTTCCAGGCCACTGGCGAGCGCATGTCCGACAACAACACCACGATCTCGGTCGACGTCTCCATGCAGTGGAATGACGCGTTCAACGAGCAAGTGCTGTGCTTCACCAACAACATCCCGCAGCGTGATGGCGGAACGCACCTGACGGGCCTGCGCGCCGCGATGACGCGCGTGATCAATAAGTACATCGAAGAGAATGAGCTGGCGAAGAAAGCCAAGGTCGAGATCAGCGGCGACGATATGCGCGAGGGCCTGACCTGCGTGCTGTCGGTCAAGGTGCCGGAGCCGAAGTTCAGCTCGCAGACCAAGGACAAGCTGGTATCCAGCGAGGTGCGTGGTCCGGTCGAGGAAGTGGTCGCCAAGACCCTGACCGACTACCTGATGGAAAAGCCGAACGACGCAAAAATCATCTGCGGCAAGATCGTCGAAGCCGCCCGCGCACGCGAGGCTGCCCGCAAGGCGCGCGAGCTCACGCGTCGCAAGGGCATTATGGATGGCCTCGGCTTGTCGGCCAAGCTGGCCGACTGCCAGGAAAAAGATCCGGCGCTGTGCGAGCTGTATATCGTCGAGGGTGACTCTGCGGGCGGTTCGGCCAAGCAGGGTCGTGACCGCAAATTCCAAGCCATCCTGCCGCTGCGTGGCAAGGTGCTTAACGTCGAGAAGGCGCGCTTCGAGAAGATGCTGTCTTCCGAACAGATCACGACCCTGATCGCGACGCTTGGCACCTCGATCGGCGCCGACGAGTTCAACATCGACAAGCTGCGCTACCACCGCATCATCATCATGACCGATGCCGACGTCGATGGCGCGCACATCCGCACGCTGCTCCTGACGCTGCTCTACCGGCAGATGCCGCTGCTGGTCGAGCGGGGTCATATTTACATCGCACAGCCGCCGCTGTACAAGGTCAAGCATGGCAAGGACGAGCGCTACCTGAAGGATGACCTCGAAGAGGCCAGCTACATGATGCAGATTGCGCTGCACGACGCATCACTGGTGCCGTCCGAGGGTGCCCAGCCCATCGCCGGCGATGCTCTGGCCGAGCTGGTCCGCAAGTACAACACGGCCAACGCCATCATCATGCGGCTCGCGCGTGCCGTCGATGACGCGGCGCTGTCGGCAATCATGAACGGCGTTACCTTGGACCTATCGGGCGCGTCAGCCGCCGAGGCGTCGGCAACGGCGTTGGCGTCAGCCATCGACGACCCGCAGGTGCGCGTGGCCGTCAGCACCGACGAACTCTCGGCCAAGCCCATGTTGCGCGTTGAGCGTCGCCATCACGGCAACCTGAAGGTATCCGTCATTGACGCTGACTTCATCGATGGCCCGGACTACGCGGTGCTGGCCGAAGCCGCCGCCACCTTCAAGGGGCTGATCGGCCGGGGCGCGCTGGTCCGTCGCGGCAGTGGCGAGAAGGCGCGCGAGTCGGTCATCATGGAGTTTCGTCAAGCGATGGCATGGTTGCGCGATGAGGCCGAGCGCGGCGTCTCCAAGCAGCGTTACAAGGGTCTGGGCGAGATGAATCCCGAGCAGCTGTGGGAAACCACGATGGACCCGACCGTGCGTCGTCTGCTGAAAGTGCAGATCGAGGACGCCATTGCTGCCGACCAGATTTTCACGACGCTGATGGGCGATGAGGTTGAGCCACGCCGGGCCTTCATCGAGAGCAATGCGCTGGCGGCGGGCAATATCGACGTTTGATCGAAATCTGCCACCGAAGACGCCCTCCCCGGGCGTCTTTTTTTGCAGGCACTTGTGACAAAAACGCACAAGTGAATCGACATAGGCGGTCGCTTATGACGATTCCGGATGAATATACTGCAATCCTCGCAGAATCAGTCTATGTATGTCTGTTCAAGCCATTATCTTCGACGCCTACGGCACCCTGTTCGATGTCTATTCGATCGGGACGCTTGCCGAGCGTCTATTCCCCGGCAAGGGAGCAGCCCTGGCGGAGCTGTGGCGCGACAAGCAGATCGAGTACACGCGGCTGCGCACGCTGTCGAACACCTACAAGCCCTTCTGGGAGGTGACGCAGGATGCGCTGGTTTTCTCCTGCCGCAAACTCGGTCTCCCGCTGACGCTGGATGCGCAGACGCAGCTGATGGGTCAGTACGCGAAGCTGCAAGCTTTCCCGGAAAACCTGGGCGTGTTGCAGGCGTTGAAGGCCGAGGGTCTGAAGCTCGCTATCCTTTCCAACGGCAATCCAGAAATGCTCGACGCCGCAGTTCGCGCAGCCGGCATGAGTGACCTGTTCACGCAGGTGCTGTCAGTGCACAGCGTACAGAAGTTCAAGACAGCGCCCGAGGCCTACCAGCTCGGCCCGGACATGCTGGGCGTATCAGCGCGCGACACCCTGTTCGTGTCCAGCAATGGTTGGGACATCTGCGGCGCGGCCTGGTTTGGCTTCCGCACTTTCTGGGTCAACCGCAGCGCTGCGCCGCTGGAGGAACTTGGCGTCACACCCAACGGCGAAGGCCGCACACTGGACGATCTGCGACGCGCCATCGGACAACACGGATAGACGCCACACTTTTCGATCAACCGTATATCAAACACGTATTCACACCGAGGAAACCATCATGACAGCACGCACCCATTGCCACGGATTACAGGTCGATACCGTCCTGCACCGCTTCATTGAGGACAAGGTCCTGCCGGGCACCGGCATGGACAGCGACAGCTGGTGGAAAGGCTTCGCACAGATCGTCAATGACCTCGCACCGAAGAACGCCGCCCTTCTGGCCGAACGCGATCGCCTGCAAGTCGAGCTCGACAACTGGCACCGTGCGCACCCGGGCCCGATTACCGATGTCGCTGCGTACCGCCAATTTCTCGAGTCCATCGGTTATCTGCAGCCGGTGCCGGCGGAAGTGAAGGTCACTACCGAAAACGTTGATGCCGAGCTTGCGACCACAGCCGGTCCGCAGCTGGTGGTGCCGATCCTCAACGCGCGCTATGCGCTGAACGCCGCCAACGCGCGCTGGGGCTCGTTGTATGACGCGCTGTACGGTACCGACGCGATCCCCGAGACCGACGGCGCGACCCGAGCTGGCGGCTACAACCCGGTGCGCGGCGCCAAGGTGATCGCTTTCGCCCGCAATTTCCTCGACCAGTCGGCGCCGCTGGCAGCAGGCTCGCACGCCGAGGCAACCGGTTACAAGGTCGAGGGCGGCAGGCTGGTCGTCTCGCTCAAGAGCGGCGGCACCACTGGCCTGAAGGACGCAGCAAAGTTCGTTGGTCACCAGGGCGCTGCGGCGGCACCGTCATCGGTACTGCTGAAGAATAACGACCTGCATATTGATATCCGTATCGACCGCTCGACCACCATCGGCAAGGATGATGCCGCCGGCGTGGCCGACGTCGTGATCGAGTCGGCACTGTCGACCATCCTTGATCTTGAGGATTCCGTGACCGTTGTCGATGGCGCCGACAAGGTGGTTGCTTATGAAAACTGGCTCGGCATCCTGAAGGGCACACTGGTCGAAAAGCTGACCAAGGGCGGCAAGACCTTCGAGCGCGCGCTGAATGCTGACCGTGAATACATCGGTGCGGACGGCCAGCCGGTGAAGCTGCATGGCCGCTCGCTGCTGTTCCTGCGCAACGTCGGCCACCTGATGACAAATCCGGCCATCCTGCTGGCTGACGGCAAGGAAATCCCCGAGGGCATTCTTGATGCCGTGGTCACCACAACCATCGCGCTGCATGACCTCAAGCGCCCGGCTTCGCAAGCCATCGGTAACACGCGCACCGGCTCGGTCTATATCGTCAAGCCGAAGATGCATGGTCCGAAAGAAGTCGC
>CAZESK010000067.1:0-1247 GCA_964515155.1 uncultured Bifidobacterium sp.
TCCAGCTTCACCGCATCCGCACAAAACAGCCGTATCCCCTCGGCCAGCTTCTCGGTCGCCATCGCGTCCTCGTTCAGCGCGAGCCTGAATGCCTTCTCGTCGAGGCTGATCTTCTGCAGCGCCGCTCCTGAGGCCTGTTCGGGGGAGAGCTTGCGCTCGACCACGCCCTCCGTCTCGGCCAGCTTCTGCAGCAGCTCGGGGCTGATGGTCAGCAGGTCGCAGCCAGCGAGCTCAAGAATCTGCGAGGTATTGCGGAAGCTCGCGCCCATTACCTCGGTGGCGTAACCGAATTTCTTGTAGTAGCGGTAGATGCGCTGTACCGACTGCACGCCGGGATCGTCGGCGCCGGTGGTGTCGATGCCGCTGGCCTTCTTGTGCCAGTCGTAGATGCGACCGACGAAGGGCGAGATCAGCTGCGCACCGGCCTCGGCACAGGCAATCGCCTGCGGCAACGAGAACAGCAGCGTCATGTTGCAGCGTATGCCTTCCTTCTCCAGCACCCTGGCTGCCTGTATGCCTTCCCACGTAGAGGCGATCTTGATCAGCACGCGCTCACGCTGCACGCCGGCGGCTTCATAGAGCGCGATGAGGTGCCGCGCCTTCGTGATGGTGCCCGCGGTGTCGAACGAGAGCCGGGCGTCGGTCTCGGTGGAGACGCGGCCCGGAATGATGGCAAGAATCTTGCGGCCAAAGGCCACCAGCAGCTGGTCGATGATCTCGCCGACCGGCGCGCCCCGGTGGGCCTGCACCGTGGCTTCCAGCAGCGGCCGGTACTCGGGCTTTTGCACGGCCTTGAGGATCAGCGACGGATTGGTGGTGGCGTCGTGCGGCTTGAAGACTTCCATCGCATGAAAGTCCCCGGTATCGGCGACGACGGTCGTGTACTGCTTCAATTGCTCGAGCTGGTTCATGAGGAACGAAAAAGAGAGTGTGGGCGACAGCCTGACATTGTACTCACTACCCGTTTGCCACCGCAGCGCTTACTTCAGCGCTGCATGCGTACGGGCAATCAGCGCGGCGGTCGAGCTGTCATGCGCGGCGGCATTGGGCGTGCTCTCGAGCTCGGACAGGATGCGCGTGGCCAGTGTTTTGCCCAGCTCCACGCCCCACTGGTCGAAACTGTTGATGTTCCACAGCGCGCCGAGCACGAAGGTCTTGTGCTCATAGAGCGCGATGAGCGCGCCCAGCGTAAAGGGCGTGAGCTGGTCGAGCAGCAGCATAGTGCTTGGATGATTGCCGGGGAAGGC
>CAZESK010000067.1:1347-3628 GCA_964515155.1 uncultured Bifidobacterium sp.
AGGGCGTGAGCTGGTCGAGCAGCAGCATAGTGCTTGGATGATTGCCGGGGAAGGCCCGGTACGGTGGTAGTGCGGGATCGTCGAGGCCATGCATGAGTGCCTCGGCTTGCGCGAAGCAGTTCGCCAACAGTGTTCTGTGCAGGTGAAGATGTCCATGCGCGGGCCGGAGCGCGGCAATGAAATCGACCGGGATCAGATCGGTGCCCTGATGGAGCATCTGAAAGTAGGCGTGCTGGCCATTGGTGCCGACAGTGCCCCAGATCACGGGCGAGGTACGCATGGCGACCGGCTGACCATCACGCGTCACTCCCTTGCCATTACTCTCCATTTCCAGTTGCTGCAGGTAGCCAGGCAATAGCGCCAGATCCTGATGGTAAGGCGCCACCAGTTGCGAGCTCGTACCGAAAAACTCCCGGTACCAAAAGCTGATCATGCCGAGCAGGGCCGGCAGATTGCGCTCCAGTGGCGTCTGCCGGAAGTGGTCGTCCATCGCATGGGCGCCAGCGAGGAAGTCGCGGAAATGCCCGGGGCCGATGGCTATCAGCAGCGATAAACCAATGGCCGACCAGATCGAATAGCGTCCTCCGACCCATTCACGGAACGGAAACATGTTTTCCGGTGTGATGCCGAAGTCCGTGACGGCCTGCGTATTGGTTGATACGGCGACGAAGTGCCGGGGTAAATCTTCCGTACGGCCCGATTGCAGGAACCAGTCGCGCGCCGCATGCGCATTGAGCAGTGTTTCATGCGTGGTGAAGGACTTCGACGATACGATGAACAGCGTAGTTTGCGGGTCAAGCGCCGCGAGCAGTGCCGACACCGCATGGCCATCCACGTTGGACAGAAAATGCAGCCGCAAATCGCGAGTTGCATAAGGCCGCAGCGCTGCGCACGTCATGGCCGGACCGAGATCGGAACCGCCAATGCCGATGTTCACCACGTCCGTGATGCGACGGCCTGTGCATCCGGTCCAGGCGCCGCTGCGAACCCGCTCGGCAAACGCTTCCATGCGTGCCAGTACCTGTTGGACCTCACCCACCAGCTCTTCGCCTTGCCATTCGAAGCGGGTTCCGGGTGGCATGCGCAGCACGGGATGCAGGACGGCGCGCCGCTCGGTCAGGTTGATCGGCTCGCCGCGGAACATCGCGTCCCGCAATGGCTCGACACCCTGCGCGCGTGCGAAATCTGCGAGCAGCATGAGCGTCTCGGGCTGTATCAGATTCTTCGAATGATCGAGCAGGATGCCGGCCGCTTCCAGCGTGAGCCCGGCGGCGCGCTCAGGGGCCGCCCTGAAGAGCTCGGTCAGCCGCCACTGGCGTGCGAGCCGGGCGTGGACTTGCAGCGCGGCGTAGGCGGGCATGTCGGAGAGGGACGAAGCAGTCGGCTCGGGAGCAGGGCGCATGGCTCGGTGTCGGGTACCGGTGAGGGCCGGTCTTATCGAGGGCGTGTTCTGGGTGGCTCGTGGTGTCAGCGCCCCGATGATAGCGTTTCCCGCGCACCAACCCTGATGTTTTCGCAAAGGGCCTGCGCCGGCAGGGCCGCAAGGTTGGCCTTCAACTCTGCTCACCGGCCCGTAGTCAGGGTCAGGCGCAGACGTTTCACATTGTTTGACGTTCCGACCATGCGCGACGAACCGGGCCCTGTTCTATTGCCTCGTGGCATTCCTGTTGGCTGTGTAAAAAAACGACATTTCCATCACCGAACCCCAGAAATCACTGTTGTCAAAAAAACAAACATCCGGTAAGTTTTCAAAAACGCAACCGATTAACGAACTTAGCGTTCGGATACAGATTTTCTTACCGGCTTGAGCCCATCCGATGAAGGGAGACCGATATGCAGGCATTTTCGAGCACCGTCAGGGATTTGTATGCCCTGGCTGAATACGCATCCCCGGATCAGTTCATTTCCCGCGCGATTGGTCTGATGCAGATGTGGATACGCTTTGACGGAGCGATCTTCGGAACCGGCGAACGGGCCAACTTGCAGTCGGTGACAATGCTGGCATCGGATGCTGCCGCGCCATCGGCCACCGTCCCCGAGTCTCTGGCGTCGCGTACCGGGTTCCGCGATGATCCGGTGGCGCAGGGCTTCCGTGATGCCCCGCTGTCACCCTCCCGCGGTGGCATACGTGAGGTATACCGCAAGAGCCGCGATGGCAAGCGCGCTGCGACCGGACCTGCCAGCGGATCTGCCAGCGCTTCGCTGGGCGTCACGCGCTCGCTGGCGGAGGAACTGGGCCTGTGTCATCTGATGGTTCACGGAGACGATCCGGCCAAGGTCC
>CAZESK010000067.1:3728-8003 GCA_964515155.1 uncultured Bifidobacterium sp.
GAGGAACTGGGCCTGTGTCATCTGATGGTTCACGGAGACGATCCGGCCAAGGTCCGGCCGGCGCGCTGGATCGTGCTGTATCGACAGCATGACGTGCGTTTTGCGGAAACCGATGCCGCCTGCCTGCATGGATTGTGGATTCACTTGTCGCGCGCGCTGGCGATTAATCGCGCCCGCTCGCTTGAGCGTCTGAGTGCTGCCGGGCCGCGTCGCGATAACGGCAGTGCTTCCGGCCTGATTGCCGATGATGGCCAGATCGAGATCTCCGACCAGCGCTTCTTCGACCTGCTCGAGCGTGAGTGGCCCGACATCGCACCCGACTTCGTGCCGGGCGAGGCGATGGCGTTGCTTAACGAGGGCAAAACGTACCGCGGCTCCCACATCGAGATCTCGATGACTCGTCAGAGCGGCGGGAATCTGTGTCGCATCCGCCCGATCGATGTGATGGAGCTGCTGACACCGCGCGAGTTTGTCGTTGCACGCCGTTTCGCCGCTGGCATGAGCCACAAGCAGATCGCGCGTGAGCTGGGCGTATCCCACCACACGGTGCGTAACCAGCTCGCGCACCTGTACCGCAAGCTGAACCTGCATGACAAGGCATCGCTGGCTCAGTACCTGGCTGCGAACCAGGTCTCTGTGTAGCTCGCCGGCGGGACTCCGGTGGGCATCCGCTACAATGTCGCCTTCATTTTTCAGGCGACAGCAATGACCCAGGACGAACTCAAGCAGGCCGTCGCGCGCGCGGCGATCGACTATGTGGTGGATGGCGGGATCATCGGGGTGGGCACCGGCTCTACTGCAAACTTCTTCATCGATGAGCTCGGCAAAATCAAGGACCGTATCCAGGGTGCGGTTGCTTCATCCGAAGCCACCGCCGCGCGCCTGAAGTCGCAGGGCATTCACGTTTTCGATCTGAATGAGATCGAGCGCATGCCGGTCTATATCGACGGCGCCGACGAGATCGACCACAGCGGCGCAATGATCAAGGGCGGCGGTGGCGCACTGACGCGCGAGAAGATCGTTGCCTCAGTCGCAGACAAGTTCATCTGCATCGCCGACGAGTCCAAACTGGTCGATGTGATGGGCAGGTTTCCGCTGCCGGTGGAGGTGATTCCGATGGCCGCCAGTTCGGTCAGCCGGGCACTGACAAAGCTCGGCGCGAGCCCGGTGCTGCGAATGAGAGATGGGCAGCCCTACGTGACCGACAATGGCTGCCACATCCTCGATGCGGCAGGCATGCAGATTCGTGATCCAAAGGCGCTGGAGCAGCATATTAATCAGCTGGCAGGGGTGGTCAGCGTGGGACTATTTGCGTTGCAGGGAGCAGCGGTGTGCCTCCTGGGCACGACGAACGGCGTGAAGATCCTGAACTTCTGAGATAACCGCTGCCGGAATAAAAAAATCCCGCGAGCAAGCTGCGGGATTTTTTGCTTCCATCGGGCTCACTGCGCCGGTGGCACGTACCCGACTGCCTGATCCGCACCCTCACCAAAGAAATGCTTTTCCATCTGCGCAGCGAGATATTTGCGCGCACGCACATCAGCCAGGTTCAGGCGGTTCTCATTGACCAGCATGGTCTGGTGCTTCAGCCACGCACCCCATGCTTCCTTCGATACACTTTCCCAGATCTTCTTGCCCAGTTCGCCGGGATAGGGCGGGAAGTCCAGTCCTTCGGCTTCCTTGTTGAGCTTGATGCAGTGGACCATGCGGGCCATGTATTCCTCCAGAGGGATAGGTTCAGAGATTCTTGATCAGTACCAGCGACTTGCGCTGCCAGTTGTACATGTTCTGCCTGTCCTTCGGCAGATCATCGACGGTCGCCTGCACGAAGCCGCGCTTGAGGAACCAGTGCGCTGCGCGTGTCGTCAATACGAACAGCTTGCGGAAACCGGCTGCACGCGCCCGGCCTTCGATATGCCGGAGCAGCCGCTCGCCATCACCCTGTTCCTGCGAGTCCGGGCTGACCGTCAGGCAAGCCATCTCCGCCATCTTCTCGGTCGGGAATGGATAGAGCGCTGCGCAGCCGAAGATCACGCCATCGTGCTCGATGACGGAGAAGTAGCCGATCTCGCGCTCGATCAGCTCGCGCCCGCGCTTGACCAGCGTACCATTGGTTTCCAGCGGCTCGATCAGCTGCAGTACGCCGCCGACATCCTCGACCGTCGCCTCGCGCAGGCTCTCGAGGTTTTCCGCCGAGATCATCGTGCCCACGCCGTCGTGCGTGAACACCTCCAGCAGCACTGCACCGTCGGTGGTGAATGGCAGGATGTGCGCGCGCGGCACACCGGCAAGACAGGCTCGGGTGGCATGCTCAAAATAAAACGCGGCATCGGCGCGCAGGCAGCCGGACTCCAGAATGGCTTCGGCAGCGTGGGTGGATACCTCGCGGATTTCCGTCCCACCGGCGTCGGTCAACATCGGCGTTTCGGTGATGAAGATCAGCTTGTCCGCGCGCAGCGCGGCGGCCGCAGACAGCGCCACGTCCTCCATCGCGAGGTTGAATACTTCACCGGTCGGTGAGAAGCCCAACGGCGACAGCAGTACCACCGCGCCGGCGTCGAGAATGGAGTTGATGGTTTCATGCGCCACCTTGCGCGTGACGCCGGTATGCTCGAGGTCAACACCGTCGATGATACCCATCGGCCGCGCGACGACGAAGTTGCCCGAAATGACGCGGATGGCGGCGTTGGCCATCGGCGTATTTGGCAAGCCCTGGCTGAACGCACCCTCGATATCGAGGCGGATCTCGCCGGCTGCTTCCTTCGCACATTCGAGCGCGACCGTGTCGGTGATACGTAGTCCCTGATGGAAGCGGGTCTCCCCCTTGCGCAGCGCCAGCTGCTCCTCCACCTGCGGGCGCGAGCCGTGCACGATCACGACCCGCACGCCGAGTGCGTGCAGCAAAGACAGATCATGCGCGAGCACCGGCAGTGCGCCGGCCATGACCAGCTCGCCCGGGAAGGCGACGACAAAGGTCTTGCCACGAAACGCGTGGATGTAGGGCGCGACCGAGCGCAGCCACTCGACGAACTGGGTTGGGTTCTCCATGGGCGGCATTATAATTCGCCCCGACATGTCCGCACCCCCGAACCCGAAAAAAGCGCGTCCGGCGCCCGATGGACGCGCCGCCCGGCCTGCCCCCGCCCGGCACCCGCTTCCCCCCGTCAGCTTTCCCGAGGAATTGCCCGTCTCCGGACGGCGCGACGAGATCGCTGCCGCACTGCGCTTGAACCAGGTGGTCATCGTCAGCGGCGAAACCGGCTCCGGCAAGACCACGCAGCTGCCGAAGATCTGCCTGTCCATCGGCCGGGGCGAAAAAGGCCTGATCGGCCACACCCAGCCGCGCCGTATCGCGGCCTCATCAACGGCCAAGCGGATCGCGCAGGAGCTCGGCTCACCGCCCGGCATGCATGTCGGCTACAAGGTGCGCTTCAATGACACGCTGTCGGGCGGCGCGTGGATCAAGCTGATGACCGACGGCATCCTGCTCGCTGAAACCCAGGGCGATCCACTACTGCGGCAGTACGACACGCTGATCATCGATGAGGCGCACGAGCGCAGTCTGAATATCGATTTCCTGCTGGGCTATCTGAAGCAGCTGCTGCCAAGGCGACCCGACCTGAAGCTGATCATCACCTCCGCCACGATCGATGCCGAACGCTTCGCGCGACATTTCGAGGTGGATGGTCGCAAGCCGCCGATCATCGAGGTCTCGGGTCGGCTGTATCCGGTTGAGCTGCGCTACCGTCCCATTGAGCCGGAAGGCAAAGTGGGTGGCGGCCCGTCGCCGGCTGCCAGGGCGAGGGAACAGCGCGATCTGATGGATGGCATTGTCGATGCGGTCGACGAGCTGGCGCGTATCGGTCCTGGCGACATCCTCGTCTTCCTGCCCGGCGAGCGCGAGATTCGCGATGCCGCTGAGGCCTTGCGCAAGCACCACCCGCCGCATGTCGAGATCCTGCCCCTGTTCGCGCGGCTGTCGGCGCAGGAGCAGGAGCGCGTGTTCAAGACGACCAATGCGCGCCGCATTGTGCTGGCGACCAATGTTGCCGAAACCTCGCTGACCGTGCCCGGCATTCGCTACGTCGTTGATGCCGGTACCGCGCGCGTCAAGCGCTATAGTTACCGCAACAAGGTTGAGCAGTTGCAGGTCGAGCCGGTTGCGCAGTCGGCGGCCAACCAGCGCGCCGGCCGTTGCGGCCGCGTTGCGGCCGGTGTTTGCATCCGTCTGTACGACGAACAGGATTTTCTGCAGCGACCGAAGTACACCGACCC
>CAZESK010000067.1:8103-11091 GCA_964515155.1 uncultured Bifidobacterium sp.
GCAGCCGACCACGCACACAAGAAATTCGCCGACGATAAATCCGAGTTCCTCGGTTATCTGAAGATCTGGCACTGGTTCGAGGAAGCGATAGCGCACAAGAAATCGAACCGCCAGCTGCAAGACCAGTGCCGTGAGCATTTCCTGTCGCAGCTGCGCCTGCGCGAGTGGCGCGATGTGCATTCCCAGCTATTGACGCTGGTACGCGAGCAGGGCTGGCGCATCAATGAAGCGCCGGCTACGCATGAGCAGTTACATCTCGCGCTGCTGACTGGCCTGCTTGGCAACATCGGCTATAAGATGGAAGATGAGCCGCATTATCTCGGTGCGCGCGGCATCAAATTTCACCTGTGGCCCGGCTCTTCGCTGTCGAAGAAGGCCGGGCGCTGGGTGATGGCCGGCGAGCTGGTCGAGACTTCGCGCCTGTTCGCGCGCACCATCGCCACTATCCAGCCCGAGTGGCTGGAGAAGGTCGGTGGCCACCTGCTAAAAAAATCCTGGGGCGATCCGCGCTGGGAAAAAAAGAGCGGACAGGTCTCTGCCTACGAACGCGCGACGCTGTATGGTCTGGTGGTTTATAGCCAGCGCCGAACTGATTTCGGCAAGATCAATCCGGCCGAGGCACGCGAGATCTTCATCCGCAGCGCACTCGTTGATGGCGACTTCGATACCCGTGCGCCGTTCTTTGCGCATAACCAGAAACTGATCCGCGAGATCGAGAATCTCGAGCACAAGTCACGCCGTCAGGATGTACTGGTCGACGAAGAGCTGATCGCTGCTTTCTATGACAAGACGATCCCTGAGGGCATCTGCACTGCGGTGGGCGTCGAGCAATGGCTCAAGCAGGCGAGCGTAGAGCATCCGAAGTTGTTGTATCTGTCGCGTGATGACCTGATGCGGCATGAGGCTGCCGGTATCACGACTGACCTGTTCCCGAAAGTGATGCGCACTGCGGGCATCGAGATGATGCTCACCTACCACTTCGAGCCCGGTTCGGTACGCGACGGCGTCACATTGGCCGTACCGCTGTATGCGCTGAACCAGGTATCCCTCCACCGCTGCGAGTGGCTGGTACCGGGCATGCTGAAGGAAAAAGTACATCTGCTGCTGAAGTCGCTGCCGCAGAAGCTGCGTCGTCACTGCGTGCCGCTGCCCGAATATGCAGCAGGTTTTTGCCAGCGCATCCATGCGGCAAGGAAGTTCGGACTCGGTTCTCTGCTGGATGCGCTGATCGCCGACGTCCGCGAGCAGACCGGCACGCTGGTGAAGCAGACCGATGTCAAGCTCGAGACCTTGCCCGCACATCACTTCATGAACTTCAAAGTGATCGACGAGCACGGGCGTCAGCTCGACATGGGGCGCAGCTTGCCAGCGCTGCAAGCCGAATACGGTGCACAGGCGCGCGAGCAATTCCAGAAAATCGCAGAGCAGGTGGTGCCGGTGGCGGAGGTCGTGCCGGTAGCCAAGGCTGGCTCGATATCGCAGCCGGGGCCCGCCAGGCCGGCAGCGGCATCACCGGGAACGGCTTTCCAGAACCTCACCACCTGGTCCTTCGGCGAGCTGCCCGAATTGCTGGAGATACAGCAGGGCCGACAAAAGTTGATTGGTTTCCCAGCGTTGGTTGATAAGGGCGCGCAATGTGATGTCGAGGTATTCGATGACCCCAATGAGGCCGCTGCAGTCCACGTGAAGGGCTTGCGACGCCTGTTTGCGCTCCAGCTCAGGGAGCAGCTGAAATACCTCGAGAAGAATGTCCCGGGACTGCAGCAGATGGGCATGCAGTTCATGACACTGGGGACGCAGGAGGAGCTTCGCGACCAGATCATCGAGGCCGGTCTGGCGCGCGCTTGCCTGCAACTGCCGCTGCCAGCGAATCAGGGTGAATTCAATCGGCGACGGGACGAGGGCAAGGCCCGGTTGAATCTGCTGGTCAATGAGATCGCCCGGCTGGTCGGGCAGGTGCTGGCCGAGTATCACGCGCTGCCGAAAAAGCTGCAATCGGTGAAGGCCCACGCTGCTGCCCATGCCGATATGAGCGCGCAGCTGCAGGCACTCATCCACAAGCGCTTCGTCGCCGATACTGACCACGCGCAGCTGTCCCATTTTCCGCGCTACCTGAAGGCGATACAGCTGCGGATCGACCGCCTTCGCAGCGACCCGGCGCGCGATGCACGTCTCATGGCCGACTGGCAGCAGGCGGCCGCGCCGTGGCAGCGCGCGCTCAAGGCGGGTAGCCGGGGCGACCCGCGGATGGATGAGTACCGCTGGATGCTGGAGGAGCTGCGGGTATCGCTGTACGCACAGGAGCTGAGGACGCCCATGCCGGTATCGGTGAAGCGGCTACAGAAAGTGTGGGAGTCCATGCAGCGATAAGCGTTGCGATGCTGTCATTGCGCTCCGGCGTTGCCGGCATTGCAAGTGCCGTGCGCTCTGCGCCAAGATGAATTCGCGTAAAATCGCAACAACTTTTCAACCCGACCGCAGGGCAGCAATGAGCATCAAGTCCGACAAGTGGATCCGCCGCATGGCCGAGCAGCACGGCATGATCGAGCCTTTCGAGCCGGGACAGGTACGCGAGGCCAAGGGCCAGAAGATCGTCTCCTACGGCACGTCATCCTATGGCTACGATATTCGCTGCGCCGACGAATTCAAGATCTTCACCAACATCAACAGCACCATCGTCGATCCGAAGAATTTCGACGAGAACTCATTTGTTGATCTGCAGAGCAATGTCTGCATCATCCCGCCAAACTCGTTCGCGCTGGCGCGCACGATCGAATACTTTCGCATTCCGCGCAACGTGCTCACGATCTGTCTGGGTAAATCTACCTATGCGCGTTGCGGCATCATCGTCAACGTGACCCCCTTCGAGCCGGAGTGGGAAGGCTACGTCACGCTGGAGTTCTCAAACACCACGCCCCTGCCGGCGAAGATTTACGCCGGCGAGGGTTGTGCACAGGTACTGTTCTTCGAGAGCGACGAGGTCTGCGA
>CAZESK010000068.1:0-10663 GCA_964515155.1 uncultured Bifidobacterium sp.
GAGCGCCTGCGCGCCGTGCAAACGGAACAGGCCGCTATCGCGCCTCCACCGCGTGTACCGCGCGAACGTAAGCCCCTGCCGCAAGTCTCGAACGAGCCGCTGCAGCAGGTCGAAACGCGCAGCTAAGCGCTCTGCCTTGATGAAACACCCGCCGTGTTACGGCGGGTGTTTTCTTTTCTGGACTCGGTATTGCGACTTCTGCGACGAACTTGATAGAGCACTGGTGCAAACCCCGCGTACGCGTATTACATTATCACTGGGTGTTTTTCAGGAGCACTTGAGCATGTACGAATTGAAAGTCGATGGCATGACCTGTGGTGGCTGCGCGACCAGCGTGAAGCGGGCATTGCAAGCGCTGGACGCAACCGCTAATGTCGATGTCGACCTGCCAGGCAAGACTGTCAGGGTCGACACCACGTTGCAACTCGATGCCGTCAAGAGCGCCATTGAGGAGGCAGGCTACGACGTGCTTGGCGCGGTCTGAAATCCCTCTCTGGTAACAGCGAAGGTGCCGCACTGTCGGGGTACGCAAGGAATGGTCCCTGTTACGGGACGGGAGAATGAGCGACTAAGCGCTCATCCATAGCCGCTCGCACGGCATCTTTACCCGTCCCGCTTGTGTCTGGGCGTGAGCGCTGCCTGATTCGGCTTCGACAGGCCAGAAAATCAGGTACTTCTCGCTTACGGTCCCGTCTGTCTGCGCTACGGCAGAGGGCTTTGCCGCGGCTGTGTCCGTCAGGCCCGCGCCAACGAAAGTTTCCGAGGAAGCACCGCTAGATCGGCAACCTATTTTCGACGATAAGCAGATCATGGCAGGACCCGGAGGGTCTCAAGCTGCAGGCTTCCATCTCCTGAGCAGCAAGGCATTGGTCACGACGCTCACTGAGCTCAACGCCATCGCGGCTCCCGCAAAGATCGGATTTAGCAGACCAAACGCCGCCAACGGGATACCGATCAGGTTGTAGACGAAAGCCCAGAACAGGTTCTGGCGGATCTTGGCGTAGGTGCGGCGCGAAATACCAATGGCATCGGCCACCAGCGCGGGATCGCCACGCATCAAGGTGATGCCGGCAGTATGCATCGCGACATCCGTACCGGAAGCCATGGCAATACCAATGTCAGCAGCTGCCAGTGCCGGCGCATCGTTGATACCGTCGCCCACCATCGCTACTGTTCCGTGGCTCGCCTTCAGTCGTGAAACGAGCGCCGCCTTGTGTCCGGGCAGAACCTGCGCATGAAACTCCCGTATACCAACCATTTGTGCAACCATGCGCGCCGCACCATCGTTATCGCCGGTAATCATGATCGAGTCGATACCGAGTGCGTGAAGTTTTTCGATCGCCGCGCGGGCACTGACTTTCACGGCATCACCAAACGCCAGCAGTCCCACCACGCGCACGCCTGAAGTATCGCGCACCGCAAGCCAAGATACCGTACGTCCTGCCCTCTCCTGCTCACCTGCGAAGGACGCACCCTGATCGGTATCGAGGGAGAGGTCTTGCATCAGGCGCGTATTACCCAAATAGACTGTCTGCCCGTCGACATCGGCCTGCACGCCACGTCCTGGTAGCGCCATTGCGTTCGATGCCGGGAGCAAGGCGAGCGCATCGTTGAGCGCGCGTTGCATCACCGCCTTCGCGAGCGGATGATCACTGTGCTGCTGTACGGCTTGGGCCAGCTGCAGCACACGATTAGCTGGCATGGATAGACTTTCGATGGCCACCACGGCCGGCTTACCCTCGGTCAGGGTACCGGTCTTGTCGAAGGCGACTGCACGGACAGCATGCGCAATCTCCAGTGCTTCAGCATCCTTGATGAGGATGCCGTACCTGGCAGCTGCCCCGGTGCCCGCCATAATCGAAGTAGGCGTTGCAAGCCCGAGCGCACACGGACAGGCGATGACCTGCACTGCCACCGCGTTGAGGAGCGCCTGCTGCCAGTCGCCAGTCATCAGTCCCCAGCCTACCAGCGCAAACACGGATATCAGGAGCACGACCGGGACGAATACGCTGCTGACCTTGTCGACCAGTCGCTGAATCGGCGCCTTCGCCGCCTGGGCATCTTCGACCATGTGGATGATTTGAGCGAGCATGGTCGCACCACCGACAGCCGTCGCCTCGAACAGCAGCACGCCCTCCTGATTGATGGCACCGCCGGTCAGTTTGTCGCCGACCGTTTTGGCCACCGGCAGGCTCTCACCGGTCAGCAGGGACTCATCGAGATGACTGCTGCCCTCGGTCACTACGCCATCGACCGGTACCTGATCGCCCGGACGCACCAGCACGAGATCGCCCACCCGGACCGTATCCACCGGGACGGTGCACTCCATACCATCCCGGCGCACGATGGCCTCGGTCGGCCTCAATGATTCCAGCGCGCGCAGCGCAGCCACGGTTTGCCCCTTGGCCCGCTGCTCCAGCCACTTGCCGAGCAGGACCAACGTGATTACTACCGTTGAGGTCTCGAAGTAGGAGTGCGCATGGCTACCGTGAACCAGTAGCAACCAGACCGAGAGACCATAGGCGGCGCTGGTGCCGATTGCGATGAGCAAGTCCATGTTGCCGGATCCGGCCTTGAGGGCCTTCCAGCCCGCGCGGTAAAAGCGCGCGCCGAGCCAGAACTGGACCGGCGTGGCGAGAAGCCACTGCACCCAGCCCGGCGGCATCCAGTGCGTACCGAAAAACTGGCCCAGCATCGGCACCGCTAGCGGAAGTGTGAGCACGCCGGCGAGCGCCACAGGCCACCAGTCCGGTAGGCTTGGGACTTCCTTGTCGAAGCCCGGCCGTACATCGGGTGGTGCAACAGGCTGCGCGGGAGAGGCCTCGAAGCCGGCTTTCTGCACCGCAGCCACCAGCTGCGACAGCGGAACGCCGATTGAATCGATGCGGGCCTTTTCGGTGGCGAGATTGACGGTGGCCTCGGTGACGCCGGGCACCTTGCCCAGCACCTTCTCCAGCCGTGACACACAGGACGCGCAGGTCATTCCCCGGATCTCTAGCGTCACACTGTCAGTTTTCATGACATAACCGGCCTTGCGCACGGCGGCCGAGAGCTGCGCCGGCGGTATCGCCTCAGAAGCATGGACAAAGGCCTTCTCCGTGGCCAGATTCACGGACGCAGAGACCACGCCCGGCACGCGGGAGAGCGATTTCTCAACGCGGCCAACGCAGGATGCGCAGGTCATCCCCTCGACACCGAAGCTGTAGTCCGCTCCGGTGGCAGGTGGTGTGAGGGTGTTGTCCATCGGTAGACCGGCGAGCAGGAAGAAGCACCCATGCTACACCCACCGCCATCATCCGGCTGCGGGCAAATGCCAGGCCCCTTGCCGGAGCTTGTCCAACCAGAAAGCGCCAATCAGCGTCTTTACGTCGGTGATTTTGCCAAGCCTGACCCACTCCATGAGATCGGCCGGAGGAAGGCTGAACAGCTCGAGGAATTCCCCCGGATCGAGCTGCTGCTGCCCGGCGACGAGGCCGCGGGCAAGGTAGATCTCTAGGTGCTCATCAGAATACGCGATCGCATTGTGGATCGTACAGACGAATTGCCAGTCGCTGGCGGTGTAGCCGGTCTCCTCGCGCAACTCCCGCTGTGCGCACAGCAGCGGATCCTCACCATACTCGAGCTTACCGGCGGGAAGTTCGACAAAGACCTGATCGTTGGGATACCGGTACTGACGTTCCAGAAGGACACGACCGTCATCGAGCAGCGGAATGATCACTACGGCACCCGGATGGCGAAAATACTCTCGGGTAGCCTCGCCGCCATCAGGCAAGCGCACACGATCCTTGCGAACCTTGAGGAAGTTGCCGTCGTAGACGAGTTCGCTGCCGATCAGGGTTTCCCTCAGGTGCTGATCCATGCGGGCCTCCGGCAGGTTTGGTATCAGTCGTCGCTGCGACGGCGCAGGTAGCGGTGCACGAAGCCCGGAAAACCCAGGACGAGGAAAAGGCATCCTGTCACGGTGTAGAACTGCCAGCCCTGCGTGAACGCATTACCCAGCGAGGACTCGATCAGCCAGGCGATGCCCAACACCACCAGATACAGCACAAATAACTCGAACAGACGAATGAAGCCCGGCTTGGTGCCCCGCTTCAGGCGCAAGATGCCGAACACGGACTCGACGAAAAAAGGAAAGTTGGCAAGCACCGCCATTAGCACGATGACGATCCAAGTTGCAGCATCAGTATTCAAGAGATCAACTCACGGTCAAGAAGCAAGCGTCTGCGCGATCGCATACGCGCAGGCAGCCATCAGCGGTCCGGGCAGCACACCAAGCAGCACGACGGCAATGCCGTTGATGGATAGCGTCAGCTGCATGCCGCCACCCGCTCGGATAGGCGAGGTATCCGACGGCTCATCGAAATACATCGCCTTCACCACGCGCAAGTAGTAGTAGGCACCCACCAGCGAGAACAGGACGGCAGCAATCACCAGCCACGCATGTCCTGCAGCCCACGCAGCCTGCAAGACCAGCAGTTTCGCATAAAAGCCGACCATCGGCGGGACGCCGGCCAGAGACAGCAGCAGAATCAGCATGACAGCGGCGAACCACGGGCTGCGTTGGTTCAGGCCTTTGAAGTCGTCGATATTTTCTGCCTCGAAGCCGCTGCGTGCCAGCAGCATGACCAGCGCGAAGGTGCCGAGCGTGGTCAGCACATAAGTGATTGCGTAGAACATTGATGCGCTGTAGGCATTGGTGGCGCTGTCGACTGTGCTGCCCTCGAATACGCCCGACAGCAGTCCGAGCAACATGAAGCCGGTTTGCGAAATGGTCGAGTACGCCAGCATGCGCTTGAGGTTGGTCTGGGCGATCGCAGTGATGTTGCCGACCGCCATGGATACGACCGCCATCACCACCAGCATCTGCTGCCAGTCGGCGGCCAGCGCGCCCAAGCCTTCGACCAGCAAGCGGATCACGATGGCGAACGCTGCCAGCTTCGGTGCCGCGCCCAGCAGCAAGGTCACTGAGGTAGGCGAGCCCTGATACACGTCCGGTGCCCACATGTGGAAAGGCGCAGCACCCAGCTTGAAGGCGAGGCCGGACACCATGAAGACCAAGCCAAGCACGAGCACCATACTGCTGCCACTACCTGCAGCGAGCGTTTGCGCGATCCGCGTCAGATCCAGCGAGCCTGTCGCACCGTAGAGCATCGACATGCCGTAGAGCATAAAGCCCGATGCCAACGCACCAAGCACGAAGTACTTCATTGCCGCCTCGGTCGATACGGCATGATCGCGACGTAATGCCACCAGCGCGTAGAGCGACAGCGACATCAGCTCCAGCCCCAGGTAGATAACGAGGAAGCTGTTACCGGAGATCATGATCATCTGCCCGAGCAGCGTCATCAGTGCCAGCACATAGAATTCACCGGACAGGTTCCCACCCAGCATGCCGCGCTCGTTTGCGTACTGGCGGGAGTACACCAGGGTGGCAAAGGTAGCGATACACGCGAAGAATTTAAGCAGCTTGGCCATCGGATCCGAGACAAAGCTATTGTTGAGCGCATAGGTGCTGCCCGGCGCATCGAAGCCGCTGATAGCCAGGAAGGCCGTGACGACCACCACCGCCAGTGACAGCAGATGGCTGAGCGGACGCTTCGCCTCATCGGCAAACAGGCCGGCTACCATAACGACCATGGTGGCGATGGCAAGAAAGATTTCGGCGTTGGCTGCTGCTAAATTCAGTTCAGTCATGGTCAATCAGTCTCGCTGTGCCACGTTATTGAGGGATCTTGCTGACAGCCACATGGCGCAGCAGGTCCGCGACCGAGGTCTGCGTGAGGTCGGTAAACGGTGCCGGATAGACGCCCATCCAGATCGTCGCGATCGCCAGCACGCCAAGCATCAGGAACTCGCGCGAGTTCAGATCCTTCAGCGCCGCCACATTGGCATTGCCGACCTCGCCGAATACCACCCGCTTGACCAGCCAGAGCGAATAGGCAGCGCCAAGAATCAGTGCGGTGGCCGCGAGCACACCGATCCAGAAGTCATACTTCACCGCGCCGAGGATCACCATGAACTCGCCAATGAAGCCCGAGGTGCCCGGCAGGCCGGCATTGGCCAGCGAGAAAAGCACAAAGAAAGCGGCGAAGCGCGGCATGGTATTGATGACACCGCCGTAGTCGGCGATCTCACGCGAATGCACGCGGTCATACAGCACACCGATACAGAGGAACATCGCGCCGGAGACAAAGCCGTGCGAGATCATTTGCATCAGACCGCCCTGCACTGCCATCTCACCGAAGACGAAGAAGCCAAGCGTGACGAAGCCCATGTGTGCGATCGATGAATACGCGACCAGTTTTTTCATGTCGGCCTGCACGAGCGCGACCAGGCCGATGTAGATCACGGCAATCAGAGACAGCGCGATCATCATCCCGGCGAGCGCGTGGCTGGCGTCCGGGGTGATGGGCAGCGAGAAACGCAGGAAGCCGTAGCCGCCGAGCTTGAGCATGATCGCCGCCAGCACCACCGAGCCGCCGGTCGGCGCCTCAACGTGCGCATCTGGCAGCCAGGTGTGCACAGGCCACATCGGCACCTTGACCGCAAAGGCGATCAGGAAGGCAAGGAAAACCAGAATCTGCGCCGTCAATGCGATAGGCAGCTGGTGCCACGCGAGGATGTCGAAGCTACCCGATTGCAGGTACAACCAGATCAGCGCGACCAGCATCAGCAGCGAACCGAAGAAGGTGTAGAGGAAGAACTTGATGGCCGCATAGACGCGGCGCGGCCCGCCCCACACGCCGATGATGATGAACATCGGGATCAGCGTCGCCTCAAAGAATACATAGAAAAGTAAAGCATCCAGCGCGGAAAACACGCCGATCATGATGCCCGACAGGATCAGGAAAGCGCCCATGTACTGGGCAACACGCCGCTCGATCACCTCCCATCCGGCGATCACGACCAGTACGGTGATGAAGGCAGTCAGCGGAATAAACCACAGTGAGAGGCCGTCGATGCCCAGATGATAGTTGACGTTGAAGCGGGCGATCCATGCCGCCTTCTCGACGAACTGCATGCCGTGCGCGGCAGCGTCGAATCCGGTGACCAGCGGCAGCGTGACCAGCAAGCTGACGATCGCGCCGATCAGCGACAGGCCGCGCACGAAAGACGCCCGGGCGTCACTGCCCGTGGCCAGCACGAGTGCGCCGAATGCGATCGGCACCCAGATTGCGAGGCTCAGGAGAGGAGTAGTTGACTGCATAGTGTTTTGTTCTTCGCTGGCTGCGGGACTATCGTAGGAATCAGGACTTCATCAGGAGGTAGCCGAGGTAAACCGCAATGGCTACGATCATCGCGAACGCATAGTGATAGATGTAGCCCGTCTGCAAGGTACGCGTGACGCTGGAGATCCAGCCGACCATGCGCGCGCTGCCGTTAACCAACAGGCCATCGATCAGCGTGCGATCGCCTACGACTGACAGGCCGCGACCGAGCACGCGTGCGCCACCGGCGAATACGACCTGATTGATCCGATCCATGTAGTACTTGTTATCAAGCAGCGTATGAATGCCGGCGAACCTGGCATAAAACCACGCCGGCACCCGCGGATTGACGAGATAGCAGTAATAGGCGCTGGCGACACCGGCAGCCGCCAGCCAGAACGGCGCGGTGCTCAGCGCGTGCAGTCCCATCGCGGCCGCGCCGTGGAACGCTGCCCCCAGCTCGGCCATGGCCGGGTGATTGTCCCCAACAAAGATCACGCCCTTGAAGAAGTCACCGAACAGCATCGGACCGATCGCGAGATAGCCAATGGTCACCGAAGGTATGGCCAGCAGAACCAGCGGCAGTGTCACGACCCACGGCGCTTCATGCGGCTTCTCGCCCGGCGCGAGTCCGTGGTGCTCATCGCCATGATGATCATCGTGAGCATCATGCGCATGCGCTTTCCCAAAGCGCTCTTCGCCGTGGAATACGAGGAAGTACATGCGGAACGAGTAGAACGCAGTGACGAAGACGCCGGCGAGGACAGCGAAGTTGGCAAAGCCCGCACCCGGCAGGGTCGTCGCATGCACCGCTTCGATGATGCTGTCCTTTGAATAAAAGCCGGAGAAGAACGGGGTACCAATCAGCGCCAGCGAACCAAGCAGACTGGTGATCCAGGTGATCGGCATGTACTTGCGCAGGCCGCCCATATTGCGGATGTCTTGATCGTGATGCATGCCAATGATGACCGCACCCGCGCCGAGGAAGAGCAACGCTTTGAAGAAGGCGTGTGTCATCAGATGGAACACCGCAACCGAATAGGCCGACGCACCCAGGGCAACCGTCATGTAACCGAGCTGAGAGAGTGTCGAGTAGGCGACCACGCGCTTGATATCGTTCTGGATGATGCCGAGAAAGCCCATGAACAGTGCCGTGATGGAGCCAACCACGAGCACGAAGGACAGCGCGGCATCCGACAGCTCGAACAGGGGCGACATCCGCGCGACCATGAATATACCGGCGGTAACCATGGTCGCCGCATGGATCAGCGCCGAGATCGGCGTCGGACCTTCCATTGAGTCCGGCAACCAGACATGCAGCGGAAACTGCGCGGACTTGCCCATGGCGCCAATGAACAGGCAGATACAGGCCACCGTGAGCAGCATCCAGTCCGAACCCGGCAGGGTCAGCGTGGCCAACTCCTCGCGCTTGGCAAATACCTCGGCGTAGTTCATCGACCCTGCATAGGCCAGCAGCAAGCCGATACCGAGAATGAAGCCGAAATCGCCGACTCGATTAACGAGAAACGCCTTCATGTTGGCGAAGATCGCGCTTGGGCGCTTGAACCAGAAGCCGATCAGCAGGTACGACACCAGGCCAACTGCCTCCCAGCCAAAGAACAGCTGAAGGAAGTTGTTGCTCATGACGAGCATCAGCATCGCAAAGGTGAACAGCGAGATATACGAGAAAAAGCGGTTGTAGCCCTCGTCGTCCTTCATGTAGCCGATCGTGTAGATGTGGACCATGAGAGAGACGAAGGTCACGACGCACATCATCATCGCCGTCAGGCTATCGACCAGGAAACCGATCTCGAGCTTCACCTCGCCCACCGTCATCCAGGTGTAGACGGTGCCGTTGTAAGTGGCGCCATCCATGACCTGCAACAGAGTCTGGAAGGAAATCAGGAAGGCGACCAGCACACCAAGGATGGTCACGCTGTGCGTCGCAGTGCGGCCGATGAGGTTACCAAAGAAGCGCGTGCCGAACAGGCCCGCGATCAGGGAACCAGCCAGCGGCGCCAGCGGTACGGCCAGCAGGAGGTCAGGATTCAGTTGCACTGCCATGGGAACCTTGCGTTGGTTTTTTTCGGGTCAGCCCTTCAGACGATCGAGGTCCTCGACATTGATCGTATTCAGGTTACGGAACAGCACCACGAGAATCGCGAGGCCGATTGCGGATTCGGCGGCCGCGACGGTCAGGATGAAGAACACGAAGATCTGCCCTGCCGCGTCGCCGAGATAATGCGAGAACGCGATGAAGTTCATGTTCACGGCCAGCAGCATCAGTTCGATGGCCATCAGCAGGATGATGACGTTCTTGCGGTTCAGGAAGATGCCGACCACCGAGATCGCGAACAGAATCGCGCCCAGGGTCAGGAAATGTGCGAGTGTCAGTGTCATTCTGCTTCCTTACACCTTGTCAGCCGAGGGCGCCGTGTCACTGTCGCCGGCGTTACCACTGGCGCGCGTGGACTCGGGCGCCATGCTGACGATACGGATGCGGTCGTCGCGACGCGTCTTCACTGCCAGACCCGGGTCGAAGTACTTGCTGTCCTTGCGGCGGCGCAGCGTGAGCGCCACGGCGGCGACCATGGCCGCCAGCAGGATCATGGCCGCAATCTCGAAGGCGTACAGGTATTCGGTGTAGATCAGCTTGCCCAGCTCGCGGGTATCGCCAATGTTGCCGGCCGCAACCGGCTCCATATTGACAAAGCCATTGACCAGCACCGCCGTCATCTCGACCACAATCACCACACCGATGGTGGCTGCCAGCGGCAGGTGGCCCCAGATTCCCTCGCGCAGCTTGGCCATGTCGATATCGAGCATCATCACGACAAACAGGAACAGCACCATCACTGCACCGACATAGACCAGCACCAGCACGATGGCGAGGAACTCGGCCTTCAGCAGCATCCAGATCGCTGCGGCCGAGAAAAACGAGAGGATCAGGTACAGGGCCGCATGCACCGGGTTACGGTCAGTCACTACGCGGACCGCGGCGAAAATTAGCAGGGCCGAGAACGCGTAGAAAAGGAAAGTGGGGAAATCCATGGTCTCGTTATCGATAGCGGGCGTCGGCGGCCCGGTTGGCGGCGATCTCGGTTTCGTACTTGTCGCCGATGGCCAGCAGCATCGGCTTCGTGTAGTACAGGTCGCCGCGCTTCTCGCCGTGGTACTCGAGGATGTGGGTCTCGACGATCGAGTCGACCGGGCAGGACTCTTCACAGAAGCCGCAGAAGATGCACTTGGTCAGGTCGATGTCATAGCGCGTGGTACGGCGGGAGCCGTCGTCGCGCTGCTCGGACTCGATGCTGATGGCCAGCGCCGGGCAGACAGCTTCGCACAGCTTGCAGGCGATGCAGCGCTCCTCGCCATTGGGGTAACGGCGCAGCGCGTGCAATCCGCGGAAACGCGGCGACATCGGCGTCTTCTCCTCGGGGAACTGCACGGTGATC
>CAZESK010000069.1:0-10527 GCA_964515155.1 uncultured Bifidobacterium sp.
GCGGTCATCATTATTGACCGAGATGTGACCATGAATGACCCGCGCCGCCGCCCGCTACTGCGGCTGTTGCGCATCGTACTGATCGCGCTGCTGCTGATGCTGGGCATGCTCGTGCTGTACCCGGAACGTTTTCTGCCGGCCGGCATGACGCTGGGCGAATTTTTCCGGGCACTATTCGGCGCGATTTTCCTCGCGCTGGTACTGTCTGCGGCCGGTGCGCGCGCCTGGTTCGACTACCAAAAGAAACGACGCGACAAGCAATGACTCCGACCGCTAACCAGCCCCAGGACGGCGCACCCAACTGCTGGCAGTGCCGGCATTTTGCCGTCAGCTGGGACCCGAGCTTGCCGTATTCCTGCCGGCTGATGGGCTTCAAGAGCCGCATCATGCCCGCCATTGAAGTGCTGCGCGCCGACGGTACCCGCTGCCGGGGCTTCATGCCAAAGCCCGCTGTAGCCGCGCCCGCCACTCCCTCCCTGAACCGCGCCAAATGATCCGCCTCGCCGCGCCGACCCTGCTCCTGCCGCTGCTGCTGGCCGTGGCAGCGCCGACGTGGGCCGATGTCAGTGTTGCGCTCAAGGCGATCGAGCGCGGGCACTACGCCACGGCGGTGCGTGCCCTGAAAAAGCCCGCTGAGCGCGGTGATCCGCACGCGCAGAACAACCTCGGCTATCTGCATGAGAACGGGCTCGGTGTACCGCGCAGCGAGGCTACCGCGCTGGCCTGGTACCGGCGCGCCGCCGATGCTGGCCTGCCCGCCGGGCAGTACAACCTCGCCACGATGATCCTGCATGGACGCGGCATCTCGCGCGATCCTGTTGCGGCCTGTCGCGGTTACGAAGCCGCGGCGCAGGCCGGTTACACCGATGCCGAATACATGACCGGCGAATGCCACCGCACCGGACAGGGTGCGCCGCGCGACGGCGCGCTTGCGCTGGCGTGGTACCTGAAGGCTGCGCGCAAGGGACACCCCGGTGCGCAGCTGATGGCCGCTTCCACCTACCTGACCGGCGAGGGCTGGCGCAGCGAGCCGCAGAAGGCGCTGGTGTGGGCCGAGGTGGCGCGTTTGAGTGGTGAGGCTCAGGCGGTCGCGCTGGTGGAGCGGATCGGCCGGGAGATGCGCAATTTCGATAAGGCCGAGGCGCTGGAGCAGGCCTTGGTGTGCTGGCAGGGCGGGTATCGGGCGTGTCCGGAGTAAGGGCCGGCCGCAGCGTCAACCATCACAGTAGCTCGACGAGGTCACTGTAGCTGCCAAGGCGCCGGTCTGCGGTCAGTAGCCGCAGCGGCTCACTGATGGCTTGGGCCACCAAGATGCGATCGAACGGATCCTTGTGTAAAGGCGGTAGTGTCGAGCTGGTGACTGCATGCTGCGCAGTGACGGGCAGCTCGATAAATTGGTTGTGGGCGATCTTTCGGTGCAGCTCATCGACGTCTGCTCTCAGCTTACCGGTGCCTGTTTTTATCGAGGCCTCCCAGATCGACGCTGCACTCACATAAACCTCATTGGCGTTCTCGATGCGTCTGATGGCCTCCGTGCTCAGTTTGGGCGACCGCATCAGCCACCAGATGTAGACATGGGTATCAAGCAGGATTTTCATCGCCCCGGCCCTCAAAGTAGTCAAGAATGTCCTCTGGCAGGGGATCGTTGAAATCCTCGCTGATCCAGATTTTCCCTTCCATGAGTCCCGGCATCCGCACCGGCTTGACCGGCTTGAACGGCACCAGCCTGGCCACCGGCTTGCCTGCCCGGGCAATGATGACTTCCTCGCCGGCTTCCACGGCTTCAATCAGTTTCGACAATTGGGTCTTCGCCTCGTGAATGTTGATCGGGTCCATGTCCACCTCCGTAGCAAAGTTAGCTAATGTTAGCTAATTCTGTCCGTCGTGGTAGGGCGCATGGCAAACAGGCGACAAACTTTAACAATCTTTTAACTTTTATCAAGCGCGCAACTATAAAATCGGAAAAATCCTGCCGCTTAACCGGCAAATTCCGGTTGTCGACATTCCGTCGTTTGCCGCCCGGTCGGCTTCTTCCTCCCCCCGGCAAGGCTCTGCCGATCCCGACACTGCCGCTGAGAACCCGCATGTTTCCTGGCTAAATCGTTTGGCACGCGGATTGCTATGAGGAAACCGTCCCAGATTCTCATAGGCAATCATCGTGACGGTTCAATTCGACAATTCCCACCCGGTACTCTGGCTGGATCCGAAATCCCCGATCGGCGCTACCGAGCGCGCATCGCTGGAAGCTGCCGGTCTGCAGTTGCTGCCGGTTTCCACGCTGGACGACCTCAAGCAGGGTCTGGCCCGCGCACGCATGGTCGTGATTCGCCTGATGGGCGAGATCGGCCTGCTGGAGGAAGTCAAGAAACTGACCCAGTCGTTTGGTCATGACGTACCGGTGCTGTGCCGTGTCGAGCAGGGCGCGCTGACGCTCGGCATCGATGCCATGCGCCGTGGCGCCTGCCATGTGCTGCCGGCCGACGAGTGGTCGGTGAACGCGTGGCGCGATGCGCTGGCGCTGATGCCCAAGCGGTCCGAGCCGGTCAAGGGCGCGCCGCAGAAATTCGTATTTGTTGATCCGAACAGCCAGCACCTGCTGGAGCTGGCACGCCGCGTGGCGCAGACGCAGGTGTCGGCACTGATCGTCGGCCCCACCGGCGCCGGCAAAGAGGTGCTTGCGCGCGTGCTGCATGATGCCTCGCCACGCCGCAACGGCCCGTTCGTTGCGCTGAACTGCGCGGCGCTTCCGGAGAACCTGATCGAGGATCTGCTGTTCGGCCACGAGAAGGGTGCCTTCACCGGCGCACTCAAGGAACACCGCGGCCTGTTCGAACAGGCGCAGGGCGGCACCATCTTCCTCGACGAAATCGCCGAGATGCCTTACCACCTGCAGACCAAGTTGCTGCGCGTGCTGCAAGACCGCAAGATCACCCGACTTGGTGGCCAGGCGGCGGTCGAGCTCGATGTGCGTCTGGTCGCTGCGACTAACAAGGACCTGCGCGAGGCGATCGCCAACCGCGAATTCCGCGAAGACCTGTACTTCCGTATTAGCGCATTCAAGCTCTCCATCCTGCCGCTGCGCGAGCGTCCGGCCGACATCCTGCCGCTGGCGGCGCAATTCCTGGCCAACTTCGGGCCGGCAGATCGCCACGTGCAGCTCTCGCCGCAGGCCATGGAGCGCATGCAGCGCTACAGCTGGCCGGGCAATGTGCGTGAACTGCAGAACGTCGTGCAGCGCGCACTGGTGCTCGGCAATAGTGACCTGATCACTGAAAACGAATTGATGTTCGACGAGATCGACCGCGTGCCTGAACCGCAGCAGGTCTCGTTACCCGTGGCGACGCATTCGCAGCTGATGCACTACGGCCAGCGCGAAGTATCGGCCGTGCACCAAGTCAGCCACGATCAGCTGGTCGATCTGACGACGGCGGTCAAGAGCAGCGAGTACCAAGCAATTATGGCGGCGATCCAGTCGACGAAGAACCGCAACGAGGCAGCGAAGAAGCTGGGTATCAGTCCGCGTTCGCTGCGCTACAAGATGGCCCAGTTCCGCGAGCGCGGCATGCCCGCGATGGCGGCGGCAATCTAAGGCGGGGAGACAACCATGATCAATAAGCTCACCAGTCAGGCCAACATCGATGCGATGCTGGCCACGCTGCGCCAGCATCAGGTCGATTCGACCGGCAAGAGCACCGCGCCGGTGCTGACGCCACCGACCCCCGAGGTCGGCAAGCCCACGTTCGGCGAGGCGATTTCCTCGGCCGTCAAGGGCACTAACGATATTCAGCAGCATGCGAGCTCGCTGCGCCAGGCCTATGACCGCGGCGAAGACGTGCCGCTGACCGATGTCGTGCTGGCGATGCAGAAATCATCGCTGGCCTTCGAGGCAACGCTGCAGATCCGGAATAAGGTCCTCAAGGCGTATGAGGACATCCTGAACATGCCGGTCTGACGGCACCGATAACGACCCGAGAGTAGATCATGGCTGAAGCAACAATGAATACGGGCGGCATACCGCCGCAGCTGCCACCGGGAGCGCCTGTTCCCGCGGGCGCACCGGGCGCTGCAGGATTGCCGATGGCAACCGGTACCCCATCGAGTCGTGCGCAGCTACCCGTCGCCATGGAAGGCGTGGCCGGCGGCTTTAACGCTTTCCGCGACTGGATCGATAACGCGCTCAAGCAGCCGACGGTGCGTCGTGCTGCGCTGCCGCTGGCGATCCTGTTGCTGCTGGTGATCGTGGCCACCGCGTTCCAGTTCACGCAGAGCACGCCGTATCGTCCGATCATGCCGGGCATGACCGAGACCGACAAGCAGGCTGCTGTCGAGGCGCTCAAGGCCGGTGATTTCAAGCCCAGGCTCGATAGCGGTAGCGGACAGATCATGGTGCCGGAGGGGCGTTACCACGAGGCGCGGATCTTCCTGGCCGGACAAGGCATTCCGAAAGAGGCGCAGCCGATCGGTATGGAGTCGCTGAAGGAAAAGTCGTCGATGACGACCAGCCAGTTCATGGAGCAGGTACAGTACAACACGGCAATCGAGCAGGAGCTCTCGCGCAGCATCATGCAGATCTCCACCATCAAGGCCGCGCGCGTGCATCTGGCGCTGCCCAAGCAGTCAGTATTTGTGCGCGAGCGTGCCACGCCGAAAGCATCCGTGGTGGTGACACCGCATAGCGGTCGCGGCGTATCGACGCCGCAGGTCAAGGCCATTGTGCATCTGGTGTCGTCCAGTGTGCCTTACCTCACGCCGGAGAATGTCTCCGTAGTCGATGATCAGGGCAATCTGCTGACGATGGATAACCCGGTCGATGCCGCCATGGGTCTGACGGTGGCGCAGATGTCGCACAAGCAGCGTACCGAGGAAACCTACAAGAATCGTGTGGTCGATCTGCTCTCGCCGGTGGTGGGCGAGGCCGCCGTGCAGGCGCAGGTCAATCTGACCATGGACTACACCCATATCGAGACCACGACCGAAGATTTTGATGACAAGGACAAGGGCGTCAAGCCGCGCTCCGAAGCTCTGACGACCGAGCGTAAGTTCAAGCTGGATCCGGAAGGCATTCCCGGCGCGATGACCAACTCGCCGCCGCCGGATGCCGATCTGACGAAGAATACGAATACCGATGAGCAGAAGCCCGCGACCAACGAGATCGTGACGACCCGTTCGACCCGGAACTTCGAGATGGATCGCCAGGTGCGCCATGTGAAGAACTCGCCGGGCTCGATCTCGCGTGTCACGGTTGCCGTGGTGGTGGCCGAGCGTCCTGCACCGCCGCCGGCTGATGGCCAGCCGCGCGCTCCCGGCGCATCGACCACCATTCCGTACACCCAGCAAGAGCTTGACCGCATGCTGAACCTGGTACGCAGCGCTGTCGGCTATAACGAGGAGCGTGGTGACGTGGTGACCGTGGCGCCGGCGCGCTTCGAGACCCTCGCACCCGAGCCGCCCAAGCCCTGGTATGCGGATACGGATATTCAGAATGTGATCAAGATTGCCATTGCTGCCTTCGTGATCACCGTTTTCCTGCTGGCCGTGGTGCGTCCGATGGTCAAGGGACCGACGATTACCCAGCAGATCCTGCCGCCGCCGGGCCCGACGCCGGAAGAGCTCAAGGCACTCGAGGAGAAAGCCACCGAGGCAGCCAAGGCGGAACTGGTCGCCAAGGCCGAGGAAGAGGCGAAGGCCGCCGAGGCCAAGGCTGCCGAGGAAGCGCTGCTGCTGGCGGGCGCTGCCGAGGGCTCACAAGAAGGCGAAGAGGGTCAGGAGGGCGAGGAAGGCGACGAGCAGGAACTGGCCGAGGGCGAGGTTGCGCTGGAAGAGGGTGAGAGCCTGGAAGACCTGCGTGCCCGCATGCAGGCCATGAAGCCGAAGAAGCCAGCCTTCACCGCCGACATGCTCGACACTGCGAACAGCTATGATGACAAGGTCGCGCTGATCCGCATGCTGGTCTCTCAGGAATCGGGCCGGGTGGCGTTGGTCCTGAAGAACATGGTCCGCAACTAAGCGCGGCACGGAAATTACAAGAATTGGAATAATGATGCCGGAACAGCAAAAGCCCGACGCGACACCTGAGGCGACGCCCGACGACCTCGAGGCGATGAAGAAGAAGTTCAAGCCGAAGAAGAAGGTCGCGTTACCGACCGAGATGCTCTCGAATGCGAAGAGCTATGACGACAAGCTGGTGCTCGTGAAGTACCTCACCGAGAAGGAGAAGGGCCGCGTCGTCCTGATGGTGAAGAACATGTTGAAGGGCGTCGGCGCCCCGAAGAAGAAGTAACCGGAACGACCAGACAGGAAGCAGCAACCGAGGCAGATCATGGCAGAGAACACCGCAATCCAGAATCCACCGCAAATGTCGGACGAGCTCAAACGCGAGCTGGCCGAGATTACCAACGTGCAGCGCGCCGCCGTGCTGATGCTGCTATTGGGCGAGGACCTGGCGTCGAACATCATCAGCTACCTCGATCCGAAAGAGGTGCAAGAACTCGGCGCGGCGATGGTGTCGGTTGCCGACATGTCGCAGGAAGCCGTGAACTGGGTACTCGACGAATTCGTCGACATGCTCAAGAAGCAGACCAGCCTCTCGCTGGGCACGACCGAATATGTCGAGACCGTGCTCAAGCGCGCCCTGGGTCCGGATAAAGCTGCCTCGGTGCTCTCGCGCATCATGCCCAACCGCGCCAGCCGCGGCCTCGAGATCCTGCAATGGATGGATGCGCGTGCTATCGCCGAGATGATCCGCGGCGAACATCCGCAGGTGACCGCGATCATTCTTTCCGTGCTGGAGTCCGAAGTCGCCGCCGACGTGCTTGGCTTCCTGCCGGAAGAGTCGCGCGCCGAGGTTGTGCAGCGGGTAGCCAGCCTCGATACGGTGCAGCCCTCAGCGATGGAGGAGCTGGAAACCATCATGAAGAAGCAGTTCTCGAGCAATGCATCGGCCTCGTCATCAAGCTTTGGCGGCGTGAAGGCCGCCGCGAAGATCATGAACTTCACCAAGGTCGAGCTGGAGTCCTCAATCCTGCAGGGTGTGGGCCAGATAGACGAAGAGCTGGCGCTGCGTATTCAGGACAACATGTTCAGCTTCGAGAACCTGGCGGCGGTGGATAACCGCGGTATCCAGGCGCTGATGCGTGCCGTCGAGCCGGATATGCTGATGATTGCCCTGAAGGGCGCGACCGAAGAGGTCAAGAACAAATTCCTCGACAACATGTCCAGCCGCGCGCGCGGCATGTTCCTCGACGACATGGAAGCCAAGGGACCGCTGCGCATGACCGAAGTGGAGGATGCGCAGAAGAAGATCATGCGTCAGGCGCGCAAGCTCTCGGAAAAGGGCGAGCTGATCCTGGCCTCGGGCGGAGCCGACTTTGTCTGACGCCCGGACAAGCAAGCGCTGGATGCCGAACCGGATGTTCGATCCGGTAGCGAACCCGTTCGCCATCCAGAACCTGCTTGAGAAAGAACAACCGCCGTTTACCGAGGCGCGGGACGAACGTCCGCGCGATGGTTTCGGTATTGATGCACTGATGAGCGGTCCGGTCGTGAACAGCTTCGAGATCGACCAGCGCCTGCGTGCCGATGATGAAGCCACGGATGACGAGGTGACAGGCGAAGGGTTTGTCGCCAGTGCGGCGCCTGCGGCCGAGCCATTCACGAACGAGGCCGTGGCGGCCGGGACAGGCTTCGTGCCCGATGCCGGCGAGGGCAATGCCGACCCGGCGGGCGATAGTCTGGCCCCGGACGCCATGGCCATGCAGGATGTGCCGGCCGAGGAGCTGGCAGTCTCGCAGGCCCAGGGCTCCGACACCGTGACCGCTCAGGCTGTTGCAAGCGAGAGCATGAGCGCGGAGGCGGTTGCAGCCGAGTTCACTCCGGGTGACACCGATGTCGTTGCTACCACCCCCACCAATGAAGCCACCGACCCGCTGACCAGCGAGGCGGTGCAGCAGATGATCGACGCCGCGCGCGCCGAAGGCCATGCGCAGGGGTTGGAGGCCGGTCTGGCGCAGGGACGTGAGGCCGAGCGTCCCGTGGCTCATCAGCAAGGCTATGACGAAGGCTTCGCCGCCGGACTGGCACAGGCCCGCAATGACATGCACGCCGACCAGCAGCAGCGCGAGCGTAGCGAGCATGAGGCCAAGCTGGCGCAGTTGCAGACCGTCATCGACGGCCTGCAGCAACTGGCCGGCGACCCTGATGCATTGTTCGAGCCCATGAAGCAGCTCTCGGTACACCTGGCCGAACAGCTCGTGCGCGGCGAGCTCGCGCAATCGCCGCAGGCGATCTCGCGCCTGGTTGATAATGCGCTGCGCGAACTGAATACCTCGGGTGACAAGGCCGTTGTTGTTCACCTGCATCCTGACGATCTTGAGTCCTATCGTCCGACAGTTGCGCAGTTTGCCGACAGTCTGATCCTGCGTCCGGATAATCTGCTTGAGCGTGGCAGTGTGCGCGTTTCCCTCGATGGCAGCGTGGTCGAGGATCTGCTGCAGCGCCGTGTTGCTGGTCTGAAGCGATCGCTGGCGCAACCGGCTGCGCCCGGATGGCGTGCCGGGGGCAGCAAGCTGTCCGAGCGTCTGGCGGATGGGCAGCGTGGGAGCACACACGTGGAGGACGTGACGCTGGTCGACAAGGCCGAGCGTACGACCGAGGCCGCCGCACCGGCGCAGGGCGATGCCTGATTACGCCGATGTCGTCGAGCGCCTGATCGCGCAGGCGCGCGTGCCAGATGCCTGCCATACCGGCACGCTGGTGCGACTGGTGGGCATGACCCTCGAGGCGCGCGGCATCATGGCGCCGCTGGGCGCGCTGTGCGAAGTTGAATCCATTGTGGGTACCCACCGAGTGCAGGCCGAAGTGGTCGGCTTCAATGACCAGACCCTGTTCCTGATGCCCTTCACCGAACCGGTTGGCATCGGCCCCGGCGCCAGCGTTCGCGTGATTGCCAATACCTCCGAAGCATCGCTGGGTTCCGCATTGCTGGGCCGGGTGATCGATGCATTCGGCGAGCCGCTCGATGGCGGCCCCAAGCCCGATTGCAGCGATCGCCTTGCGCTGCTTGGCCTGCCACTGAACCCGATGGAGCGCGGCCCGATCAATCAGGTGCTCGATGTAGGTGTCAAGGCCATCAATGGTCTGCTGACGATGGGGCGCGGACAGCGCATTGGCCTGGTGGCCGGCTCCGGCGTGGGCAAGAGCTCGCTGCTGGGCATGATTACCCGGAATACCAAAGCCGACGTGGTGGTCATTGGCCTCATTGGCGAGCGCGGTCGCGAGGTGCAGGCTTTCATTCAAGATGTGCTCGGCCCCGAGGGCCGTGCAAAATCCGTCGTCGTGGCCGCTCCGGCCAATGTATCGCCAGTGATGCGGCTCAAAGCCACGCATCTGACCCACGTGATCGCCGAATACTTCCGCGATCAGGGCAAGAACGTACTCATGCTGATGGACAGCCTGACCCGCGTGGCGCATGCGCAGCGCGAGATTGGGCTGGCGATTGGCGAGCCGCCGACGGCCAAGGGTTATCCGCCATCAGTGTTCGCCTTGCTGCCGAACCTGATCGAGCGCACCGGCGTTGGTCGCCATGGTTATGGCGCAATTACCGCGATTTATACCGTGCTGGCCGAGGGCGACGATGCGCAGGATCCGATTGTGGATATCGCGCGCGCATCGCTGGATGGTCAGGTGATGTTGGCGCGCAAGCTGGCTGATGCCGCGCACTACCCGGCCATCGATCTCAACGGTTCGATCTCGCGTGTGATGCAGAATCTGGTGCCGCCGGAGGACCTGAAGCTTGCGAACCGTGTACGCCGGTTGTGGTCGCTCTACCAGCAGAACCAGGATTTGATCTCGGTTGGCGCGTATGAAGCGGGATCCAGTGCCGAGATCGATCTCGCGATCGCGCTGCGTCCGCAGCTCGAAGCCTTCCTGCGGCAGGACATGCACGAGGGCGTCGATTATCAGCGTGCCCGCGATGGCATCCGCGAACTGATCGGCGCTTGAACCGGCACGCATCCCCATGAATACGACCTGGACCGTCCTCGCCGAGAAGGCACAGAGCGCAGCGCGTGAAGCGCAGGCGCAGGTCAATACCGTGCGCGAGCAGGTGGAAAAGCTGGACGCCAGCCTGGCCCATGTTGACCGGCTGCGCGACGACTACATCGCTCGCTACAACGAGACGCAGAAAAGCGCCCACTCGATTCAGGACACGATCACTTACCGCAAATTTCTCGAGCACCTCCGCGGTCTGCGCCGCAAGGTGGAGGCCCAGCGTGAGCAGGTCAATCTTGCGCTGGCCGAGGCCAAACACGCGCATATTCTGGCGCTGCGCGAGCAGGCAAAAATGGAGGCGATGGTCGAGCGGGAAGAGCGGAACCGCAAGCTGGAAGTAGTCAGGCTCGAACAGCGGGCGCTGGATGAGGCGGGGTTGCGATTGTTTAATTTGCGTTGAGTTTTACGGGGGGCGTGGGCATGGCGGGTTTCGCCTGCGGCTCTACCCGCCCTATGAAGCTGCATGCTCGCAGAGCTCAC
>CAZESK010000070.1:0-4795 GCA_964515155.1 uncultured Bifidobacterium sp.
GAAGTGCAGGGGCGGCATGACCTGCTGGCGCTCAAGCACACCAGCTGGCCCAGCCAATCGCAGCATGAATTTCTCGCCGGCGATGCCTTGCACTGCGCCTATGGCATGAATGCCGTCTACGACCACGGGCATCACGGTAACGCGCTACTGTCGAGCTACCCGATCGCCTCGGCGCATAATCATGATGTGTCTGACCACGCGTTCGAATCGCGCGGCATCCTGCACTGCGTTCTGAAGCTGCCCACGGCCGAGTCGCTGCTCGAGGTTCACTGTTACGTGATTCATCTCGGCTTGTTCGCGGGCAGCCGGCTGCGCCAGACACAGGCCCTGATCGATGCCGTCAAGACGAGCGCGCCGGACGATGCGCCCTTGCTGATCGCTGGTGATTTCAACGACTGGACCAATGCGCTTTCGGATACGCTCAGGCACAGTCTGGGCGTGACCGAGGTCTTTGACGATCAACTGCCCTCAACACGTTTCGGTAGCTACCTGCGTCGCCTATCCGGGCGTGGGCCGCGCAGGGCGCCGGCGCGTACCTTCCCGGCGGCCATGCCGGTACTGCAGCTGGACCGCATCTACATGCGCGGCTTTGACGTGCAGTCAGCGGAGGTACAGTTCGGCGCCAGCTGGGCTCGCTTGTCCGACCATGCGCCCATCGTCGCCGAGCTGGTGATCACGATGCCTGCCGCAATGCCTGCTACGGCCACCCCTTCGCACGAGAGCGAGCATGCGGGCGGCCAGCTATAGCCATCACAATCGCCTGACGCTGCTGCACCGGGGCGAGGAGTTCTTTCCCGCGCTGATCCGGGCGATCGACTCGGCCGAGTCGGAGATTCATCTCGAGACCTACATCTTCGCGCTCGATCCCACGGGTCGTCAGGTCATGGCTGCGTTGCAGCGTGCCGCGGCACGCGGTGTGGCTGTGCAGGTCATGGTCGATTGGCTGGGCAGTAGCCGCTACCGCGCTGGGCTGGCAGCTGAATTCGATGCCGCTGCTATCCGCTTCGCGGTCTTCAATCCGTGGTTCCGGCGCGGCATCGCGCGCATGCACCGCAAGATTGTGGTGGTGGACCGGCGGCTGGCTTTTCTGGGTGGACTGAATATCAACGACGACATGATCGCCGATGACGGCAGCGACATCCCGTTGCCCGCACCGCGCTGGGATTTCGCTGTCGGGATCGATGGTCCGCTGGTCGGCGCTATTCATGCGGAGGTTCTTGCGCAATGGGACAAGCTTGGCCCGCGCGCCCTGCGTGAGCGCATCGAGCACCTGCGCGAAACCATCGTCGCTGCGCAGCCGATGCGCGCGGTACAGGTGGCCGAGGCCGCACTGGTGGTGCGCGATAACCTCCGCAACCGGCGCACCATCCAGCGTGCCCTGCTACAGGCGCTGGGCCGGGCCCGCTACAGCGTGCTGCTGGTCACGCCGTATTTCGCACCAGGGCGCAAGCTACGCAAGGCGATGATGCTGGCGGCGCAGCGCGGCATCGAGGTCACGCTACTCATTGGCGTTGGCCAATTTGCGATGCAGGACGCGGTCGCGCAATCCTTTTACCCACGGCTGGTACGCGCCGGCGTGCGGATTATCGAATACCGCCGGACACAACTGCACGGCAAGGTCGCGGTGGTTGATGACGACTGGGCGACGGTGGGTTCAAGCAATTTTGATGGGCTGTCGCTCTTCGTCAATCACGAAGCCAACATCATCGTGCGTGACGCGACCTTTGCGGATTCGCTGCGCGACTACATCCTGCGTGGCGTGGCCGAAGGTATCGCAATCACGCTGGCCGACGTCGAACGGCTATCGCTGCCGCGCCGGCTGTGGAACCGTTTTGCCTACGGGCTCTATCGCGCCGTGCTGCAGATTCTGACGCTCGGCAGCTACACGAGGTGAGGACTACAATCGCGTTCATGGATGGCACCCGAATTGATAAATGGCTGTGGGCCGCACGCTTTTTCAAGACACGCTCGCTGGCGACCGAGGCCGTTGAGCGCGGGCGCGTTCGGCTCAATGACGAGCGCTGCAAGCCGGCGCGCAGCCTCAAGCCGGGTGATTTGCTGGATATCGACAATGGCAGCACGCAGTGGCAGGTGCGGGTACTGGGCCTGTCCGAGCAGCGCGGTCCCGCGCCGGTCGCAAGGCAGTTGTACGAGGAAACCCCCGCCGGCATCGAACGCCGCGAGCAGCAGGCCGAGCGGCAGCGGCTGTTCACCGAGCCCGCCGATGCCATCCGTGGCCGGCCGACCAAGCGGGATCGTCGCATCCTCGATCGTTCCCGCAGCTAGGCACTGGCCCGTACCGGCTGATCCGCATTCGTCGCCACGACAGGCCGGGTTTTGTGCATAATCGGACGGTCGTTCTATTTTCCTCCCGGAGCCCATGCATGTCCGACCTCTTGCAAAAGCCTTTGCGCAAAGGCGAGCAGACCCGCGCCAGCATTCTTGAAGCGGCGCTCGTCATGGCCAGCCGCGACGGGCTCGAGGGGCTGACGATCGGCACCCTGGCCGACCGCATGGGCATGAGCAAATCCGGTGTGTTCGCGCATTTCGGCTCACGCGAAGATCTGCAGATCGAAGTACTGAAGCTGTACAACCACCAGTTCGAACAGGAAGTGTTCTATCCGAGCCTGGCCGCTGCGCGCGGCTTGCCGCGTCTGCAGGGTTTGTTCGCGCGCTGGGTCGATCGGGTCAGCCGTGAGATCGCTTCGGGCTGCATTTACATCAGTGGTGCGGTCGAATATGACGACCGTCCCGGTCCCATCCGCGACCAGCTGGTGGGCATGGTGCAGGCGTGGCAGCTTGCCCTGCGCCGGGCGGCCAGCCAGACCGTCGACGAGGGCCACTTACCTGCGGACACCGATACCGAGCAGCTGGTCTTCGAGATGTATGGCCTGGTGCTTGCCCTGCACCACGACGCCCGCTTCATCCGAAGCCCGCGTGCCATCGAGCATGCGCAGGCCGGATTTACGCGTCTGATCGCTTCTGCGCGCGGTGGCGGGAGCCCGTAGCACAGCACACAGACATCAGGCATGCGCGCCAGCATCCACGCCGTGCCGCAAACGCGCTAGCCTGCAACTCAACGACAAGCACAAGCGACCCAGGAGACATCCATGCCCAGCTACCGTCCCCCTTTGCGTGACATGCAATTCGTGCTGCATGAATTGCTGGATGCCGAAAGCGCACTGGCCCCACTCCCGGCCCATGCGGAGCTCGATGTCGACACCCTGAATCAGGTGCTCGAGGAGGGCGGCAAGTTCGCTGCCGGCGTCGTATTTCCCCTGAATCAGACGGGAGATCGCCTGGGTTGTCGTTTCGACGCCGCCACGAACAGCGTGACCGCACCGGAGGGATTTCGCCAGGCCTACCGCAAGTATGTGGAAGCTGGCTGGCCAGCCCTCTCCTGCGATCCCCGGTTCGGTGGCCAGGGACTGCCGGTGGTGCTGAACAACTCCTTCTACGAGATGCTGAACTCGGCCAATCAGGCATGGACCATGTACCCGGGCCTCTCGCATGGCGCTTACGAGTGTCTGCATGCGCACGGCACGCCCGAGCAGCAGTCGCTGTACCTGCCAAAACTGGTCTCGGGTGAATGGACCGGCACCATGTGCCTGACCGAATCTCACTGCGGTACCGACCTTGGTCTGCTCAAGACGAAAGCTGCCCCACAGGCGGATGGTAGCTACCGGCTTACCGGCAGCAAGATCTTCATTTCCGCCGGTGAGCACGACCTCGCGGCCAATATCGTTCACCTTGTGCTGGCGCGCCTGCCGGATGCGCCTGAGGGCACCAAGGGTATTTCGTTATTTGTGGTGCCGAAGTACCTGCCTGATGCCAGCGGCAATCCGGGCGAACGCAACCGCATCACCTGCGGCGCGATTGAACACAAAATGGGCATCCATGGCAACGCGACCTGCCAGATCAACCTTGATGATGCCACGGGCTGGCTGATCGGCGAGCCTCACCGCGGGCTGAGCGCCATGTTCGTCATGATGAACGCCGCGCGCCTCGGTGTCGGTATGCAGTCGCTTGGCCTGACCGAAGTCGCGTACCAGAATGCGGTCACCTACGCTCGTGAGCGCGTGCAGGGACGCAGCCTGAGCGGCCCGAAAAATCCGGACAAGTCTGCCGATAGCATCCTCGTGCATCCGGACGTACGCCGCATGTTGTTGACCGCGCGCGCGTATGCCGAGGGTGGCCGTGCCTTCACCTCGTATGTCGCGCTGATGATCGATTGCGAGCTGAATCATCCGGACGAGGAGGTTCGCAAAGCAGCGGCCGATGAGGTCGCCTTGCTGACGCCGATCGTGAAAGCCTTCCTGACCGATAACGCGTGGATTGCCTGCTCGGAGGCGCTGCAAGTTTTTGGCGGCCACGGCTACATTGCTGAATGGGGAATGGAGCAATACCTGCGCGATGCGCGCATCAACATGATTTACGAGGGCACCAATACGATTCAGGCACTCGATCTGCTCGGGCGCAAGGTGCTGATGGACAATGGCGCGAAGCTGCGCGCCTTTGGCGACAAGATCAAGACGTTCATCGACGCGCATGGCACCGACGAGAATATGGCCGAGTTCATCACGCCTCTGGCGGACATCGCCGAGAAAATGTCCAAGCTATCAATGGAAGTGGGCATGAAGGCCTTCATGAACCGCGACGAAGTCGGCGCAGCCGCCGTACCCTATCTGCGCGTGGCGGGTCATCTGATCTTCGCGTACTTCTTTGCGCGTATGGCAAAACTGGCGCTCGACAAGCAGGACAGCGGCGATGACTTCTACCGGGCCAAGCTGGCCAC
>CAZESK010000070.1:4895-7982 GCA_964515155.1 uncultured Bifidobacterium sp.
TGGCGCTCGACAAGCAGGACAGCGGCGATGACTTCTACCGGGCCAAGCTGGCCACCGCGCGCTTCTATTTCGCACGATTGCTGCCGGAGACGGCGATGCTGATACGCCAGGCGCGATCGGGATCGCAGAGCCTGATGGCGATGGAGGCGAGCCTGTTTTGATGGTCGCGGGTTTCGCGTTGCTCTTCCCGCCCTATACTCGACGCGTATCCAGGCCCATAGGGCGGGAAGAGCAACGCGAAACCCGCCATCGACCCTTCGAGGTGTATCCAGAACCATAGGGCGGGAAGAGCAACGCGAAACCCGCCACCCATCCCGCCTAGCCCGATACCACACCACCCAACCAAGGCGAACCCAACCATGTCCAACTTCCCCGTGAAAAAAGTCGCCATTCTCGGTGCCGGCGTGATGGGCGCGCAGATCGCCGCGCATTGCATCAATGCTCGTGTACCCGTCATCCTGTTTGATCTTCCCGGCAAGGACGGCCAGCCCCGCAATGCGCTGGCCGAGCGTGCGGTGGAACAGCTCAAGAAACTCACTCCCGCGCCGCTGGCCGAGGCCGCGCAGGCCGGACTGATCGAGGTCGCGAACTTCGACGATCATCTCGACCGGTTGCAGCAGGCGGATCTCGTCATCGAAGCCATCGCCGAGCGTATGGACTGGAAGCACCAGCTGTATACCAAGATCGGTACACACATCGCGCCGCATGCCATCTTTGCGACGAATACGTCAGGCCTGTCGATCACGGCACTGGCCAGCGGCTTGCCCGAGGGTTTGCGTGGCCGCTTCTGCGGCGTGCATTTCTTCAATCCGCCGCGTTACATGCATCTGGTCGAGCTGATTCCCACCGTGTCTACTGACGCTGGCATTCTCGACCGGCTCGAAACCTTCCTCACCAGCACACTCGGCAAGGGTGTGGTGCGCGCCCTCGACACGCCGAACTTCATCGCCAACCGTGTCGGCATTTTCGGCATGCTGGCGACCATGCACGAGGCGGAGCAGTTCGGTCTGTCCTATGACCTGGTCGATGATCTGACCGGCGCGAAGCTTGGCCGCGCGAAGTCCGGTACCTTCCGCACCGCCGATGTGGTCGGCCTCGACACGCTCGGTCATGTGATCCGCACGATGACCGATACGCTGCCGGACGATCCCTTTCATGCACTGTACCGGCAGCCGCCCGTCGTGGAGCAGCTGCTGGCGGCCGGCAGACTTGGGCAGAAGGCCGGCGCCGGTTTCTATACGAAGGCGGACAAGAACATCCTGCGCTACGACGCCGCGAAGAATGATTACGTTCCGTCCGGCGCGAAGGCAGACGATCTCATCGCGCGCATCCTGAAGGAGAAAGACCCGGGCAAGCGCATGAAGGCGCTGCATGACAGTACGCACCCGCAGGCAAGTTTTCTGTGGGCCTTGTTCCGTGACACCTTCCATTACATCGCCGTCCACCTGGAGGCCATCGCTGACAACGCGCGTGATATTGACTTCGCGTTACGCTGGGGTTTCGGCTGGAAGCAGGGACCGTTCGAGCTGTGGCAGGCCGCGGGCTGGCAGCAGGTTGCGCAATGGGTGAAGGAAGATATTGATGCCGGTCGGGCGCTATCGACCGCACCCTTGCCCGACTGGGTGTTCGATGGCCGGGACGGCGTGCATCGGTCGGAGGGCTCATGGTCGCCGGCGAAGAAAACCTATGTGCCGCGCTCCTCGCTGCCTGTGTACGAGCGCCAGGTGTTCCGTGCGTCGCTGGTGGGCTCAGGCCAGTCCGGCGGTACGACGATAGGTACGACCGTATATGAAGATGATGCCGTACGGCTCTGGCATCGCGGCGACGGTGTACTGCTGTTCTCGACCAAAACCAAGATGCACGTCATGGGCCCGGACGTTATCGCTGGCCTGGAGCGGGCACTTGCGGAGGCGGAGAGTCATTTTCGTGCGCTGGTGATCTGGCATGCTGACTCGGCCGAGGGTGGCGCGTTCTCCGCCGGCGCCGACCTGCAGGCGATGCTGCCGACCTTCATGGCCGGAGGCGCCAAGGCACTCGATCCGTTTGTTGCACGTTTCCAGAACACGCTGATGCGTGTGAAGTATGCGAACGTGCCGGTGGTGGCGGCCGTTGCCGGTCTGGCGCTCGGCGGCGGCTGCGAGCTGCTCATGCATGCCAGCCGACGTGTGGTGGCCCTCGAGTCCTATGTCGGCCTCGTTGAAGTCGGCGTCGGTCTCGTGCCGGCAGGCGGCGGCCTCAAGGAGATCGCGTTGCGCTCGGCGCGCGAGGCCAAGGGTAACGATATCCTGCAGTTCCTCAAGGACCGCTACCTGCGTGCAGCGACGGCCGCCGTGTCGACGTCGGCGCTCGAAGCCAAGGCCATGGGTTACCTCTCCAAGGGCGATGTGATCGTCCTGCATCCGCATGAGCTGCTGCATGTGGCGACCACCCAGGCACTGGCGATGGCTGAGGCAGGCTATCGCCCGCCGCTGGCGTCGCTGATACCCGTCACGGGCCGGTACGGCAGCGCGACCATCAAGGCGCAGCTGGTGAACATGCGCGATGGTGGCTTCATTTCTGCGCACGACATGCATATCGGATCCATGATCGCCGATGTCGTCAGTGGTGGCGATATGGAACCGGGAAGCCGGGTGTCCGAGCAATGGCTACTTGATCGCGAGCGTGCCGCATTTATTTCGCTGCTCGGTCATCCGAAAACGCAGGAACGCATCATGGGGATGCTGCAGACCGGGAAGCCGGTGAGGAATTGAATGAAGACACAGGACTCCGTTTTGCACCGGGATCACGCATCACGGTGCGTTACCTGAAACAATGTTGTCCCGGTCAACGCCGGGGCCCCTGAACGACCGGAGGATTCACCATGAGCAAGTCACTCCAGGACGCCTATATCGTCGCTGCCACCCGCACGCCGATAGGTAAAGCGCCGCGCGGCATGTTTCGGCATGTGCGGCCCGATGACCTGCTGGTACATACCCTCAAGGCCGCACTGGCGCAGGTGCCGAATCTCGACCCGGCCACTATTGAGGATGCGGTTGTCGGCTGCGCCTTTCCCGAAGCCGAGCAGGGACTCAACATCGCGCGCATGGC
>CAZESK010000070.1:8082-10478 GCA_964515155.1 uncultured Bifidobacterium sp.
TTGTCGGCTGCGCCTTTCCCGAAGCCGAGCAGGGACTCAACATCGCGCGCATGGCGGTGCTGCTGGCCGGCCTGCCAAAGTCGGTCGGTGGCGTGACGGTGAACCGCTATTGCGCCTCGGGCATTACCGCAGTGGCGATGGCGGCTGATCGCATACGCACGGGCGAGGCCGATGTGATGATCGCTGCGGGTGTCGAATCGATGTCGGTAGTGCCATTGATGGGGCATCATCCATCGATCAATGCCGCCCTACTGAAAGACGAGAACATCGGCATGGCCTACGGCATGGGCCTCACGGCGGAGAAGGTTGCCCAGCAGTGGAAGGTCTCGCGCGAGGCGCAGGATGCGTTGGCGCTCGAGTCCCACCGGCGTGCAATGGCAGCCATCGCCAATGGTGAGCGCGAGGATGAGATCACGCCGATCGAGGTGGTGGAAAAATTCCCCAACCTCGCCACCGGCGAGATCGAGATCACCACGCGGATGGTCTCGCAGGACGAGGGCATACGCGCCGACACATCGCTCGACAGTCTTGCCAGGCTCAAGCCAGTCTTTGCGGCGAAAGGCACCGTCACTGCCGGCAATAGCTCACAGACTTCAGATGGCGCGGGCGCATTGATTCTCGTGAGCGAGAAGATCCTCCGTCAGTTCAACCTGACGCCATTGGCGCGCTTTGTCTCATTTGCGGTGAGGGGGGTGCCGCCGGAGATCATGGGCATCGGTCCGAAAGAGGCGATTCCGGCGGCGCTAAAAACAGCGGGCCTTACGCTGGACCAGCTCGACTGGATCGAGCTCAATGAAGCCTTCGCCGCACAGGCGATTGCAGTACGCGACGACCTCGGCCTTGACCCGGCGAGAATCAATCCGCTCGGTGGCGCGATTGCGCTCGGGCATCCACTGGGCGCAACCGGCGCGATCCGAGCGGCCACCGTCATTCATGGCCTGCGACGCCGCCATCTGAAGTACGGCATGGTGACCATGTGTGTCGGTACCGGCATGGGCGCCGCCGGGATTTTTGAAAGGATCTGACGTGACAATCCGTATCGACATCCGCGACCGTATCGCCACGCTGGCTTTTAGCCGGCCCGAAAAAAAGAACGCAATCACCGCCGCGATGTACCAGCAGGCGGCCGATGCGCTGAGAGACGCCGACAGCAGCGATGCCGTGCGCGTGATCATCATCACCGGTGACGGTGGTTGCTTCACTGCCGGCAATGATCTCGAGGATTTTCTCCGGCGCCCGCCGCAAGGTGACGGTAGTCCGGTCGCGGATTTCATGAACTTGCTGCACACGGCATCCAAACCGGTGGTTGCTGCCGTGCCGGGATTGGCCATCGGCATCGGCACCACGCTGCTGATGCATTGCGATCTCGTCTATGCAGCCGAGGGAGCGAAATTCGCGATGCCGTTCAGCCAGCTCGGTTTGTGCCCGGAATTTGCGTCGAGCGTGCTGCTGCCGCGCATCGCCGGCTACCAGCGAGCGGCAGAAAAGCTGCTGCTCGGCGAGTCATTCGATGCGGCCGAAGCAGAAAAAATGGGCCTCGTGAACCGCGTCCTGCCCGCCGAAGAGCTGGTACCTTTCGTTCAGGCGCAGGCGGCAAAGCTCGCAGCATTACCCGCTGAATCGCTGCGCGTGAGCAAGCAGCTGATGAAAGCCGACCTGCAAACGCCGGTCGCGGTCGCGATGCTGGCCGAGATGCAGCAGTTCACCCGTCTGCTGAGCGGTCCGGATGCGAAAGAGGCGTTCACGGCGTTTCTGGAGAAACGCAAGCCCGTATTCCGGTAGTGGCTGCCGCAGGAGGTAGAATGCGGGCGTGAAGCAGACCAGACAGTCGCTGGCCATCGTGAGATGGCGGGAGGAAGGTCCGGACTCCATAGAGCAGGGTGACGGCTAACGGCCGTCCGCCGTGAGGCGCGGAACAGGGCCACAGAGACGAGCGTATTCAGTTACGGTGAAACGCGGTAACCTCCACCCGGAGCAATTCCAAATAGGCACGCGTTGATGTTGCTCGCGGAGCGTGCGGGTAGGAAGCTTGAGCGCCGGAGTAATCCGGCGCCTAGAGGAATGACTGTCACGGCGGTCGCAAGACCGGCGCACAGAATCCGGCCTATCGGTCTGCTTCACTTTTCCTGCACATAACCTTCTTTCCCTTCCTTTCGCGTGCTCTCAGCACGCGCGCATTGCACCAGGTACATCTACTGTACAAACCCATGTGCAAAACTCAAGTTCCACTTTCAGTAACCTGCCTAAGTCCTTCATTTCTATCGACTATTGGCCCCTTAAGTGGCTTCAACTAGTTTGCCTAAGTCCTTGACTTCATTGAAAAAAGCCTGTGTTTCACCCCGTCATTTTCCTTGACCGGGATTTGCGCATCCTCTAAAGTGGGCGCAAGTGTGAAA
>CAZESK010000071.1:0-10294 GCA_964515155.1 uncultured Bifidobacterium sp.
GGGACCATCCGGCGCCGATGCGTGTCATTTCCCAAGCAAAACTCAAGGCTTTCTACAGCAAGCACGCCGATGCAGAGCAAGCACTCAAGGCATGGTACGACGAGGCAAAAGAGGCCTCTTGGGCAACCGCGCAGCAAATCAAGGATCAATACCGGAGCGCGAGCTTTGTCGGGCATAACCGCGTCGTGTTCAACATTCATGGAAACAAGTATCGACTGGTTGTCGCCGTCGCCTATCAATTTGGTGCGCTCTACATCAAGTTCGTCGGAACGCATGCAGACTATGACCGAATCGATGCCGCAACCTTAGATCAATGACAAGCGAGATAGCAATGGAAATTAGACCACTACGTACGGAAGCCGACTATCAAGCAGCGCTTGAAGTTGTCGCGCCATACTTTGACCAAGAGCCAGAACCAGGGTCGATAGAAGGTGATCGCTTTGAGTTACTGCTCATGGTTATCGAAGCGTATGAATCGAAGCATCATGCTATCGATACGCCCGATCCCGTGGATGCGATCAAATTCCGCATGGAGCAGGCTGGGCTGACGCCCAAGGATCTGCAGCCAATGATCGGTCAGAGCAAGCGGGTCTATGAGGTTTTGAACTACACTCGGCCGCTGACTCTGCCAATGATCCGGCGACTGAAGCAATCATTAGGGATTCCGGCATATGCTCTGATCGGTGAGCCCAAAAACCGTCGCGTGATGGTTAGTAAGTCTGGAAAAGTTGAAAGCGCGAAGCTGATCAAACACGCAAAGCCAAGCAACGCAACGAAGCTCACCTCCACGAAGTCTGCGAAGAGAGCTTCGGGGAAAAGGTAGTGCGAAAGGCTGCCGCGCCTCGCTAGGAATCATCCTTATACAGGCCTCAGCATGACTTAAAAATGAAAAAGCCCGCAAACTTTCGTCTGCGGGCTTTTGAATTTTGGCTCCCCGACCTGGACTCGAACCAGGGACCTGCGGATTAACAGTCCGTCGCTCTACCGACTGAGCTATCAGGGAATTGTTGGCGCTTAGAGGCGCAACAGGAGCGAGATCATAGGGCAAAAAAACAGTTTTGTCAAAGAACTCGCCAAAGGCTCGATCCGAACAGCCGGGTCGGCAGGGCGCTGCAGCTTTTGCCCCGGCACAGGACGAAAAAAACCCGGCAGTGTCGCCGGGCTTCGTCGGACTACCAAGGGTCGGTAGGGCTTACAGCACCTTCGCTATCGCATCGACCACACGGCCAATGTTTTTCGAGTTCAGTGCCGCCACGCAGATGCGGCCGGTGTCGACAGCGTAGATCGAGAATTCGGTCTTCAGTCGCTCGACCTGCGCCTTGGTCAGGCCCGAGTACGAGAACATGCCGCGCTGCTGGACAACGAAGTCGAAGTCATGTGCCGGCGCTTTCTCCTTCAGGCTGTCGACCATCTGCTGGCGCATCTGTTTGATGCGCACGCGCATGCCGGCCAACTCTTCTTCCCACAGCTTGCGCAGTTCCGGCGTGGCCAGCACGGTGGCAACCACCTGCCCGCCATGCATCGGCGGGTTGGAGTAGTTGGTGCGGATCACCCGCTTCAACTGCGACATCAGGCGCGACGCTTCCTCGGCGCTGGAGCCCACGATCGACAGGGCGCCGACGCGTTCGCCGTAGAGCGAGAACGATTTCGAGAAGGAGTTGGAGACGAACAGCGGGCCGCCAGCCTTGGCGAACAGGCCAACGACCTTGCCGTCGTCGGTGATGCCGTCACCGAAGCCCTGGTAGGCCATGTCGAGGAAGGGCACGAGGCCGCGCTGCGTGACCACCTCAATCACTTGCGCCCATTGCGCGTCCGTCAGGTCGGCGCCGGTCGGGTTGTGGCAGCAGGCATGCAGCACGACGATGGAGCCGGCCGGGATGTTCTTGAGGGTGTCGAGCATGCCGGCGAAGTTCACTCCGCGCGTGGTGGCATCGTAGTACGGGTAGTTGTTGACGACGAAACCGGCCGACTCGAACAGCGCGCGGTGGTTCTCCCAGCTCGGGTCGCTGATGTAGACCTGCGCATTCGGCGCAAAGCGCTTGAGGAAGTCCGCGCCGAGCTTGAGTGCGCCGGTGCCCCCAACGGCCTGCGCCGTGATGGCGCGCTTGGAGGCGATGACTTCGCTGTCCGCGCCGAACACCAGCTCCTGAACCGCCTTGTCATAGGCAGCCAGACCCTCGATCGGCAGGTAGGTCCGGGGCGCCTGCTTTTCCATCAGCAGCGCTTCGGCTTTTTGCACGCAGGCCAGCAGCGGCACCTTGCCGTTGTCGTCGTAGTAGACACCGACGCCGAGGTTGGTCTTCTCGGGATGTTGATCGGCATTGAAGGCTTCGGTGATGCCGAGGATGGGGTCGCGCGGCGCCATCTCGATAGCGGCGAACAGGGGTGCGGAGAGCGGAGCGTTCATCGTGATAGTATGAAAGGTTACTGACGTTTACTGACGGTTATCGGTTTCGCGAAATCCGTGTGCTGCCAAGTCATGCAGCCACCCAAGGCAGCGATTTACTCGCTGAATGCAGCAGCTGTGCGAAACCCGGCATTTTACCAAAGGTCAAATTCCAATGGCTGAATTATCCGAAGTCTCCAATGCGTTGGATGAATCGAAGTTCGTGACCTTCCCCGACTCTCCCTTCCGGCTCTACCAGCCCTTTGTGCCGGCCGGCGACCAGCCCGTCGCGATCGACAAGCTGGTCGAAGGCATCACCGACGGGCTGTCGTTCCAGACTCTGCTGGGCGTCACCGGTTCCGGCAAGACATTCACGATGGCCAATGTGATTGCGCGGCTCGGCCGTCCGGCGATTGTGTTCGCGCCGAACAAGACGCTGGCGGCGCAGCTCTATAGCGAGTTTCGTGATTTCTTTCCGCAGAATGCGGTCGAGTATTTCGTGAGCTACTACGATTACTACCAGCCTGAAGCCTATGTGCCGCAGCGGGACCTGTTCATCGAAAAGGATTCCGCAATCAATGAGCACATCGAACAGATGCGGCTCTCCTGCACGAAGTCGTTGATGGAGAGACGCGACGTGGTGATTGTCGCTACGGTGTCGGCGATTTACGGTATTGGTAATCCGAACGAGTATCACCAGATGATTCTCACCCTGCGGGCCAAGGACCGTGTGGCGCAGCGCGACATCATCGCGCGGCTGATACAGATGCAGTACACCCGCAATGAGATCGATTTTGATCGCGGCACCTTCCGTGTGCGGGGCGACACCATTGATATCTTCCCGGCCGAGCATGCGGAGCTGGCCGTGCGTGTCGATTTGTTTGATGACGAGATCGATTCCATCCAGCTGTTCGACCCGCTGACCGGGCGCGTGCGGCAGAAGATCCCGCGCTTTACCGTCTACCCGGGCTCACACTACGTCACGCCGCGCTCGACCGTGCTGCGCGCGATCGAGACCATCAAGGAAGAACTGCGTGATCGCCTCGAATGGTTCCGGCAGCAGAATAAGCTGGTCGAGGAGCAGCGGCTGGAGCAGCGCACGCGCTTCGATCTGGAGATGATGGCTGAGATCGGTTTCACGAAGGGTATCGAGAACTATTCACGGCACCTGTCTGGCGCGAAGCCGGGCGAGCCGCCGCCGACGCTCGTGGACTATCTCCCCAAAGATGCGCTGATGTTCCTCGATGAGTCGCACGTGCTGACGGGCCAGCTCAATGGCATGTACAACGGCGACCGCGCGCGCAAGCAGAACCTGGTCGACTACGGATTCCGTCTGCCGTCGGCGATGGATAACCGGCCGCTGCGTTTTGATGAGTTCGAGTCCAAGATGCGGCAGACCGTCTTCGTGTCGGCAACGCCGGCAGATTATGAGAAGACGCACTCGGACCAGGTGGTGGAGCAGGTGGTGCGCCCGACGGGCCTGGTAGATCCGCAAGTGATCGTTCGCCCGGCCAGCACGCAGGTCGATGACCTGATGAACGAGATCGCCGATCGTGTGCAGAAGAATGAACGCGTTCTGGTCACGACGCTGACCAAGCGCATGGCCGAGCAGCTGACCGAGTACCTGAGCGATAACGGGATCGCCGTGCGTTATCTGCATAGTGACATCGATACCGTCGAGCGGGTTGAGATCATCCGCGATCTCCGGCTGGGTACCTTTGATGTGCTGGTCGGTATCAACCTGTTGCGCGAGGGGCTCGATATTCCGGAGGTGTCATTGGTCGCGATTCTGGACGCTGACAAGGAAGGTTTCCTGCGCTCCGAGCGCAGCCTGATCCAGACCATTGGTCGCGCCGCGCGCAACCTCAATGGCACGGCCATTCTGTATGGCGACAAGGTCACGGACTCGATGCGCAGAGCTATGGATGAGACCGAGCGCCGCCGCAACAAGCAGCTTGCGTTCAATGCGGAGAACAACATCACGCCGGTCGGTGTGAAAAAACAGATCCGCGAACTGATCGACGGCGTCTACAAGATCGACGAGGCGCGCGAGGAGCTGCTGGCGGCGCAGGAGCAGGCGAAGTACGAGGCGATGAGCGAAAAGCAGGTTGCCAAAGAGATCAAGCGCCTCGAGAAGCTGATGATGGATCACTCGAAGAATCTCGAGTTTGAAAAGGCGGCCCAGGTGCGCGACCAGTTGCACCTCCTGAAGGAGCAATTGTTCGGTGCGCCGGGTGACGACAAGGTTGTATCCATCACCGGAAAATGAGCGTACTGCCCGGCATGCTTGATGAGGCGCTGGCGCTCGCCCATCCGTCATGGCAACCCGTGTTGCGCGAGGGGCTGGAGCGGGTCGCCTCGGCCGACCCCGCGTATCTTCCGTCGCTGGTTGCCGATCAATTCCTCCCCACGCAGGGCAGGATGTTTGCAGCCTTCGCGCAGCCACTCGATGCGGTGCGCTATGTGCTGGTCGGCGAAGGTCCCTACCCACGGGAGGAGAGTGCCACCGGCATTTGCTTCATGGATGGCGCAGTCGGTGCGCTGTGGTCGCCGTCTGGCCTCGCCAAGCCGGTGAATCGCGCGACCTCGCTGCGCAACTTCATGAAGATGCTGATGGTGGCCGACGGCCTGCTGGCGCCGGATGCCACCAGCGGCGAGGCGGTGGCCGAGGTTGCGCACCGCGCGCTCGCAGCCGGCTCGCGCTTCATTCAGACCCTTCCCGAGCTGCAGCACAACCTGCACGCGCACGGCTTCCTGCTGCTCAATGCGGCGCTGGTGTTTCGTCCGCATGTGCCTCCGGTGAAGGAAGCCAAAGCCTGGCGGCCTCTGCTGGAGACAGTGCTCGAAGCCTTGGCCGGCCGGGCAGGGCAGTCCGCACCGACCCTGGTGTTGTGGGGCAAGATTGCCGGCTGGCTCGACGCTCTGCCGGCGGTGTCCCTGTTTCCGCGGGCGATGGCCGAGCATCCCTACAACCTGTCGTTCATCCAAAACAGGGAAATGCAGGCGCTGTTCGGGCCGATGCATCTATTGCAGAATGGCTAAGTTGCTCTAAAGGCAATCCCCGCAAAAGTTCCTTCAGCACGCGATACCTGACGAATTCAGTCGACTTTGGTATACTCGACCAAAACGTTCAGGAATGACCGAAATCGCGATACCTCGCCGTTTAACGACTGGAGCCTTCCCATGCGTCTCACTACCAAAGGCCGTTTTGCTGTCACCGCGATGATCGATCTGGCCATGCGCCAGCATCAGGGACCCGTTACGCTGGCCGGCATCAGCCAGCGACAGGGCATTTCCCTGTCCTACCTGGAGCAGTTGTTCGGCAAGCTGCGCCGTCACGAGATCGTGGAGTCGGTGCGCGGTCCTGGTGGCGGCTACAACCTGGCCCGCCGGTCAGAGGACATCACGGTGGCCGACATCATCATTGCCGTCGACGAACCGCTGGACGCCACGCAATGCGGCGGGAAGCAGAACTGCCACGGCGACGGCGAGTCGCACGGCGTGCGCTGCATGACGCATGACCTCTGGGCCACCCTGAACGCGAAGATGGTGGATTACCTCGACTCGGTATCGCTGAGAGACCTGGTCGAGCAGCAAAAAGAAAAGGCAGCAGAACAGAAACCGGTCGTGGTGGTGCAGCAGCAGCGCTCACACCAGGCCGCCTGATTTAACCGGAGTCTCGAGACATGAACGCACCGCTGGCCAAATCCCTGATGGACACTATCCGGGCGCCGCATTTTCCGATTTACCTGGACTACTCGTCCACCACGCCGATCGATCCGCGCGTCGCGGACAAGATGATTCCGTACCTGCGCGAGCAGTTCGGCAACCCGGCCTCGCGCAGCCATATGTACGGTTGGGAAGCGGAGCGGGCCGTGGAAGAAGCGCGCGGCCACGTTGCCGCACTGGTCAATGCCGACCCGCGTGAGATCGTCTGGACTTCCGGCGCAACCGAGGGCAACAACCTCGCGCTGAAGGGCGCCGCCCAGTTCTACAAGACCAAGGGCAAGCACATCATCACGGTCAAGACCGAGCACAAGGCGGTTCTGGATACGGTACGTGAACTTGAGCGCCAGGGCTTCGAAGCAACCTACCTCGAGCCAGCCGCGAACGGCCTGATCACGATCGAGCAGCTGGAGGCAGCGATCCGTCCGGATACCATCCTCGTATCGGTCATGTGGGTCAACAATGAAATTGGCGTGATTCAGCCCATCGAGCAGATCGGCGAGCTGTGCCGCAGCAAGGGCATCATTTTCCATTCGGACGCCGCGCAGGCGACCGGCAAGACGCCGATCGATCTCGAGAAAGTCAAAGTGGATCTGGTGACCTTCACCGCGCACAAGAGCTACGGTCCGAAAGGCATCGGCGCGCTATACGTGCGCCGCAAGCCGCGCGTGCGTATCGAGGCGCAGATGCATGGCGGCGGTCATGAGCGTGGTCTGCGCTCGGGCACGCTGGCCACGCATCAGATCGTCGGCATGGGCGAAGCATTCCGCCTTGCCAAGGAAGAGATGGACAGCGAGATCCCGCGCATCAAGGCGCTGCGCGACCGCCTGACGCAAGGGCTGATGGAGATCGAGGAAGTGTATGTCAACGGTGACCTCGCGCATCGCGTGCCGCACAACCTCAACGTGAGCTTCAACTACGTCGAGGGCGAATCGCTGATCATGGCGATCAAGGACATCGCGGTATCGTCCGGCTCGGCCTGCACCTCGGCCAGCCTCGAGCCTTCATACGTACTGCGCGCGCTGGGCCGCAGCGATGAACTGGCGCACAGCTCGATCCGCTTCACCTTCGGCCGCTTTACCACCGAAGAGGACGTCGATTTCACGATCGATCTCCTCAAGCGCAAGGTCGGCAAGCTGCGCGAGCTGTCGCCGCTGTGGGATATGTACAAAGACGGGATCGATATCAACTCGATCCAGTGGGCAGCACATTAAATGATTCAGACAGGAGCACGATAATGGCTTACTCGGAAAAAGTACTCGACCACTATGAAAATCCGCGCAATGTCGGCGCCTTCGACAAGGGTGACGACACGGTGGGTACCGGCATGGTCGGCGCACCGGCTTGCGGCGATGTGATGAAATTGCAGATCAAGGTCGGCGCCGGTGGCGTGATCGAAGACGCGAAGTTCAAGACCTACGGCTGCGGCTCGGCTATCGCGTCGTCGTCGCTGGTGACCGAATGGGTCAAGGGCAAGACGCTGGATGAGGCGCTGTCGATCAAGAACACGCAGATCGCCGAGGAACTGGCACTGCCGCCGGTGAAGATCCACTGCTCCATCCTCGCGGAAGATGCGATCAAGGCGGCCGTTGCTGACTACAAGGCGCGGCAGGGCGCGGAGCAGGACGCGGCTTGAGTACAGTGGGTACAGACACGGAATCCAGCGACTTTCAGGTTGAACGGACATAGCAATGGCAATCACCCTCACCGAAAAAGCAGCGAAACACGTCTCCCGTTACATCGAGAAGCGTGGCAAGGGCATCGGGCTACGCTTTGGCGTGCGGACCACCGGCTGCTCGGGCATGGCCTACAAGCTCGAGTATGTGGACGAGATGTCGACCAGCGATGAGGTATTCGAGTCGCATGGCATCAAGGTGTTTGTTGATCCGAAGAGCCTGCCCTATATCGACGGCACGGAGCTGGATTTTGCGCGTGAGGGATTGAACGAGGGCTTCAAGTTCTACAACCCGAACGTGAAGGATGAGTGCGGCTGCGGGGAGAGCTTCCGGATTTGATGAGGTAAGGACGGCGGGTTTCGCTTCGCTCTACCCGTCCTATACCTATCTCAGACACCATAGGGCGGGTAGAGCGAAGCGAAACCCGCCGCAACACCGCCAACTTGCCGAATACTCTTATGGCCTGTTCCACCCGACAGGCTTTTGTTTTTAAAGATACATGGAAAACCACTTCGCGCTGTTCCAGATGACGCCCGCCTTCGCTATCGATGCGGCGCAGCTGGACGCTGCCTACCGCGAATTGCAGGCGCGCGTACACCCGGACAAGTTCGCCGCCGCGACCGACGCCGAGAAGCGTATCGCGATGCAGTGGGCTACGCGCGCCAATGAGGCCTACCAGACGCTGAAGCATCCGCTCAAGCGCGCCAGCTACCTGTGCGAGCTGAACGGCATCGATCTTGGCATCGAATCCAACACCGCGATGCCGGCGGCTTTCCTGATGCAGCAGATGGAATGGCGCGAGGCGCTCGAGGAGGCGCGGGAGGCCCGGGACCTCCGCGCGCTGGAATCGCTCAACACCGAGCTGCGTGCTGCCCGCCAGCGGCAGCTCGATGAGATTGCCCAGCTGCTGGATAGCAGCAACTTTCAACAAGCCGGAGAACGTGTGCGGCAGCTGATGTTCGTCGAGAAGTTCGGCGATGAAGTTGCCTGTGCCTTCGAGGCATTGGAAGCCTGAACCGAGACTGATCACCATGGCCCTGCTCCAGATTGCCGAACCCGGCATGTCGACTGCGCCGCACCAGCACCGGCTGGCTGTGGGCATCGACCTTGGCACGACCAATTCGCTGGTCGCCACCGTACGCCACGGCATACCCGAGGTACTCGACGATGAGGACGGACACTCGTTGCTGCCATCTGTCGTGCGCTACCTGTCGAATGGCCACGCCAATATCGGGCACAAGGCTCAGGCCGCGCAGACGACTGATCCGAAGAACACCATTATTTCGGTCAAGCGCTTCATGGGGCGCGGGCTGAAAGACATCGCTTACGCGGAAAACCTGCCTTACGACTTTGTCGATGCGCCCGGCATGGTTCAGCTCAGGACAGCGGCAGGCATCAAGAGTCCGGTTGAGGTATCGGCCGAGATTCTCGCTACATTGCGTCAGCGTGCCGAAGATGCGCTGGGGGATGAGCTGGTCGGTGCCGTGATCACCGTGCCCGCCTACTTTGACGATGCACAGCGGCAGGCAACCAAAGATGCAGCCAGGCTCGCCGGCCTGAACGTACTGCGCTTGCTCAACGAGCCGACCGCAGCGGCGATCGCCTACGGCCTCGACAACGGCTCCGAGGGTATTTATGCCGTGTATGACCTGGGCGGCGGTACCTTCGATGTTTCGATCCTGAGACTGTCGAAGGGAGTGTTCGAGGTACTGGCCACGGGCGGTGACTCCACGCTCGGTGGCGACGACTTCGACCATCGTCTGTTTTGCTGGATCATCGAGCAGGCGCAGTTGGCGCCACTGTCCGACGAGGACACCCGCATCCTCATGGTCAAGGCGCGCGAGGCGAAGGAGCTGCTGTCCTTCCATGCCGAGACGCATATCGATGCCACGCTGAACTCCGGCGAAACCGTACACCTGACCATCAGCGCGGCCACGTTCTCTCAGATCACCCAGCACCTCGTTGCCAAGACCCTGTCGCCCTGCCGCAAGGCCGTGCGCGATGCAGGCCTGTCGGTCGACGATGTGGATGGTGTCGTGCTGGTCGGTGGCGCAACACGCATGCCCCATGTACGCAAGGCCGTCGCCGATTATTTCCAGACGACGCCGCTGGCCAATATCGACCCGGATAAGGTTGTAGCGCTGGGTGCTGCAGTCCAGGCGAATCTGCTGGCCGGCAACCGTGCCACCGGTGATGACTGGCTGTTGCTGGATGTGATTCCGCTGTCGCTGGGGATCGAAACCATGGGCGGGCTGGTCGAGAAAGTCATTCCGCGCAACTCCACGATTCCGTGCGCACGCGCACAGGAGTTCACGACCTTCAAGGACGGCCAGACTGCCATGGCCATTCACGTGGTGCAGGGCGAGCGCGAGCTGGTCTCTGATTGCCGCTCGCTGGCACGTTTCGAGCTGCGTGGCATTCCGCCCATGGCTGCCGGCGCGGCACGCATCCGCGTCACTTATCAGGTGGATGCCGATGGCCTGCTGTCGGTATCGGCGCGCGAGGT
>CAZESK010000072.1:0-9764 GCA_964515155.1 uncultured Bifidobacterium sp.
CGCCGGTCGGCCCCTGGCTGGTGACGCGCGACGAGATCACCCATCCGCAACGGCTGGGCATGTGGCTGGACGTGAACGGCCAGCGCTGCCAGACCGGAAACACCAAGACGATGATCTTCCCGGTAGCAAAAATCATCAGCTATGTCAGCCGCTTCATGACGCTGATGCCCGGCGATGTCATCGCCACCGGCACGCCGCCGGGCGTTGGCATGGGCATGAAGCCTCAGCGCTTCCTCATGCCGGGCGACGAGATGCGCCTCGGTATCGACGGTCTCGGCGAGCAGCATCAGAAAGTGGTTCGTTACCGGCGCAGCTGAGTCCGGCCTCGGTCCGGCGCGAGGATCACTCCGCGTCGGGCTGCCGCGCCGGCGATGCCGCTGAAAACGCTTCCAGTGCAAGGCAGGCGTCGTTGATGCGCAGTAGCGTGGGCATGCGCGAGAGATCGCACTGCATGCGCTGCGCATTGGCGATTTGCGGTACGAGGAAGCAATCAGCCAACCCGGGTGTGTCGCCCAGGCAGAAGCGCCCGGTGCGCGAATCGCCAGCCAGCGTCTGCTCGACGGCGGTGAGTCCCTGCTCCACCCAATGCCGGTACCAGCGATTCTTGTCATCTTCCGACAGCTTCATCTCACCGACCAGATAGCGCAGCACGCGCAGGTTATTGATCGGATGAATATCGCAGGCAATCGCCAGCGCAATGCCGCGCACCCACGCCCGATCGAGCGCATCGACCGGCAACAGCGCCGGAGCCGGATGCACCTCCTCCAGATACTCGATGATGGCCAGCGACTGCGTCAGAACGGCCCCCTCATCCAGCTGCAACGAGGGCACGAGTGCATCGGGGTTCAGCTTACGGTATTCGGGCAGCAACTGTTCGCCGCCGTCCCTGAGCAAATGCACGGGGATAACGTCACAGGCGAGGCCTTTCAGATTCAAGGCGATACGCACGCGGAAAGAGGCAGAGCTTCGAAAGTAGCTGTAAAGTTTCATCGGGAATTTGCGAGGTCATTCACGCTGCTGCGCATTATGCCACCCGGGCACCGCCCGACAGACAGGCTGTCTAATCGCAATTCATGAGGAGGTCAATATGGTGCTTCGACTGAGCCGACGGCTGCGGGCCGCAGGCCGGTACCTGCTCGTGGGCTGGCATGCCTGGCATCACCCGGCGCTGCGCTGGCCCGGGAAGCTGGCTCTCCTGCTGATGGCCCTCTACCTGGTGAGCCCGATCGACATCATTCCCGATACCATACCGTTGCTCGGTTGGCTGGACGATATCGCCCTGGTGGCCATCGTGTTGCCGCTCTTCCTGAAGTGGTTGCCAGCCGATATCGTCAGGGAAGCACAACGAAAGGCCGGTATAGAACGGCAATAATGCATCTGGCAGGAACTCGAGGCGCCGTGCAACTACCGATGGTGGTCGAATATCGCCGGAGCTTGCCATGCCCCTCAACATCGCTTCCTTGTCGTCTCATCACAAGTCCTTCCTCGGCGAGGCTCAAAAGGCTCTGGCGCCGGGCGCAAGCCAACAGGAGATCGATACAGCCAACGACCAAGCCTTGCAGCAGGCAACCCAGGCCAGCTTGCAACACAACGACGGACTGACGGCGGCACAGAAGTTCGCACGTGAAACAGGCCATGCGGGGCTGATCGACGAAGCGAACCAGGCAGCGATTGACGAAGCCATCGAGGCCAGCCGGCATTCGTCCAGGCAGGAAGCGTCGGCAGTAAGATCCTTCGTTCCGACGACGGAGTTTGTGGCGCAAAGTGGACTGGTTGCCAAGCTCAAGAACTGGCTGAGCAAACACGGCTTTATCGTCAAGCCCAACAGCGGAAACCAGAACAATTGCCTGCTGATTTCCATGCTCCAGCATGTGACGGGGGACTACCACCCGAATAGCGAGGCACTCCACAAAGCGGCTGAGCGGTACAAGCGCATGATCGCTGACTGGAGCAACGGAAAGGAAAAAACTAGTTCCTCGCTTTTCAGCGACGACAAGCTGACTGAACTGATCGTCGAGCAAATCAATCAGGATTACTTTGGCGAGCAACGAGACCGCTACATCCAGTTCAAGTTCGTCACCGCAAGCCTTGATGGCGAGCCGGCCGAGCGATACATAGGGAATGGTCAGAGGATCAAAGGCATTCTCGATGGCGGCGGCCATTACGAGGCCTTCGTGAAACGGCCGGACGTCCGGTAAGTCGTATGGGTATCAGGTACCCAGATACGCCTCGACCACTCTCGGGTCCTGCAGCAAATGAGCGGCTGTGTCGTGCAGAACGATACGGCCGCTTTCCATGACATAGCCGCGATCGGCCAGCGACAAGGCCTGGTGGACGTTTTGCTCCACCAGCAGGATGGTCACCCCCTGGCGGACTACCGCGCGTACGACATCAAAAATCCGCTCGACCATGATCGGCGCCAGCCCCATCGATGGCTCATCCAGCAGCAGCAACTTGGGACGGCTCATCAGCGCCCGCGCCATGGCGAGCATCTGCTGCTCGCCGCCCGACAGCGTGCCCGCGAGTTGGGACTCGCGCTCCTTCAGCCGTGGAAAAGTATCGAACCAGCGCGCGACATCATCCTCGACGCCGGACGCCTCGGCACGGGCATAGGCACCCATCAGCAGATTCTCGCGGATCGTCATGCGCGCGAAGATGCCACGGCCTTCCGGCACCATCGCCAATCCGAGCCCGGGTAGGCAGTGGGCGGGTAATCCTTCGATTGCCTGCCCACCGAAACGGACCGTGCCAGTGCGCTTCGAGACCGGCAGCGTACCGGTGATGGCCTTGAGCGTCGTCGTTTTGCCGGCACCATTGGCACCGATTAGCGTGACGAGTTCACCCTCGGCGACCTCCAGCGCAAGATCCCTCACGGCCTCGATGCCACCAAAGGCAACCGACAGGCCCCTGACCTCCAGCAGATTGACTGCCGCGCTCATGCCGCCTCCTTGCCGAGATAGGCCGCAATCACGGCGGGATCCTTCTGAACCTCGGCCGCGGTACCCTCGGCAATGACCTTGCCGTAGTCGAGTACGGTGACACGATCGCATAACCCCATCACGAGCTTGACGTCGTGCTCGATCAGCAAGATCGTGGTGCCCTCCGAGCGTATCCGTTGTAGCAGCGCGCGCAAGCTGTCTTTTTCGGTGGCATTCATGCCGGCAGCCGGCTCGTCCAGCGCAAGCAGCAGCGGATCGGTCGCCAGTGCGCGGGCGATTTCAACGCGTCTCTGGTCGCCGTAGGACAGGTGACGGGCGGTGCGGTGCGCAAGATGACTGATGCCGACAAACTCCAACAACTCGCTTGCACGTGTCTCGATAATTCGCTCCTCATCGCGGGCAGCGCGATGCCGCAATATGGCGCCGAGTACACCTTGCCGGGTACGTACATGCCGGCCGACCATCACGTTCTCCAGTGCGCTCATCTCGCCGAACAGGCGGATATTCTGGAAAGTACGCGCGATGCCGGCCCGAGCGACCTCATGCGGCGCGCTCGGTGAATAAGGACGACCGTCCAGCGTGAAGCTGCCGCTGTCAGGCTGGTAGAGACCTGTGATGACGTTGAAGCAGGTGGTCTTGCCTGCGCCATTGGGGCCGATTAGGCCATGCACGTGACCGCGCATGATCTCGAGGTTGACCTTATCCAGCGCCTGCAGGCCGCCGAAGCGCTTGCTGGCATCTTGCACCGACAGCAGCGGACTGCTCATGCCGCGCCCCCGTTGGGATTGACGATGAGGCGATCTTCCTTGCGCGGTGACGGCCACAGGCCGGCCGGGCGCGCAAGCATGATCAATACGAGCGCCAGGCCGTACAGCAACTGCCTGAGTACCTCGGCCTCGATAACGACCTGCCCGAACAGCGTGACTTGCAGCGGCTCGACCGTGTGGCGTAATAGTTCGGGTAGCGCCGCGAGCAGAACCGCGCCGAGCACGACACCGGGAATATGGCCGATACCGCCCAGGACGACCATCGCGAGAATCGCGATCGATTCCGTCAGCGTGAACGACTCCGGCGAGATGAATCCCTGGAAGGAGGCGAACATGGCGCCGGCCACGCCACCGAAAGTGGAACCCATCGCGAAGGCCAGCAGTTTCATGTTGCGCACATTGATGCCCATGGCCTTGGCCGCAACCTCGTCTTCCCGGATGGCGACCCAGGCACGGCCGAGGCGCGAATGCTGCAGGCGGAGTGAGATAAAGATCGTCGCTACGCAGAGCAGCAGGAACAGGTAGTAATAGGCTGTGACCGACGGCACCGCCAGCTCGCCGAGCCGGACGATGCCGCCTGAGCCAGGTTCGCCGGCCAGCGACACGCCGCCGACTCTGATTGGATCGATCAGGTTGATGCCTTGCGGGCCGTTGGTGACATTAACCGGACCATTCAGATTGTTCAGGAAGATGCGGATGATCTCGCCGAAGCCGAGCGTGACGATCGCCAAATAGTCGCCACGCAGCTTCAGCGTGGGCGCGCCGAGCAGTGCGCCCGCGGCGCCAGCCACCAGTGCGGCGATAGGCACGATCAGCCACACTGAAAGGTGGATACCGTTGGCAGCCAGCGCTGGCCCGGCCACATGCAGCATCCACTCGCCCGCCACCGGATACTCGATCTGCAGTGAATCGATGATGGCGGCAAACTGAGGCGACGCCAGGAGCGCGGCAAGGTAGGCGCCGATGGCAAAGAAGGCGACAAAGCCCAGATCAAGCAATCCCGCAAAACCGACCACCACGTTCAGACCGAGCGCCAGCATGATGTACAGCAGCGCGATATCGGCGATCCGAACCCACGCGTTGCCGAACTGACCGGCAACGAGCGGAAACACAAGTACCAGCACCACGAGGGGCAGCAACCAGGCGCGCCGCATCAGGCTCTGTACGGAAAGCATCGTTAGTTCCTCAGGAGCGGTCGGCCACGCGCTCACCCATCAGCCCCGAGGGCCGCAGCGTCAGCACGAGAATGAGGACAACGAAGGCGAAGATATCCTGGTAGTGGCTGCCGAGCACGCCGGCGGTCAGGTCGCCGATATAGCCCGCACCGAGGCTCTCAATCATGCCGAGCAGGATGCCACCGAGCATCGCACCGTAGATATTGCCGATACCACCGAGCACGGCAGCGGAGAAGGCCTTCAAGCCGGGGACGAAACCCATCGCGAACTGTGCCGAGGCATAATTGGCTGCCCACATCACGCCGGCAACCGCGGCCAGCGACGCGCCAATCGCAAAGGTGACGAGAATGACGCGGTTGGCATCAACGCCCATCAGAGCCGCCACCCGCGGGTTCTCGGCCACGGCCCGCATCGCACGCCCCATGCGGGTACGCTCGACCAGCAGCGACAGCCCGACCATGCCAGCGGCAGCGAGGAACAGCAGCAACACCTGAGTAGGCGTGATCAGCGCGCCGCCGATATGCCACGGCTCGGTCGGCAGCACCTGGGGGAACGGCAGGGGATTACGGCCCCAGATCATCATCGCGATCGTCTGCAGCAGGATAGAGATACCGATGGCGGTGATCAGCGGGGCAAGACGCGGCGCATTGCGCAATCGTCGATAAGCCACGCGCTCCATCAATACGCTGACGATCACGCAGACAGGTACCGCGCCGATGATCGCGATGGCCAACTGCAGCAGCCCCGGCATGTCGGGACTGATCTTTTGAATGAGTTGCAGCAGCGCCCAACCGGTCATGGCGCCGATCATCAGCACTTCGCCATGCGCGAAATTGATCAGGTTAAGCACGCCATAAACCATGGTGTAGCCCAGCGCGATCAGTGCGTACATGCTGCCAAGAACAAGGCCGTTGACCAGTTGCTGGATCAGGATATCCATCGTCGGCTTCCGTCTTCAGGCGCCGGTGGCACGCGAGGCAAGCCCCTTCGGCAGCGGGAAGATCACGTTCTCTTCGACACCGTCGAGCTCACGAACGGCATTCACGCCCAGCGATCTGAGCCGATCGACCACTTGCTGGACCAATATCTCCGGCGCGGAGGCACCGGCTGTGACGCCGATGCGGGACTTGCCCTCGACCCAGGCAGGATCGATCTGTCCGGCGTTATCGACCATGTAGGACTCCGCTCCATGCTTCTGCGCCACCTCACGCAAGCGGTTCGAATTCGAGCTGCTCGGGCTACCAACGACAATGACGAGGTCGACCTGGGGGGCCATGAATTTCACGGCCTGCTGCCGGTTGGTGGTCGCGTAACAGATATCGCCCTTCTTCGGTTCGGCGATGGCCGGAAACTTGCGCTTGAGTGCAGCAATGATCTCGGCCGTATCGTCGACCGACAGCGTGGTCTGCGAGACAAACGCGAGACGATCCGACGAGGCGACCTCAAGCCGCTCGACATCCTCGACGGTTTCGACGAGATACATACCGCCCTCGCTCTGACCGAGCGTGCCCTCGACCTCCGGGTGCCCCTTGTGACCGATCATGATGATCTCGCGGCCTTCTTCGCGCATCTTCGCGACTTCCACATGCACCTTCGTCACGAGCGGACAAGTGGCATCGAACACGCGGAGTCCTCGCTGCTCAGCGTCAGCCTTGACAGCGCGCGAGACGCCATGCGCGGAGAAAACGAGATGACTACCCGGTGGCACCTCAGCGAGGTCCTCGATGAATACAGCGCCCTTTTTGCGCAGGTCTTCCACAACATATTTGTTGTGAACGATTTCGTGACGCACGTAAATGGGTGCGCCGAACTGCGCCAGTGCGCGCTCGACGATTTCGATCGCGCGATCGACACCCGCACAGAATCCGCGGGGCTGGGCGAGCAGGATTTCCTTGGTCATGTCGGCTCCGATTTCCGGGTCAAAGTACGCTAATGATCTTTACTTCGAACTTCACCGGCTGCCCGGCGAGAGGATGATTGAAATCGAATAGCGCATCCTCGTCCCCCATCTCGAGCAGCACACCGGCAAAGCGACCACCGCCGGGAGCAGCGAAATTGACCAGGTCGCCCACTGCATACTCCTCGTCGGCATCGGAATGCTCTCGTAGCGTAGCCAGCGATACCCGCTGCAACAATTCGGGGTTGCGCGGTCCGAATGCCTGCTCCGGTGTCATGTCGAACACTTCGTGCGCGCCTTCCGGCAAACCGAACAGGCGGCTCTCGAGGAATGGCGCCAGCTGGCTCGAGCCCAGCTGCAGCGTAGCCGGGCTATCGTTGAAAGTCGTCACGATCTCGCGGCCGTCTGCCGACGAGAGGCAATAGTGGAGGGTCAGGAATGCCCCTTCGGTGACGATGGGTTGTAGCGAATTCGACATAGTTTCTGCGGCTTCAGGTCAGCGCCGTATTGTAAGCCACCCGGCAACGCGAGTTGCACGCAGAAGCCGGACTGGCTGTACTTATTCTTGGCGCTCACCATCGACAAAACAGGAGCCTGCAATGCGAATCACCGACCTGCCGCCCGAGTTGCGCCCGCGCGAGCGCTTGCTAGACAAGGGGGCGACTATCCTCAGCGACGCCGAGTTACTGGCCATCCTCCTTCGGATTGGCAGCAGCGGCCAGAGTGCCGTGGACCTGGGCGAGTCACTACTGCACCGCTTTGGCTCGCTCGGGCACCTGCTGTCGGCGGGCCCATCCGAGTTGCGCAGCCTGCGCGGGCTGGGGGACGCTAAGTGCGCAGTGTTGCTTGCGGTCAATGAACTGCACCGGCGCTCACTCGAAGGCATGCTGCGCGAAACCACCCTGTTTGACTCGCCGCTGGCCGTCTGCCGCTACCTGAGGCATCGTTTCAGCGGCCTCGCAGTCGAGCGCTTCGTGGGTCTGTTCGTCGACATGCAAAACCGCCTGATATGCTGCGAAGACCTCGCCACCGGAACGCTGGACAGGGTGCAAGTCTACCCGCGGGAGATCGCGCGACGGGCACTGGCTCACAATGCTGCCGGCGTCATCTTCGCGCACAACCACCCTGGAGGCCGCGCCCGGCCCAGCGGGCTGGATAAGGCACTGACCGCCAAACTCAAGCAGGTCATGGAGTGCATCGAAGTCAGCATGCTCGACCACCTGATCGTGAGCGATAACGACATCTGGTCGTTCAGGCAGCACGGCCTGTGCTGACAAACGAAAGCGACGCCGCTGCAAGAACAATTGTTAAATTTTATCCAAAGCATCGAGACACAATTGTTTTCCGCAAGTCATTGAATCTGCGTGGATTTTTCTGTATACTCGCGCTCTTTCCAATGTAGGGAATTTTCAAGGAGTCTGCTGTGGCACGTGAATGCGAAGTAACCGGGAAGAAGCCGATGAGCGGCAACAATGTTTCCCACGCAAACAACAAGACCAAGCGTCGCTTCCTGCCCAACTTGCAGAACCGTCGTTTCTGGGTTGAGTCGGAGAACCGTTGGGTGCGCCTGCGTGTTTCAAACGCCGGCATCCGTATTATCGACAAGCTCGGCATCGATGCTGTGCTGTCTGACATCCGCGCTCGCGGCGGCAAGGCTTAAACGAACCCAGGAATAGGAAACAGACATCATGGCAACCAGCAAAGGCCGGGAAAAGATCAAACTGGAGTCGACCGCAGGCACCGGTCACTTCTACACCACCACCAAGAACAAGCGCACGATGCCCGAGAAAATGGCCATCATGAAATTCGATCCAAAGGCGCGCAAGCACGTCGAGTACAAGGAAACCAAGATCAAGTAAGCGGTCTCCTGCTCAACAAAAAACCCGCTTCGAAGCGGGTTTTTTGTTGCCCTCCGTTAGGGGGGGCGCGGAGCGACGCTCCGCGCGATTCATGCGTCAGGCATAGCTGCGCAGGCGTAACGAAAACTCCTGCAGCGACCGGATACCTGAAGCCTCGGCACGCGCGCACCAGTCACGCAACTGCAGCAGCAGCTGGTCACTGCTCGAATGCGAACGCTCCCATAGGGCAGCGAGCTCACCCCGCATCTCATGCATGGTTTTAAGCGCGCTGCTGTGCTTGAACAATTCCGATAGTTGCTGCTGCTGGCTGGACTCCAGGCTGGCCGGCTCGCGCTGCAGCAGCTGCTTGGCCGACTTCAGGAAACCGGATTCAAGCGCAGACTTGGCACGGATCTGTGCGACTTCATCGCGCCACGTCGCGCGCAGCGAGCGGGTGTACTTGGCCATCACGTCATAGCGATTGGCGACAACCGATTGCAGCGTTTCAATATCGGCAACCAGCTTTTGACGGTCGAATTTCGGCGCCGGCGCGACCTTCTTCACCTTGGCAAGGCCGAAGAAAGACAGGATGGAGATATACATCCAGCCGATGTCAAACTCATACCACTTGGCAGACAGCTTGGCCGACGTGCCGAAGGTGTGGTGGTTGTTATGCAGCTCCTCGCCGCCGATCAGAATGCCGATTGGGAAAACGTTGGTCGATGCATCCTTGCAGTCGTAGTTGCGATAGCCCCAGTAGTGACCGATGCCATTGATGACACCGGCGGCCGTCACGGGGATCCATGCCATTTGAACCGCCCATACCGTCAGCCCAAGCACACCGAACAGCAGCACGTCGATGATCAACATCAGCGACACGCCCAGCGCCGAGTAGCGCGAGTACAGGTTGCGCTCGATCCAGTCATCCGGCGTGCCATGTCCGTACTTCTCGATGGTTTCACGGTTGTGGGCCTCGACACGGTACAACTCGGCACCCTCGAACACCACTTTCTCGATGCCACGGGTGACCGGGCTATGAGGATCCTCGGGGGTTTCGCATTTCGCGTGATGCTTGCGGTGGATCGCTGCCCACTCCTTGGTGACCATGCCGGTCGTCAGCCACAGCCAGAAACGGAAGAAATGGCTGG
>CAZESK010000073.1:0-8156 GCA_964515155.1 uncultured Bifidobacterium sp.
CGCGTCTTGGCCTCGGCTGGGAAACCCTGAAAGCGCGCAAGCCGACGCTGGTGATGTGCGCCATCACGGGTTACGGCCAGCAGGGGCCGCTGGCGCAGGCCGCCGGACACGACATCAACTATCTGGGCTACGCCGGCGTACTCGCGCAGACAGCCGACGAAGCCGGCCGACCGGTGCTGTCCAACCTGCAGATTGCCGATCTGCTCGGCGGCGCGCAGACGGCAGTGCAAGGCATGCTCGCCGCGCTGCTCGCGGTGAAAATGGGCGGCCCCGGCCGCTATGTCGATGTCGCCATGACCGACGCCGCCTTCGCCCACCACATCATGCCGCTGCTCGCGCTGAACTGTGATGGCCAGCCCGCAGCGCCGGCACGCGACTTCCTGACCGGCGGCGTCCCGTGCTACGGCATCTACCGCTGCCTCGATGGTCGCTACCTTGCCGTTGGCGCGCTCGAACTGAAATTCTGGGAAGCCTGCTGCGACCTGCTGCAACGCCCCGACCTGAAAGACAAACACTGGTCCAAAGGCCAGGCCATCGGCAGTGAAGAAGCCATGGCCGTGAAGGCCGAGTTGGAGCAGATTTTTGCCAGCCGCACGCAAGCCGAATGGGTCACCCTGTTCGAGCCGGCCGACTGCTGCGTGACACCGGTGCTTGAACCGGCCGAGGCCGTCATGCATCCACAACTCGTCGCGCGGGGAATGGTTCGGCCAATGACGCACCCGACCGAGGGTAGTTACCTCGCCACAGGCCCAGCCATCCGTTTCTCATCCTGATAGCCGTGTCTGCTTGACAAAATTTCAGTCGGGCCGCACAAGCCCTCCGGCGCGCGCAAATAGGTTATCCATAGCATATTTTCAGCTCAACAATTCCCTGAGAAGCCGCATAAAATCAGGGAATTCCCCCAATAAATCATCGACTATTCGCACTGTTGTGCATGTTAATATCGCACTCGCACGAAATTGCCTGGTTGCAATGATGGAATCACAGTGGCCAGCTTTTCCTGCCCGTGCCCGCTCGCCCGGGCCGCCGGAACGGCTTTTCGGCGGCCCGGGCAAGCGCCTTGCACGACTTTTTTGAAAAGAAATTTCCCTGGAGTTTTGATGAACGCCCCAATGAATCGACGGCAGTTCTTCAGGATCAGCGCGGCCGGGTTAGGTAGCTCTACCCTCGCCGTGATGGGCCTGGCGCCCTCGGTGGCGCATGCCGAGATGCGAGCCTACAAGCTCGACCGCGCGACCGAAGTCCGTAACACCTGTGCCTATTGCTCGGTCGGCTGCGGCATCCTGATGTACAGCACCGGCGACAAGTCAAAGAATGTGGAGGCCAAGGTCTTTCACATCGAAGGCGATCCCGACCATCCGGTAAACCGCGGGACGCTGTGCCCGAAAGGCGCCGGCATTCTGGACATGCTGCGCAGCCCGTCGCGCCTCAAGCGCCCCGAGGTGCGCCGCCCGGGCTCCGACAAGTGGGAACCGATCGAATGGCACGATGCCATCGAAGAGATCGCGCACCTGATGAAAGCCGACCGCGACGCGAACTTCATCGCGAAGAACGCGGAAGGCCAGACGGTGAACCGCTGGCTCTCGACCGGCATGCTGTGCGCTTCCGCCGGCTCGACCGAAACCGGTTACCTGACCCAGAAGATCACACGGTCTCTGGGCATGATCGCACTCGACAACCAAGCACGCGTCTGACACGCACCGACGGTGGCAGGTCTTGCCCCGACGTTTGGCCGTGGCGCGATGACGAATCACTGGGTCGACATCAAGAATGCCGACCTGATCCTAGTCATGGGTGGGAACCCGGCCGAGGCGCATCCGTGCGGATTCAAGTGGGTCGTCGAAGCAAAAGCACACAACAAGGCGAGGTTGATCGTCGTCGATCCGCGCTACACGCGCACGGCAGCGGTCTCGGACTTCTACACGGCCCTGCGGCCGGGGTCAGACATTGCCTTCCTTGGCGCGCTGATCAACTACCTCATCAGCAATGACAAGTACCAGGCGGAGTACGTCAAGGCCTACACCGATGCAACCTTCATCGTGGGCAAGGGCTTCGAGTTCGTCGACGGCATCTACTCCGGCTATGACGTCGAGAAGCGCAAGTACGACCGCAGCAGCTGGTCCTACGAGCGCGGCGCCGACGGCTATGTGAAGACCGACCCGACGCTGCAGGATCCGCGCTGCGTCTTCAATCTGATGAAGGCGCACTACAGCCGCTACACACCGGAGATGGTGGAGCGGGTGTGCGGCACACCGCAGGCGGACTTCCTGAAGGTTGCCGAGATGGTTGCGACCACCTCGGGCAAAGACCGTACGATGACGATCCTGTACGCGCTCGGCTGGACGCACCACACCTATGGCGCGCAGATGATCCGCTGTGGCGCGATGGTGCAGCTCCTGTTGGGCAATATCGGACAGACTGGCGGCGGCATGAATGCGCTGCGCGGCCACTCGAACATCCAGGGCCTGACGGATCTTGGTCTTCTCTCCACCATGCTGCCGGGCTACATGAGCCTCCCCAAGGATGCGGAGCAGGAGTACAAGAGCTACATTGAAAAGCGTACGGCAAAGCCGGCCCGCAAGGACCAGATGTCGTACTGGCAGCACTACGAGAAGTTCCTGGTCAGCATGATGAAGGCCTGGTATGGCGATGCCGCGACCAGGGCCAATAACTGGGCCTACGACTTCCTGCCGAAAGTCGACAAGGACCACGACATCATCCAGGTCTTCGACGACATGTATCACGGCAAGATGACCGGTTACATCGCCCAGGGTTTCAACCCGCTAGCGGCGTTCCCGGACAAGAAGAAAATCAGCGACGCACTGTCGAAGCTGAAATTCCTCGTCGTCATCGACCCGCTGGCGACCGAGACATCCGAGTTCTGGTCCAATCACGGCGAGTTCAATGATGTCGATCCGGCCAAGATCGCCACCACCGTCTACCGCCTGCCCTCGTCACTGTTTGCGGAAGAGGACGGTTCGGTCATCAACTCCGGCCGCGTGCTGCAGTGGCACTGGGCCGGACAAAAGCCGGCCAACGACGCCAAGGGTGACGGCGAGATCCTCGCCGAGCTGTTCACGACGATCCGTTCGCTGTACCAGCAGGAAGGCGGCGCTTTCCCGGACCCGGTCCTGAGCCTGACCTGGAACTTCGCCGACCCGTTGAATCCGACCGCCGAAGAACTGGCGCGCGAGTACAACGGCCGCGCGCTGGCCGATGTGCTCGATCCGAAGGATCCATCGAAGGTGCTGGTCAAGGCCGGCGACCAGTTGTCCGGCTTCGGCCAGTTGCGCGACGACGGCACGACGGCCTGCGGCGTGTGGATCTTCTGCGGCTCGTTCACGCAGGCGGGCAACCAGATGGCCCGCCGCGACAACACCGATACCGGCCACGGCAATACGCCGGGCTGGGCATGGGCATGGCCGGCCAACCGTCGCATTTTGTACAACCGTGCGTCGGCCGACCCGTCCGGCAAGGCATGGAATCCGAAGCGCAAGGTCATCGAGTGGAAGAACGGCAAGTGGACCGGCTCGGACGTCCCTGACATGCGTCCGGACGCGGCGCCGGAAGAGAATGTCGGCCCGTTCATCATGAATGCCGAGGGCGTGGCGCGCTTCTTCGCCATCGACAAGATGGCCGAAGGCCCCTTCCCCGAGCATTACGAGCCGATGGAGTCGCCACTGGCGTACAACCCGTTCTGGCCGAAGAACCCGAAGGCGAGGAACAACCCCGCCGTTCGCGTCTTCGACGGCGACCGCGAGGCGTTCGGCGATGCAAAGGACTTCCCGATCGTCGCCACCACCTACCGCCTCACCGAGCATTTCGGCACCTGGACCAAGCACCAGCGGATCAATGCCGTGCTGCAGCCCGAGCTGTTCATCGAGATCAGCGAGCAGCTGGCCAAAGCCAGAGGCATCGCGCAGGGTGACATGATCCGGGTGCGCAGCAAGCGCGGCGAGATCACGGCCAGAGCCGTGGTGACGAAGCGCCTGAAGCCACTGATGATCGAAGGCAAGGAGACCCATACGATCGGTGTGCCGAACCACTGGGGCTTCAAGGGACTGACCAAGAAAGGCCACATCACGAATGTGCTGACGCCTTCGGTCGGTGACGCGAACACCCAGACGCCGGAATTCAAGGCCTTCCTGGTCGACGTACAGAAAGCGTAATTGGCGATGATTAGCTCTGATATCAAACGACGGTCGGCAACGACCACCCCGCCGCCGCAAGTCCGTAATCAGGTCGAAGTGGCGAAACTGATCGATGTCTCGAAGTGCATCGGCTGCAAGGCCTGCCAGTCCGCCTGTATGGAGTGGAATGACCTGCGCGACGAGGTCGGCGAGAACATCGGCGTCTATGACAACCCGACCAACCTGACCGAGAACTCATGGACCGTGATGCGGTTCTCCGAGATCGAGGAAGCCGGCAAGCTCGAGTGGCTGATCCGCAAGGATGGCTGCATGCACTGCGAGGACCCGGGCTGCCTGAAGGCCTGCCCGTCGCCGGGCGCGATCGTGCAGTACTCGAACGGCATTGTCGACTTCAACCAGGAGCACTGCATTGGCTGCGGCTACTGCGTCGCCGGCTGCCCGTTCGACATTCCGCGCATCTCGCAGAAAGACAGCAAAGCCTACAAATGCTCGTTGTGCTCCGATCGCGTCGCTGTCGGCCAGGCGCCGGCCTGCGTCAAGGCCTGCCCGACCGGCTCGATCATGTTCGGCACCAAGGAAGACATGATTCATCAGGCTGAGGAGCGCGTCGCGGAACTCAACGAACGCGGCTACCAGAACGCCGGTCTGTACAACCCGGCAGGTGTCGGCGGCACGCACGTGATGTATGTGCTGCACCATGCCGACAGGCCGGAGCTGTACAACGGTCTGCCGAAGGATCCGACCATCAGCCCAATGGTGTCGCTGTGGAAGGGTGTGACCAAGCCGCTGCTGTCGATCGGTCTGGGTCTGGCTGTCATCGGTGGCTTCTTCCACTACATGATCAAGGGTCCGAAGGAAGTACACGACGACGACCACGTCGCAGAGAAGGAAAAGGCCTGACATGAAACAGTATATCCAGCGCTACGGCGCATCAGACCGCGTGAACCACTGGGTGGTCGCTATCCTGTTCGTGATTCTGTCTCTGACCGGTCTCGCGTTCTTCCATCCGTCGTTCTTCTTCCTCACCAACGTGCTGGGCGGACCGGTATGGGCGCGCATTCTGCACCCCTTCCTCGGGATCGTGATGGCGATCAGCTTCATCGGCCTCGCGCGTCGTGTCTGGCATGAGAACTTCCTCAAGCCGGTGGACATCCAGTGGCTGAAGATGATCGATGAAGTGATCAACAACGGCGATGGTCCGGACAAGCTGCCCATCGGTAAGTACAACGCCGGCCAGAAGCTGATGTTCTGGACCATGGTCGGTAGCGTCATTGCTCTGCTGCTCTCGGGTATCGTGATCTGGCGCTCGTACTTCGCCGAGTTCTTCTCGATTTCGGTGATCCGCGTCGCGATGGTCGTGCACATGCTGGCCGGCTTCACCGGCATCCTGGCGCTGATCATCCATGTTTATGCGGCGATCTGGGTCAAGGGCACGCTGCGTGCGATGACCCGTGGTACGGTCGAAGCGAACTGGGCCAAGCATCATCACCCGGAGTGGCACAAGGAGCAGACGGGGACGAAATAAGTCTGGCAGGGTGGCATGGCGGGTTTCGCCTGCGGCTCTACCCGCCCTATGGAGCGAGTGAACAACCATAGGGCGGGTAGAGCCACAGGCGAAACCCGCCATGACCTCCACCGAGGACGCAACCCGCCAATCGGCTACACTCTACGTTGCCAGCTCACCCGAGACCGTATGCCGGTCCGCGCCTCAAGGGCGTCCAAGAAGCCGGCAGCCTCCGACACAGTGCTCCCGGCGCAGGCCATCATCCCCGTCTCCTTACCAGCACGCACATGATCCAGAAAATCCTCCAGCCCGGAGAGATCGGCCAGCACGAGCCCTTCCCTCATGTCGTACTACCCACCGACGGTCAGCTGTTTGCGAACCGTGCGCGGCGCTTCGAACACCTTGCACGGGGTAGCGCGCTCGGCCCCCTCCTCAGCGCCATGGCCCACATCGCCCACGCGCAACAGAAGGCCTACGATGCCCATGCGCCGGCAGCGATTGCAGACGCGGCCCTCGCCGCATCGCGCGAGCATGGCATGCCTGCCCTGTCCTTCCAGGGCGAACGCGACGCCGGCTGGCAGGAAGATCTCGATACCCTGATCGCGTCGCTGGCCACGTGCGGCGAGCCGGTGCTGCAAGATGCTGCCGGGAAGATCGCCGCTATCGATGCCGCCGGTCGCGAGGCCATTGCCGATGCGGTATTCGGTGGCGGCATCGCCGGTGACGACCCGGAAACCCACGCCATGCTGTCGCCGCTCGTGGGTGCGGCACTGCAGGTCTGGTGGACCCGTCAGGCGGGCTCGCTGAAAACTGGCGACATCGGCCTCGTTGGCTCATCGCTGGTCTGTCCCTGCTGTGGTTCACGCCCGACCGCCAGCGTGATCGAGATCGCACCGAACCAGCACAGCCTGCGCTATCTGCACTGCAGCTTGTGCTCGACCCAGTGGCACATGGTGCGCGTAACCTGCACGGCCTGCGAATCGACCAAGGATGTTTCCTACTACAGCCTCAACGGCAAGGACAGCGATGGTCCGTCGACCAGGATTGCCTTCGCGCGCGCCGAAGCCTGCGATCATTGCCACAGCTATTTGAAGATTTTCACGCGCGAGAAAGAGCCGATGATGGATGTCCTGGCCGACGATCTCGCGACACTCACGCTCGACATGCTGGTTGATGAGGCCGGCTATTTGCGTAGCGGGCCGAATTTGCTGTTTTCGCCGGGGGTGCCTGAAGAGTAAGGTGCGGAGGGTGGCGGATTTCGTCTGCGGGTCTGTCCGCCGAATGGCTCTCCCATGATGCATAGGGCGGATAGAGCCGCAGGCGAAATCCGCCATTACCCGCTAAACTCCGTCGGTAACTTTGGCAAATCAATGACCATCATGCCCCCCTCGTTTCTGCCCCGTGCGGGCGAAACCGGTGCCGACAACCTCCGGCTCGCCACGCTGCCCTCAGTGGACGCACTGCTGAACCATCCGGAACTCCACGCCGCGATCGATGCCCATGGCCGAGGCCTCGTCAAACGTGCCATACAGCGCTCGCTTGCCGGTATCCGCAAATCGCTGGCCTCTGCCGATGATCATGCCAGCATAGGACGCGAGCAGCTGATGCGCCTGGTCGCGCAGCAAATCGATACCGAGACCCTGCCCTCGCTGCGCCGCGTACTCAACCTGACTGGCACGGTCATCCATACCAATCTGGGGCGGAGTCCCTTGCCCGAGGCCGCGATTGCCGCATTGGTCAATGCGGCCCGCCATCCGGTCACCATCGAATACGACCTCGCCTCCGGCGAGCGCGGCGAGCGCGATCACATCACCGAGCAGCTACTGTGCGAGCTGACCGGAGCCGAGGCAGCGACCATCGTCAACAATAATGCCGCGGCCGTGCTGCTGGTGCTGGCCGCACTGGGCGCAGGACGCGAAGTGCCGATCTCGCGCGGCGAGCTGATCGAAATCGGCGGTTCGTTTCGCATACCCGACATCATGGCCATGGCCGGCTGCAAGCTGGTCGAGGTCGGCACCACTAACCGAACCCACCTGCACGACTACGAGAAAGCCATCGGCGAGCACACCGCGATGCTGACCCGTATCCATGCATCGAACTACGCTATTGTCGGCTTCACCGCGGCGGCGTCTGAACAGGAACTGGGTGCGCTGGCCACGGCGCGGAATCTGCCATTCTTCGTTGATCTCGGCAGTGGCGCGCTGCTGCCCTTCGAGCGCTATGGGCTGCCGCACGAGCAGCTGCCGCAGGAAAGCCTGCGCGCCGGCGCGACCGTGGTCAGTATCTCCGGCGACAAGCTGCTCGGCGGCCCGCAAGCGGGCATCATCCTCGGTCGCAAGGACCTGATTGAGACCATCCGCAAGCATCCACTCAAACGCGCGCTGCGCTGCGACAAGCTGATCGTCGGCGCACTGGAGGCCACCTTGCGTGTCTATCGTGATCATCTCGACGATCCGCAGCAGCTGGCCCACAGCCTGCCGTTGCTGCGGCTGCTGACACGC
>CAZESK010000073.1:8256-9742 GCA_964515155.1 uncultured Bifidobacterium sp.
TGCCCGTGATCGGACGCGTGAAAGATGGCGCGATCTGGCTCGACCTGCGTACGCTCGAGAACGAGGACGAGTTCACCGCACAACTGAAGTATCTGGCCCTGCCTGCACTCGCATGATCATCGGTACGGCTGGCCACATCGACCATGGCAAGACTGCGTTGGTACGCGCCCTCACCGGCGTCGATACCGACCGTTTGAAAGAAGAAAAAGCGCGCGGCATCACCATCGAACTCGGCTTTGCCTACCAGCCCATCGATGCCGATCAACCAGACGGTCCTCGTCTCGGCTTCGTCGACATGCCCGGTCACGAGCGCTTCATCCCGACCATGCTGGCCGGGGCGACCGGTATCGCCATGGCGCTACTGGTGGTTGCTGCCGACGACGGTGTGATGCCGCAAACCCATGAGCATCTGCAGATCCTCCAACTACTGAACATTCGGCACGGCGTCATCGCACTAACCAAGATCGATGCCGTATCGGCAGAGCGCGTTGCCGAGGTCGAGCGTGAGATCCGGGCGATCCTGTCCGATACCTTCCTTGCCGATGCGCCGCTCTTTCCGTGCAGCGCCATCAGCGGCCAGGGTATTGACTCGCTCAAGACGTTTTTGCGCGATAGCGCGCGCGCCTGGTATGCCGAGCCTAACGGTGATCGGACCGGGCATCGCCATTTCCGGCTCGCAGTCGACCGCAGCTTCTCGATCGAAGGACGCGGCACCGTCATCACGGGTACTGTGCATGCCGGTTCGCTGGCCGTGGGCGACACCGTTCGTCTGCTGCACTCCGTTCGGCACGGCAAGGCGCTGACGGCACGCGTGCGCGGGCTGCATGCATTCAACCGGCCGGCGGAGCAATGCGGAGCCGGCGAACGGGTCGCGCTGAATCTGGTCGGTGTCGAGCGCAGCGATATTCATCGCGGTGACTGGGTCGTTGCCGAGGCGCTCACGCATCGAACTGACCGGCTGAGTGTCTCCGTCACACTACTGCCCGACACCAAACCACTCCGGCACTGGACCAGCGTGCATGTGCATGCGGGTGCGGCCCATACGCTGGCGCGCATCGCGTTACTCGAGGGCGAGCAGCTGCAACCCGGCGCATCAATGCTTGGCGAGCTCGCGCTCGACATACCGCTGCACCTGTGCCACGGCGACCGCATCGTCTTGCGCGACGCATCGGCAAGGCAGACGCTGGGCGGCTGCGTGGTGCTCGATGTGTTTCCTCCGCTGCGCGGCAAGCGCTCGACCGAGCGGCTTTCCCTGCTGCGCGCGCAACAGGATCCTGCAGATGACCACGCATTACGTACCTTGCTGGCTATGGAGGGGCGCGGCATCAGTTTGTCCGCGTTCACAGCCAACCGTAACCTCACACCACAGGCGCTACCGGCACTGCTATCGCAACTCGATGCCGTGCAGGTGCTCACCGGTGACGGCGTGTATGCCTGCCTGCCGTCACATTGGCAAGCGATGCAGGACAAGATCGTCGATGAGACC
>CAZESK010000074.1:0-9643 GCA_964515155.1 uncultured Bifidobacterium sp.
ACCACTCACCACTCACGGCTCCGAATGAGGCCCCATAGGGCGGGTAGAGCCGCAGGCGAAACCCGCCAACTCCCCCAACTCCCCCGCCACCCCCAGGATCACAGATTCGGCAACAACCGGAAGCAGGCAATCGCCACCAGCGTCGGCAAGGCCGCCCCGGCCAGCAGCCCGAGCGGACTAACGGTGCCATCATCGAAACGTGATCGCAGGATCGACGCGCCCGCCGGGTTCGGCGCGTTGGCGATGATGGTCAGGCCACCACCAGTTACCGCACCGGATACCAACGCATACTTGAACTCGTCCGACAGCCCATCAACCAGCGAGCCGAGATAGGTCAGTGCCGCGTTGTCGGTGATGGCGGTCAGCGCTGTCGCGCCATAGTAGACCGAGGTCGCATCCATGCTCAGCAGCAGCGGTTGCAGCCACCATTGCTGCTGCCCGCCCAACACGACCAGCCCGCCGAGGAAGAAGGCAACCAGCAGGCCTTCGCGCAGGATCAGTCGGTCCTGGTGTTGCGGATAGGCCGTGGCCGTACCCATGAACAGCAGGAGCACCGCCATGAAGGCCGCCGGATGGTGAGCAAACACCACGATGCCCAGCAGGTAGAGCAGATGCAGCCCCATCAAGGGCAGCGGCACGCGGGCTTCTTCAGCCTTCGGGGCCGGTGGCAGACCGCGGATTTCCCGGGCGAACAGCAGGGTCAGCGCCGTGGCATTGATCAGCACGGCGACCGAGGCTTTCCAGCCGAAGTGGGTAATCATGTAAGCGAGATCGAAGTTCCACTTCGCCGCCACCATCAGCACCGGCGGTGCCGCGAAGGGCGTCAGTGTGCCGCCGATCGACACGTTGACGAAGAGCACGCCGATAGCCGCATAGCGCAGGCGGTTCGAGGCGTTCTTGAACACAGCGTCCCGCAGCAGCAGTGCGGCCAGCGTCATTGCCGCCGGCTCGGTAATAAAGGAACCCAGCAGGGGAACGACGGAGAGGGCGGTGAAGAAAAAGGCGACCGGCCCGGGCAGCGGCAGTAGCCGTACAACCCAGTCAACCGCGATCCGTGCTGCCTGCAGGATGGGCCGGCTGCCGGCCACCACCATGATCGCGAAGACGAACATGGGCTCGGTGAAGTTCCGGCTGTCGAGATACGCGACCGCTTCGGCCTGGGTGCTCAGGAAAGCCATCAGCACGATCAGGACCATGGCCCAGAAGCCGAACACAACCTCGACCTCCCCGAGCAGGTGCCAGACGCCGGCATGGGCCGGGCGCGTGTGGGCGAGGTGTTCGAAAAACGAAGTGGAGAAGGTGTGAATCAGTGCCAGCGCGAAGATCACGGCGGCGACAACTTGGACGGTGGTCGGGGACACGGGCGCTCCGGATTCTCGTTATTGTTGCGCGCAAGAATATCCGGAACGGCCGGTTGATCCAAGCTTCGGCCATGACGCCAAAGGGGTTTCTTGGACCGGGCGGGGCGGCTGGCCCCTGATTTAGCTGAATGCCACGCGTAATCCTGACAAGTTCAGCTGGCCGAAGGCGCTCATCCAGACCTCGCCGCGCTTGACCGGCAGCGGGTCGGTCCAGCTGCCGGTGGCGATAATTTCGCCGGCCTGCAGCGGCTCGAAGGCCGATTGTGCGTGTAGCTGTTGGTGCAGTGCGTGCAGTGCGTGCAGCGGGCTACCCATCAGGTCGCTGCCGAAGCCCGCAGCGCAGATACCCCCAGTGCCGGCCACCAGGCGGGACATCGACAGGCTGGCCGAGGCGAGCACATCGGGTAAGCGGTGACGTCCCTGGCGGGAGAGCATGCGGGGTTCGCCGACGACCAGTTTCCGGTGCAAGCCGAAGCCGGCGATCGCATCGGCCGCATCGAATTCCCAGTTGCGGAAAGGCGAGACGGCGATTTCAAAGCCGTGCGCCATCCACTCCAGCGACTCGGACAGATCCTCGAGGCTGGCGTCCGGTGCGGGCGTACGCGCGAGCTTGAACACCAGTTGCGGCTCGATGCGGGGTTGCTGCGCCTTGGTCAGATGATGGACGGCCGAATTGTCCATCGCGAATTCGACCGTGCTGTCGTACAGGGTCGTCCACAGTGGCTGCAGGATGGGCTCGGTCTTGCCGTAGCGTGCCTGTACCCGACGGTTATTGAAAGCGATCTTGCGACCCATCGGCGTCTCGCCATTGGCGATCCGGATGGTCATCAGGCTCCGGGCAACATCGTAGGCGTCATCGATGTTGAGGCTTGCCTCCTCCGTCAGCAGGGGATGCAAGGTACCGCCGGCGCGTGCCTTCAGCAACGCATGAGCGTACCGGTTGGCTTGGGTCGACATCAGCATGCTGGTCTCCTAAAGGTGCGGAAGAATTAATACTCATCAGTCACAAACTAAACCACATAATAATTATTATGGCGTGGGAGTGCAATTGATTACTGCCGAATTGCAAAATTTTACAATTCGGCGCCGGCGGGACCCGCTTGTGCGGGCTGCAAAATCGGTAGGGAGAGCGGTACGTTATTAAAAATGCATGACGAACCGCTGCTCAAGCGCCTCTGCAGACGATGAGGCGAGGGCCGCGAAGAATGCGGCCCGGCGGGATATCAGCGCGGTGCGTCGGCCGCGCCCGGTGGCTCGGCGGTTTCCGGCGCTGCCGGCTGGCTGATGGCCGGCTCCGGCATGGCGGCACCGCGCGGCATGGGCAGCGGTGAGACGCCGATCCAGCGGGTGTGCAGGAACATCGCGAACACGGCCCAGGCCAGCACGCCGACGAGGACGGTCAGCAGCGTGCGTGACAGCGTACCGGCCGGGTAGGTGACGCCGTTGGCGCGGTCGCGGCGGCGCGACTTCATGAAATCCACCACCGCCCAGGCGAGGAAGCCGCCGAAGAGCAGCACATCGGCCAGCGTACCGTTGGCCAGCAGGTGGGAGAAGGCCCACAGCTTGACGCTGACGACCATCGGGTGGCCGATCCTTGCCTTGAGCCGGTTGCGCGGAACATAGGCAGCGGCCAGCAGGATGAAGGCAATCACGGTCAGCGGGATGGCGAGGTGGCGCGTCCAGATCGGCGGGTCCCAGAGCACGATCGGCGCGGTGCGCGCATCGCCGTAGCCGATGATGATCAGCACGAAACCGATGATGGACACGACCGTGATCAGACCTTTCCACGGCTTCTCGCCGAGACGCTCGACCATCTGGTCGCGCCAGTCGTCGGCAAACACGCGGGTCGAATGCGCGCCGAGGAAAAGAATGAGGCCGATGATCAGCAAGGTCATGGTGGTTCTCCGCAGAGCAGTTGGGTGAGTGTGCGCGAGTGTAACCGAAGCGGCGGCACGGCGATGGCGTGGGTATTCGCCCGGTTCGGACCAAGGGCGTTTAGGATGTCGCCTGCGCCACCGGCATAACAAACGACAACAGCCAACCATCACAAAGAGGAAGCGACCGATGTCCCGCACGCCCAAGACCCGCCAGATTCTCGCCGCCGTCATCGGCAATGCCCTCGAGTGGTACGACTTCGTCGTCTACGGCTTCCTGACGGTGATCATTTCGCGCCTGTTCTTTCCGTCCGATACCGAGTACGCCTCCCTGCTCCTGGCGATGGCGACCTTCGGCGTTGGTTTCTTTATGCGGCCGGTGGGGGGCGTCCTGATCGGCATGTATGCCGACCGCCACGGGCGCAAGGCAGCGCTGCAGCTGATTATTTTGCTGATGACGATCTCGATTGCGATGATTGCTTTCGCGCCCACCTATGCAGCGATTGGTGCGGCTGCGCCGGCGCTGATCGTGCTGGCTCGACTGCTGCAGGGCGCAGCCACCGGCGGCGAGTTCGCCAGCGCCACCGCCTTCCTGATCGAGAGCGCACCTCCCGGGCGGCGCGGCTTCTTCGGCTCGCTTCAGATGGTCGGGCAAGCGCTGGCGGCACTGGGCGGTGCGACCGCCGGCATGCTGGTCACGCAAGGGCTGACGCCCGAGCAGGTTGATAGCTGGGGCTGGCGGCTGCCGTTTATCTTCGGGCTGCTGATTGGCCCGGTCGGGTTGTGGATGCGCCGCCATCTCGAAGAGACCGAGGCGTTCGTCGAGGCGGCGCAATCAGCGCAGCGCAACCCAGCGGTCACAACCGGCCTGCTGGCGCTGCTGCGCGGGCAGGCACGCGCGGTGCTGGTGTCGTTCGGACTGGTGGTGTCATCCACCATCATGTTTTACGTGGTGCTGATCTACATGCCCACCTATGCGAAAACGCAGTTGCAGATTCCGCTGAATGACGCCTTCACCGCGCAAGTGGCGGGTCTGAGCTGTCTGACGCTGCTGATACCGCTTTTCGGTATGGTGTCCGACCGTATCGGCCGCCGGCCCGTCCTCATGCTCGCCGCCTTGCTGTATTTCGTACTGCCGTATCCGCTGCTGGACTGGGTGATCGCTGAGCCCGGGCTGCCGCGCCTGCTGGTCATGCAGGTGGCGCTGTGCAGCGCGATCGCCGTCGGGTTCGGTGCGATCTCGACTGCGCTGGCCGAGCAGTTCCCGGTACGACAGCGCTCCACCGGCCTGGCGCTGGCCTACAACCTCGCGGTGATGCTGTTCGGCGGCTTCGCCCAGCTCATCGTGACCTGGCTTATTGCGGTCACCGGAACACCGCTGGCGCCGTCCTACTATGTGATGTTCGGCGCGGTGGTGGGTATCGTCGCCGCTCTGTTTATTGCCGACCGATACCGGGAACGTGATTTCGCGTGAGCACGAGCCTCGTCGCCGTCGAGAGGGTCTTTTACGATGACTGGTGTTCGTGGAACACGCCAAGCATCCAGTGAAGGTATTCAGAATATGGGCGCACTATGAATAAGCTGACGATCCATGCTGTTGGGCTGATGGCCGCGTTGACCGTTGTCACCGGTATCGCGCGTGCCGAGGAGGGCCCCGCCTATGGCCCGGAGCTCGAGGGCTTCGACTATCCGGCACCGGTACAGTACCTGCGGTTCGAGTCGCAGCGACAGCCGGTCAAGATGGCCTATCTCGAGGCACTGCCCGAGAAGCCGAATGGCCGCACCGCCGTTCTGCTGCACGGAAAGAACTTTTGTGCGGCGACCTGGGAAGGCACGATGCGCTTCCTGCAGCAGCAGGGGTATCGCGTCATCGTGCCGGACCAGATTGGCTTCTGTAAATCCAGCAAGCCCGCGGCTTATCAGTACACCTTCCAGCAACTCGCGCACAACACGAAGCAGCTACTGGACTCGCTCGGCGTGGCGCGCTTTACCGTGATGGGCCACTCGACCGGCGGCATGCTGGCCACCCGCATCGCACTGATGTTCCCTGAGCGAGTAGAGCAGCTGGTCATGGTCAATCCGATCGGCCTCGAGGACTGGAAGGCCGAGGGCGTGCCGTCGCTGACCGTCGACCAGTGGCATGCACGCGAGCTGCAAGTCACCGCTGAGCGTATCCGTAACTACGAGCGTACGACCTATTACGTGAACGAGTGGCGGCCGGAATACGAGCGCTGGGTGCAGATGTTGGCCGGCATGTTTCGTGGCCCGGGGCGCGAGGTCGTCGCCTGGCACTCGGCGCTGCTCTACGACATGATCTACACCCAGCCGGTGGTGCACGAGTTCGGCAAGATCTCGGTGCCGACGCTGCTGCTGATCGGCGAGAAGGACAACACGGCCATTGGCAAGGACATCGCGCCGCCGGAGGTGAAGGCGCGCATCGGCAACTATCCGCAACTGGCACGTCGTGCAGAGAAGCAGATACCGGGAGCGCACCTGGTCTTGTTTCCCGACCTGGGTCATGCACCGCAAATGCAAGAACCTGAGCGGTTTCATCGCGCGCTGCTCGAGGGACTGAACCGAATAACCAATGAAGGACAACGATGAGCATCGAACCCTCCGTATCCACGGCACCCAGCGCCGAGGAACAATTCGACGAACAGGCATCCCGCACGTTGACCGCCATCTACCTGACGCCCGACGTGGTAGCACAGCGCGAGCAAGTGATGGCGCTGTTTGCGCCTCAGCCGGGCGAGCATGCGCTCGACATTGGCTGCGGGCCGGGGCTGACCACCGAGGCGCTGGCCCATGCCGTCGGCGCGCAGGGTAGCGTACTTGGTATCGATATCGCGCCGCCTATGCTGGACATTGCGCGCAAGCGGTGCGCGAGCCTGCCGCAGGTGGCCTTCGCGCGCGCTGACGTCACGCAGCTGCCTTACGAGGATGGTCGTTTCGATGTCGCGCTGGCCTCGCAGGTGTATGAATATGTTGAGCAGATCGACGTCGCGCTGGTCGAGCTGGCGCGCGTAATCCGCCCGGGCGGCCGGGTCGTGCTGGTTGATACCGATTGGGAATCCGCCGTCTGGGCCAGCCATGACGACGCACGCATGCGCCGCGTGCTCGAGGCGTGGAACGAGCACATACCGCATCCGCAATTGCCGCGCGCCCTCAAGCGGCGCATGCAGCAGGCCGGTTTTGACGATGTGCGGGTCGAGGTCGTGCCGCTGCTGAATGTCGGCTACGACCCGGACACCTACAGCGTGGGCATGATGCGCCTGATCGGCGATTTCGCGACCGGCCGTAACGGCCTCACGGCCGAAGACATCCGCGCCTGGCGGGATGATGCGCGCGCCATGGGCGATGAGGGCGGGTATTTCTTCAGCCTGAACCGCTACGTGTTCATCGGTGAGCGCCGCTAGGCACCCTTGCCCAGCCGGCTGAGTGCGTCGGCCACCATGCCCTGCGCCAGTTCCTCGCGCTCGACGAATACCCGTCCCGGCACCTCGGGCGCGAGCAGCGCCGCCTCCTCGCTGCTGCGGCTGCGGACCAGTACCTCGATGCTTGGATTCAGCGTGGTAGCGCAGTGCAGCGCGGCGCGCACGTCGACCGTATCCGGCACAGCGATGATCAGCAGCCGTGCGCGCGTAATGTGCGCCTGAATCAGTACCTCGGCCTCGGAGGCATCGCCGAGTACCACGGCCTTGCCCGCGTCGCGCAGCTGCTGCACGCGTTCGCGGTTTTGCTCGATCACGACGTAGGGAACGCCTTGTGCGTCGAGTGCATCGGCAATGCGCCGGCCGACCAGGCCGAAGCCCGCCAGTACAACCTGATCTGCCAGATACTTCGGCTCGGTAGCCATCGGCAATTCGGACAGCGCATCGTTCGGCCGCGCCAGCCGACGGGCCAGTGCCGAATGCTGCTCTGCCCAGCGCTGCAAGGGGCCAACCAGGGTGAACAGCAGCGGGTTGACTGCAATGGAGATGATCGCGCCGGCCAGCACGAGGCTGCGTCCGGCTTCCGGCATCATGCCCAGCGATGCGCCCAAGCCGATGAGGATGAAGGAGAACTCGCCGATCTGCGCCAGGCTGACTGACACCACCAGCGCTGTGTTTAGCGGATAACGGAAGGCGAGTACCAGCCCGGCGGCTGCGACCGATTTACCGATGAGGATAATGCCCAACACCGCCAGCAGTTCGAGCGGCTGCTCGAGCAGTACCCGTGGATCGAGCAGCATACCCACCGAAACAAAAAACAGCACAGCAAAGGCATCGCGTAGCGGCAGTGATTCCTGGGCCGCCTGATGGCTGAATTCGGATTCACGCAGCACCATGCCGGCAAAGAATGCGCCGAGCGCGAATGACACGCCGAACAGCGATGCCGCACCGACGGCAATGCCGATAGCGGCTGCGATCACGCACAGCCGGAACAGTTCATGCGAACCGGTGCGCGCCACCAGCCACAAGAGGCGCGGCAGCACGCGCAAGCCCACCAGCAGCATCAATGCGATGAAGCCGGCAACCTTGAGCAGCGTGATACCCAGCGTGAACAGCACTTCCCTCCCGGAGTCGTCTGCCGAACCAGTGGCTGCGCCGAGGCTGCCCGCCAGCGCCGGCAGCATCACCAGCACGATGACCATCACCAGATCTTCGACGACCAGCCAGCCGATCGCGATACGTCCGTTCATGGAATCGATCAGGCCGCGCGACTCGAGGGCGCGCAGCAGCACCACGGTACTGGCGACCGACAGCGAGAGCCCGAAGATCAGCGACTCACCCAGTGACCAGCCCCAGCCCAGGGTCAGCAGCGCCCCCAGCGCGGTGGCAACACCGATCTGCAGGATGGCACCCGGCAGCGCGATGCGCCGTACCGCGAGCAAGTCATGCAGTGAGAAATGCAGGCCGACACCGAACATCAGCAGCATCACGCCTATTTCGGCCAGCTCGGCGGCCAGCGCACTGTCGGCGACGAAGCCTGGCGTGAAGGGACCGATGGCGATGCCGGCAGCCAGGTAGCCGACCAGCGCCGGCATGCGCAGCCGCACGGCGAGGTAGCCAAAGGCCAGGGCCAGGCTGAAGGCAGCGGCCAGCGTACTGATGAGGGGGATCTGGTGGGGCATGGCTCAGGCCGGGGCTGTCATGGTGGATAGCAAACAGTACAAGTTAGCTGAACCTGGCGTCAACCGCCACAGGGTGTGGGTGGCGATTACAATGCGGTCGGGCCATTTCCGCTGCGTGCGGCTGGCAAGCAACAGGGAGGCTGAATGTATAAAGAGAACGAATCGGTCGCAGGTTCCGGTAATGGCGGGGAGTCGGGCCTGCGAGTCGTTGGCGTACTCGCTGCACTCAAGACAGCCTGTGTCGAATTCCGCACGCAGAATGCCGGCCGCACCTTGCGCCAGAAAGTGCATGCGCTGCTGTTTCCCGACCAGCGTGGCGGCACGCTGCACCTTGTGGTCGAGATCTTCCTGATTATCTGGATCGTTGCGTCCGTCGTTTCCATCGTCTGCGAATCGGTCGAGAGCCTCGATGCCCGTTACGGGATGCTTTTCGAGATCATCGATATCGCTTCCTTCGTGATCTTCGGCCTCGAGTACGCATTGCGTCTGTATGCCAGCGCGGAGAATCATCCGCCCGGCGCACCATGGCGGGCGCGCTGGCAATTTGCCCGCTCACTGCATGGCATGATCGATCTGGTCGCGATCCTGCCGTTCATGCTGCAACTGCTGCTCGGTGGTTTTGCCGACATGCGTTTTTTGCGCATCGTCCGCTTGCTACGGCTGTTGAAACTATCGCGCTATTCAAGCGCGAATGACACCATGTTCGCCGTGCTGAAAAAAGAGGCGCCCGTGCTGGCCGTCTCCTCGCTGGTGATGGTGCTGCTGGTCTTCATTATGGCCGCACTCGGCTACTTGCTTGAGCGTGATGCGCAGCCGGACAAGTTTGAAAATATTCCGCAGTCGATTTACTGGGCCGTGGTCACGCTGGCCTCGGTCGGCTATGGCGACATTTCGCCGGTGACGCCGGCCGGCCGCTTCGCGACGGTGGTGCTGGCGCTGGTGGGCATCGGCATCTTCTCGATCCCGGCCGCCGTACTGGCGTCCGGTTTCACCGAGCAGCTGCGCCTGAACCGGGAGATGCTCAAGCAGGAGCTGATCGCTGGCGCCGCTCAAGTTGAACTGACCGAGGCAACGCTGGCGGCCTTGCGCGGCCACTGGCGCTCGTTACATCTGTCGGATATCGAGATTCGCGAGATGTTGGAGGCCATTGAATCCGGCGGGCGCAACGAGGTGCCGGCTGGCGAAGGTGGCTGGATGCCCGCGCTGGTGGCGTCCAACCCGGCTTATGCGCTCGCCCAGTACCGGTCTGCCGTGTCGAGGCTGCAGGAAGTGGCGGCGCTGGCCGACCCGGCCGA
>CAZESK010000075.1:0-9603 GCA_964515155.1 uncultured Bifidobacterium sp.
AAATCAGCGTAGCCAACTGCCCGCAGGTAGTCGGCCTGCCTGACAAGTGGCGCAGCGGTGACTGGCGCAGGTGCGGGCACGGTGGTAGCGGGAGCGGAAGACGAAGGTGCAGGTGCGGATGCAGGCTCACGCGCCGGCACGGGAATCGGCGGTACCGAGGGCGGCGCTGACGGCGGCACTGCACAGGCCGCCAGCACGAGCACGACCAAAGTCACGAAGGAAGTTACACTGATACGCTGGATTATTCGGGGCACGATGACATGTGGTTGTTGATACTTGAAGCCGGATTGGCGCTCGGACTGCTGGTCTTTCTGGTGTGGTGGACGATGTTTTCGGGCCGCAAGGACGACGACTGACGGTCAATGAAGCGTACGCGGCAGGGACAGTACGAACTCCGGGATCGGCGCCTCGAAGCGCTCACCGTCCTCGGCCACGCAAAAATACGCGCCCTGCATTGAGCCCTGCGGCGTCGCCAGCGAGGTGCCGCTGGTGTACTCGAATTGCTCTCCCGGCTGCAGCAGGGGCTGATGTCCGACGACGCCCAAGCCGCGCACCTCCTGCACCTGATCGTTCGCATCCCGGATCACCCAATGGCGCGAGATGAGTTGTGCGGGAACCGTGCCCGAGTTCTTGATCGTGACCACGTAGGCGAACACATACAGCGATCGCTCGGGGTCGGACTGATCCGCCAGATATTGCGACTTGACCGTGACGGTCATTTCGTATGCAGCCATCGTCGACAGTAATTCCCTGAAATTTTGCCAAGACCGGATTGCACACCAATTCAGCCACCGTCGCAAGCGTGGGCGGGCGGGCGGCGGGTAAAATGCGGGCCTCGCCTACCGGAAGACCCAAAAGTATGAGCACCTACCGAATCGCCCCCAGCATCCTGTCCGCCGACTTCGCACGTCTTGGCGAGGAAGTCCGCAATGTCGTCGCCGCCGGCGCAGACATCATCCATTTCGATGTCATGGACAATCATTACGTCCCCAACCTGACCATCGGGCCGCTGGTATGCGAAGCGATTCGTCCGCATGTTCAGGTGCCCATCGACGTACACCTGATGGTCAAGCCGGTCGACCGCATCATTCCGGACTTCGCCAAGGCTGGTGCCAACATCATCAGCTTCCATCCGGAGGCCAGCGAGCACATCGACCGCACCCTGCAGCTGATCCGCGACCACGGCTGCAAGGCTGGTCTCGTGTTCAACCCGGCCACCCCGCTGCACTGCCTCGAGCACGTGATAGACAAGCTCGATCTGATCCTCATCATGTCGGTCAATCCCGGCTTCGGTGGCCAATCCTTCATCCCTGAAGCGCTCAAGAAGATTTCGAAGGTGCGCGACATGATCGACGCTTCCGGGCGCGAAATCATGCTCGAGGTCGACGGCGGCATCAAGGTCGAGAATATCGCTGCCGCAGCCCAGGCTGGCGCAGACACTTTCGTCGCCGGCTCGGCTATTTTCGGCAAGCCGGATTACAAGGCCGTCATCGACGCCATGCGCACTCAGCTCGCGACCGCATGAGCGCGACCGGAAAGCAGGTCCTGGCCGGCATCCGCGCGGCCATCGTCGATCTTGATGGCACCATGGTCCACACCGCTCCCGACTTCCGGGTAGCCATCAACCGCATGCGCGCCGACCTTGGGCTGGCACCACTGCCTATCGAAACCATCATCGAATTCGTCGGCAAGGGCTCGGAGAATCTGATGCGCCGGGTGCTGGGCGTCGACTTCGATGCCGACGAGGTCGAGCGTCGGTTCGATGCCGCGCTAGCAAACTACCAGCGGCACTATGCCGACATCAACGGCGATCACAGTGTCGTCTATGAGGGCGTACGGGAGGGACTGGCCGCCATGCAGTCGTCTGGCATCCGGCTGGCCTGTGTCACCAATAAGCCCATCGCTTTTGCTCAACCGCTGCTGCACAAGTCCGGCCTGGCCGGATTTTTCGACGTGGTCTATGGCGGTGACTCGCTGCCAAGGAAAAAGCCGGATCCGCTGCCGATGCTGACTGTCTGCCGCGACTTTGCACTGGCACCTCCGGCCGTCGTTGCCATCGGAGATTCCTCCAACGACGCCGAGGCGGCGCGGGCTGCAGGATGCAAAAGTTTGACGGTGCCCTATGGTTATAACCATGGCAAACCGGTGCAATCGATAGATACGGATGGTATAGTCGGCACATTACTTGACGCGGCCCGTCTGTTGGGCGCCTGATCATCCACCATGTTTCTCATCAATAAACCGAAGCTGATCCCGCTGGGTGCCTTTGAGGCCTGGCTGTGGCGACGCTGGCAAGCGCTGATCGCCTGATCACCCTGCCGTCGGCCCTGCTCGGCCGGCCGGATTTATTGAACACCCACCGCTCCTCGTACAATAGCGGCCCGGAGAGAAACATGACCGAACTCGAATTCAAATCGCTGGCCGCCGAGGGCTACAACCGCATTCCGCTCATCGCTGAAGCCTTCGCCGATCTCGAAACCCCGCTCACGCTCTACCTGAAACTCGCGCAACCGCAACACCAGGGCAGGAACACCTTCCTGCTCGAGTCCGTTGTCGGTGGTGAGCGCTTCGGCCGATATTCCTTCATCGGACTGCCCGCGACTACGCTGCTGCGCGCCTTCGGCAAGCGCATCGAGATCGTGCGCAACGGGCAAGTCGTCGAAACCGCGAATGAAAACCCGCTCGACTTCATCGCCGAATTACAGAAGCGCTACAAGGTCGCGGTCAGCCCCGGCATGCCGCGCTTCTGCGGCGGCCTTGCCGGTTACTTCGGCTACGACGCCGTGCGCTCCATCGAACACCGCCTGGAAAACACTGCACCGCCGGACGACCTGCAGGTGCCAGACATCCAGTTGCTGCTAACGGAAGAGCTGGCCGTCATCGACAATCTCTCCGGCAAGCTCTATCTGATCGTCTATGCCGACCCGACACAGCCCGAAGCCTACACGCGGGCCAAGCAGCGGCTGAAGGATCTGCGGGCGATGCTGCATCGCCCGGTCGATTTGCCCGTCACGACCGGCTCGGTACGCACCGAAGCCATCCGCGACTTCAAGAAGGAAGACTACCTGCAAGCCGTATTGAAGGCGAAGGAATACATCATGGCCGGCGACCTGATGCAGGTGCAAGTCGGCCAACGTATCCGCAAGCCTTATGTCGATTCGCCGCTATCGCTCTACCGCGCGCTGCGCTCGTTGAACCCGTCGCCCTACCTGTACTTCTACAACTTCGGTGACATGCAGATCGTCGGCAGCTCACCCGAGATCCTCGTGCGCAACGAAGCCATGCGGGACGGGCAACGCAAGGTCACCATCCGTCCGCTGGCCGGCACCCGTCCGCGCGGTGCGACGCCCGAGCAGGATACCCAGCTGGCAAAAGAACTGCTGGCTGACCCAAAGGAAATCGCCGAGCATGTGATGCTCATCGACCTCGCCCGCAACGATATCGGCCGCATCGCCGAGACCGGCAGCGTGAAAGTCACTGACAAATTCGTGATCGAAAAATACTCACACGTACAGCACATCGTATCCAACGTGGAGGGCACGCTCAAGCCCGGCATGTCGAATCTTGACGTCCTGCGCGCAACCTTCCCCGCTGGCACCCTGTCGGGCGCGCCGAAAGTGCGCGCCATGGAACTGATCGACGAACTCGAGCCGGTCAAACGCGGCATCTACGGTGGTGCGTGTGGTTACATGTCCTTTGGTGGCGAAATGGACCTAGCCATTGCCATCCGCACCGGCGTCATCAAAGACGGCATGCTTTACGCTCAAGCGGCAGCGGGTGTTGTCGCCGACTCCGTGCCAGAGATGGAGTGGCTGGAAACAGAAAACAAAGCGCGCGCTGTGTTGAGAGCGGCGGAGCAGGTCCAAGATGGCCTGGACGGGGAGATCTGACATGCTGCTCATGATCGACAATTACGACTCGTTCACCTACAACCTCGTCCAGTACTTCGGCGAGCTGGGCGAAGACGTCCGCACCTTCCGGAACGACGAGATAACGCTTGATGACATCGAGAAGCTGAACCCGACCCGCATCTGCATCTCACCGGGGCCCTGCACCCCGCAGGAGGCCGGCATATCGGTGCCGGTGCTGCGGCACTTCGCCGGCAAGAAGCCCATCCTTGGCGTCTGCCTCGGCCACCAGAGCATCGGCGCAGCTTTCGGCGGCAAAGTGATCCGCGCGAAAGAAGTCATGCACGGCAAGACCTCGCCGATCGAGCATACCGGTATTGGCGTATTCGCTGGCCTGCCCAGTCCCTACACGATCATCCGCTATCACTCGCTGGCGATCGAGCGCGAGTCGCTGCCGGACTGCCTCGAAGTGACCGCATGGACTGCCGACGGCGAGATCATGGGCGTGCGCCACAAGCAGTTCCAGATCGAAGGCGTGCAGTTCCACCCCGAGTCCATCCTGTCCGAGCATGGGCATGCGCTGCTGCAGAACTTCCTGACGACCTGACGGAGACTCCGATGACGCTGACGCCCCAACAGGCCCTGCTCCGCTGCATTGAGCACCGTGAGATCTTTCACGACGAGATGCTCGCGCTGTTCCGCCAGATCATGAGCGGCGAGATGTCGCCGGTCATGATCGCAGCCCTCACCATGGGTCTGCGCGTGAAGAAGGAAACAGTCGGCGAGATCGCCGCAGCCGCGCAAGTGATGCGTGAATTCGCCGTCAAGGTCGAGGTGGCCGATGCCGACAAGCTGGTCGACATCGTCGGCACAGGTGGCGACGGCGCCAACACCTTCAACATCTCGACCGCGTCAATCTTCGTCGCCGCCGCCGCTGGCGCGCGTGTCGCCAAGCACGGCGGGCGCAGCGTGTCCTCCTCCTCGGGTAGCGCCGACGCGCTCGAAGCACTGGGCGTCAACATCAACCTGCCACCGGCACAGGTAGCCGCCTCGATCGCCGAAACCGGCATCGGCTTCATGTTCGCCCCGAACCATCACGCAGCCATGAAGCATGCTGCGCCAGTACGCAAGGAACTCGGCGTACGGACGATCTTCAACATCCTCGGGCCGCTGACCAATCCGGCCGGTGCGCCCAACATCATGATGGGCGTGTTCCATCCTGACCTTGTTGGCATCCAGGCGCGCGTGCTGCAGCGTCTCGGCGCCAGGCATGCCATCGTAGTCTGGGCGCGCGACAACATGGATGAAGTCTCATTGGGCGCAGCCACCATGGTCGGCGAACTGGTCGATGGTGAAGTCCGCGAGTACGACATTCACCCCGAGGACTTCGGCCTGCAGATGACGTCCAGCCGCAGCCTCAAGGTCTCCGGTGCGACCGAGTCAGTCCAGAAAATCCGTGAAGCACTCGATAACGTAGCCGGCCCGGCGCGGGACATCGTCATCATCAATGCCGGCACGGCGCTGTATGCCGCCGGCGTTGCGCACAGCATCGCCGACGGTGTGGCTCGCGCCCGTGAGGCCATCGCCTCCGGCGCCGCCCGTGCCAAGCTCGCGCAGTTCGCAGCCTTCACTCAGTCATTCGCAAGCAAGTAGGCAACATGTCCGACATCCTGAACAAGATCCTCGACGTCAAGGCCGACGAGGTCAACGCCGCCAAGAAATACCAGGACTATGCCAGTCTGCGGCGCGAGGTCGAAAGCGACCCAGAGGCACGCGCCGCCATTCGCGGCTTTGCAGCCAGCCTGCGCTCAACGATCTCGGGCGGCAAAGCGGGGGTGATCGCGGAGATCAAGAAAGCCTCGCCATCGAAGGGACTGCTGCGCGCTGATTTCCGTCCGGCTGACATTGCCACCACCTATGCCGCGCACGGCGCAGCCTGTCTGTCGGTGCTGACCGATGTGCAGTTCTTTCAGGGCTCGCCCGAGTATTTGAAGGCAGCGCGTGCCGCCTGCCCCCTGCCCGCGCTGCGCAAAGACTTCATCATCGATCCTTACCAGATCTACCAGGCACGGGCATGGGGCGCGGATTGTGTGCTGCTGATCGTCGCCGCGCTGGATCATGGCCTGATGGCCGAGCTCGAGGCCTGCGCGCACGAGCTGGGCATGGACGTGCTGGTGGAAGTGCATGACGCTGACGAACTGGACGCTGCGCTGAAGCTGAAGACGCCGCTACTCGGTATCAATAACCGCAACCTGCGCACCTTCGAGACCACGCTCGACACCACAATCCGCCTGCTGCCGCGCATCGGGCCGGATCGGCTCGTCATCACCGAGTCGGCGATCGCCACGCGCGACGATGTCAAACGCATGCGCGACCATGACGTGCATGCCTTCCTCGTCGGCGAGGCCTTCATGCGGGCGGAGGATCCGGGTGTGGAGCTGGCGCGCTTGTTTGATTAAGGGTTCGACGGGTAGCGCCACAGGCGAAATCCGCCAACCCCTACCACTACTTCACCGCCCGCCGCAGCGGATCAAGCCGCGCCACCCATTCGCTACCCAGCGGTAGCGGTTCCCCGCAGACCATCGCGGCGATGAACTCGCCGCACAAAGGCGCACAGGTCACGCCACGTGCGCCATGCCCCAGACTGACGTACAGACCATCGGCCACGCGCCCGACCAGCGGCACCCTGTCTTGCGTCGTCGCTCGCCAGCCGACCCGGCCGCTCTGCATTGCGCTCGCATCCTCAGCGAAATTCGGCAGCAGCCGCTGCAACCTATAGAAGTTCTCCTCGTCATCGCTACGCCGCGCATTGGTTGTCTCATCATCATGCTGGACCGTGGCACCGATGGTGTGCATTCCATCGATGGCCGGCGTAATGTAGCCCTCCCGGCAAATAATCTTCGTCAGCGGCCGGTCCACGCGCGCCGGCAGACTGGATAGCTGCCCGCGCGCACGGCCAGTCGCGACACGCACCGGACCGAGGCCGCCATCGAAGGCGGTCGCCAGCACGACAACCGGTGCATGCAGCGCCATGCCATCGGCCAGCGTCACGCACCAGCCATCGTCGCGCGGATCCAGCGCTGTCACCTGTGCGGCGCTGCGCACGGTGATACGGGGATGATTCAGCAGCGCCGCCACCAGGGTCGGCGGCACGACCCAACCAGCCCGCGGCAGGTGAAAACCGGATTCAGCGGGAAGCGCGCCGCACAGCTGCGCGGCCGCGGGCACATCTACTGGTGCCAGCCAGTCCGTATCGGCGTGCATCGCCTGCGCAGCCATCTTCTCGTGCTTGCGCTCGTCACGCGCCATGCGCAGCACACCACACCAGGCGTGGCGTACCACGTCCGCCTGCCTGTCTATCCAGCGCTCAAGCCAGAGGGTGCCAGCTGCCGACAACTCGGTCACCGGATTCGCCACCCCGCCCGGCTCGGGACGCACCACAGCCACCGGATTTCCCGAACCGCCGCCGGCCGGCTGTTCCCGCTCGAGCACGGTAACGGCAACGCCGCGCCGGGCGAGCTGCCTGGCCACGCTCGCACCGGCAACACCCGCGCCGATCACCACGGCCTCCGGTGCTATGGCGGGAAGCGAGTATTCGATCGCCTCCACCGGCCATCGTGCGGCCAGGCTGTCGCGCTTACCACCAAAGCCGGGACGCTTCTCTACAACAAAACCATGATCGGCCAGCGCGCGCCGCACGGCGCCCGCAACGCACCAGCTCGACAGTCGCGCCCCGGGCGCAGCCAGCGCGGCGAGATGGCCAAGAACCTCCGGCGACCACATGTCCGGATTGCGGTCCGGTGCAAAGCCATCGAGATAGAACGCATCAAAACGACCAGCGATCGTCGGCAGCACACCGGCAACGTCGCCGAACACCAGGGTCAGCGTCACCTGCTCGTCCAGCTCCAGTGCATGGCATCCTGGCAGCAGCGGCGGCCATTGCGACAACAGCTGTTCCGCCAGCGGGCGCAGCACTGCCGCCAGCGCCGGCTCGGCGCTGGCAATACTCAGCTTCAGGGCCTTGCGCAGGTCAGTTGCGGTGAACGGGTGCTTCTCGACGGCGACATAGTGCAGCCTTGCGTGCCCGCCTGACGATTGCAGCTCGGCCCAGGTGGCAAGGAAATTTACGCCCAAGCCGAAGCCCGTCTCTAGCAAACGGAGGCAGCGCCCGCCCTCCCAGCGCGACGGTAATTCACAACCGCTAATGAATACCGCACGCGCCTGTCCCCATGCACCGCTACGGCTCGCGTAAACGTCGCCAAAGTCGGGAGCATAGATGCGACCGTCGTCGTCACCATGCCAGTGTGCAGGCTGTATCGGGGGCGTGGCCATGATCCTTATTCAGGTGCAGCTGCCCTCGAAGATCAGCATCGATGTCGGCATCTCGAGCGTATCGCTAACTGTGCCGCTACTGCGGTCGATGACGACACGCCGGTAAGCCTGCTGCGGCGTGAGGCCGTGGCAGGCGAGTTGGCGGTCATTGATCTCGCACACAAGTCCATCCAGACGACCGCCCGCGATGCGGTAGCTACGGCGTTCATCGGCGGGGGTGGTGGACTGCGCGCCACGATGCACGAAACGCGTCTTTCCAGCGCAGTCGTATGCCGGTTCGCCGGCCAACGTCACTGCAGGCAGCAGGAGAAAGAGGAGGAATTTCATAGCCACGGTTCCGGAGGTGAGGCGGCATCATACAACGTGCCCGGCCGGCAGCAGCGGCCGGACTCTGGCACACTGCGGGCACATTACTCCACCAGCACAACCATGAAAAAATTCATCACACTGATTCTCCTGCTGAGCGCGCTGCCGGCCTGCGCCCAAGGTTGGGTGCGGTATGCGCAAACGGATGAAGCTAATTTTTACTTCGACAGCCTGCGCACACGCAAGATGGGCGACACCGCCTTTGTCTGGGACTTGCATGACATGAAAACAGAAAGCCAGGATGGGCAGGGCAAGGCCTATCGCTCGGCGCTGTTTGCAACCGAGTACCAGTGCCGCGCACGCAAACACCGCTGGCTGGGCGTGACGCGACATGCTGAGCCGATGGCTGCAGGTGCAGCAGTGGCCGAAGAGGCCGGTGCGGGCGAATGGGTGGAGACGCGCCCGGAATCACTGGCGGGGCAGTTGTTCAAACATATCTGCGAGTAACTCTGCCTTCAGGTCGCGCGCGGGGTATCGTTGATCGAAGCCAAGGCCGTACTGTTGGTTCGTACCAGTAGCCACGGCAGACCGAACCCGCTCAATAGCGACAGCCTGCCGGCAGTGCCGGCAAGCTGAACGTAACGATCCCTGCGCTTGATAACAGGGGAGCTGGACGTAAAAGCGGGTGGGGCGCGTAACTACTGCAGGCTGGCGCCGGCAGCCCGCAACGCGTTGGCGTCGGGCTCAGTGTGCAGCGACGAAGGTTTGGCGGCGACGGCCGAAAGAACCTGCTGCAACTGGCGCGAAAGCTGGGCAAGATCTCCGATACTCATCGCAACGCGGCACTCCAGCCGGCCGTCAATGTTGGCGGCTGTCTCCGCGCCGGTGCGCATGGCCCGCGTCAGCTCGTCGATGGCCTGCTGTTCAATGAAGCCGAAATCGACGAACACCATGCCCGGGCTGGCATGAACCGCGCTCACATTCGAGACGATCGGGCGGTCGGATCGATCGACAGCCCGCAGGCGCAGGGCCACCTGCACCGACTTCTGCTCGGCCACGGCAGCAAGGCCGACATTGGATTCTTGCTCGGTGGAAAAATTGTTCGCCATCAGCGTTC
>CAZESK010000076.1:0-8815 GCA_964515155.1 uncultured Bifidobacterium sp.
CTGTGCGCCCGCAGCGTATTCGAAGACGGGCTGGCTGCCTTTCAGCCGAAGTACTGGGACGTTGGTTATGGCTCGTCGGGCACGATGCGGACGCTGGCCGAAATCATCGAGAAAAACGCGCTCGGCGATGGCGAGCTCTCGCTCCAGTCTCTCGAAGACCTGCGCGACCGGCTCATCGCCGCCGGGCGCGTGAACAAGATCGATCTGGTCGGCATCAAGGCCGAACGCGTGGCCGTCATCCTTGGCGGGTTACCGGTACTGCTCGGGCTGGCGCAAGAGCTCGGCTTCAAGTCGCTGCGCTCAATCGAAGCCGGACTGCGCATGGGCGTGCTCTGGGATCTCCACCTTCGGCAACGCAAGCGCGACCGCCGCCAGGACTCGATCCGCTCGTTCATGAAGCGTTTCGATGTTGATGAGCGGCGCGCAAGCCAGGCGCACGCCAATGCCGCCACGCTCTATGAGCAGCTGAGCGGGGGCAAGGGCACGATGGAGCGCATGCTCGGCTGGGCAGCGCAGATTCACGAAGTCGGGATGATGGTGTCACACACCGGCTTCCACAAACATGGCGCCTATCTCGCGCTGCATGCCGACCTGCCAGGTTTCACCACCCCGGAACAGCACTTGTTATCAGTGCTGGTGCTGGCGCAGAAAGGCAACCTGCGCAAGGTGCCGGATGCCGTGGCACAGCCGGAGATCGTCAAGGCCATGCTTGCGCTGCGCCTCGGTATCGTCTTCATGCACGCGCGCATCGACCCGGCCGTCGAGGCCGTCAAGCTGCGCAAGGGACAGCGCATCGAGATTGAGGTCGGCCGCTACCTGATGAGCGCCCATCCCACCCTCGCCTACTGGCTCGCACGGGAACAATCGGCCTGGGAAGAAGCCGGCGTGCCGTTCGTCGTCAAGAACGCAGGCTGATCAGCAACGGTATCGCTTGCTGCTCATGACACGCGAATTCTCACCAAAAGAGATGGCTCTACAGGGTGGTTGACCCATGTCAATAAATTGTATAAATTGTTTATACGATTAACCCGGCGTCCGCGTGGCGCCCTGACAGGGAGAACTACCATGGCCACTACCGCCAAGAAAGCCGCACCTGGCAAATCCGCCGCCACCAAGACGCCTGTAGCCAAAAAAGCTACGACCAAGCGCCCGGCAGCAAAGCAACCCGCCGCGAAACGTCCTGCCGCAAAGCCGCCTGTGGCAAAGCCACCGAAACCCGCAACGAAAAAGCCCGAGAAGCCGAAGAAGCCCAAGCTCGTCCGCGATAGCTTCACGATGCCGGAAGACGAGTACGCGCTACTTGCCAAGATCAAAAAGAATTGTGTTGCCGCCGGCTTCGAGATCAAGAAGAGCGAGCTGTTGCGCATCGGCGTGAGCCTGCTGGCTGGCATGGACCCGAAGAAGCTGCAGTCCGCGCAGAAGTCGCTTCCCGAGCTGAAGGCAGGACGCCCGAAGAAGCAGAAATAATCGGGAGCGGGAGGGCGGCGCGACGGTCAGTGGAATCGTCAGCCACCCGCGCTGCCACTTGCCCGGGCCGCCCTACCCTCCCGGCCGAAATCGCAGGACTGATCGTCGGCCACGAAATGCAGGTCCGCAAATCCGGCACGTGCACGCTCGCCGGTATTGTCGGCATCGGAAGCTAAAGCGATAAATTTCAGTGTCATGCGCTCGCTGCCGAACAGCCGCGCGGCGTCGGCTCGCACATGGACCCTTTCCTCAACCCAGCTACCCGCCTGCGCGTCACCACTGCGCCTGACCACCATGCGCGCGCGGTCGGTATAGGCGTTCGGCATGACGGCCCCCACCGGATGCCGGTTGTCCCAGACATAATTGATCGCGGCGTCCGGCACGATCTTCCCGTAGACGGCACGGGCCAGAGATAGCGCCGCGCGGTCGGCGAGGTTCAGCGAGCCCGGCGGCATCTGAAAGGCCAGATAGACTCGGGCCGCATAGTCGTCGCCGCTGCGCCGGCTCATATCGGCTGACTTGACCACGCCATCGATACGCCAGCGCCAGCACAAGACGGGATGCCGATCGAGATCGATATCGACCGGCCGTCCCAGCAACGCCATGCTGGCCTCGGCCCGGGCCTCGATGGCATCGACACCCTCCCAGCGCAGGCTACGAAACTCGGTCGCGGGTACGTGCTTCTCCAGCCGGATCACCCGCCACGGCGGTGACACGGCCGGTACGGACGGATCAAACCGGCCGATCTCGGGGTCAGCCTGCGCACTCGCCGCCAGCATGACAAGGGGCATCGCAAAAAAACGGAACAACACGGCCCCGAATCCGGCTTTTCCGGCGGTACTCGCTGCCATCGTGTTCATCATCAGCCGCCTCCTGCCACCTCTCCGCTACATCATGGGCCTGCATTGTGTGGGGCGATTGTTTAAGCACGATGACAATGCCGCCACCATGTCATGAAGTTTTCATCGAAAATAGTCAACATTACCCGCAGAAGGCGTCTGCCGATCCCCGGTATGCAGCCTACCGCCATGCCATGAGCCCGATAGTCATGAACGATAACGATACGTCCTTCAGCAATACCGACTTTTCCCGCATTCTCGACGCCCGCCTGTCACGGCGCAGTCTGCTCAAGGGCTCGCTGGCCACCGCCGCCAGCAGCTACGTGGGCGCCGGCAGCCTGCTGCTGACGCCGACCGGTGATGCGCAGGCCACCATGCGCAAGCTGAAGCTCAATTTCAACGCGGTACCCAAGGGTCTGGACGACGTGGTGCGCGTGCCGCAAGGTTACTCGGCTACCGTGCTGCTCGCCACCGGTGACCCGATCGCTATTGACCTACCCGACTATGCCAACGACGGCAGCGACGACGCAGCCAGCTTTGCCCGACGTGCCGGTGACCATCATGACGGCATGCAGTACTTTGGTCTCGGACGACGCGGCCAGTGGGACCACCATGGATCGTCACGGGGCTTACTGTGCGTGAACCATGAAGCAGTCACGGCAGCTTTCCTGCATCCGGCCGGGCAGACCATTGTCGATGGCAAGCGGATGTCGGAAGAAGAAGTGATGAAGGAGATGCTCGCCCATGGCGTGAGCGTGGTCGAGCTTGTGCGTGAGGGCCGCCGCTGGAAACTGCAAAAGGATTCACGTTTCAACCGCCGGATCACCACCTTTACCGACATGGAGCTTAGCGGCCCGGCCGCGCGCAGCCCACTGATGGTGACGAAATACTCGCAGACCGGTACGCGTACGCGCGGCACACTGGCCAATTGCGCGAATGGCCATACGCCGTGGGGCACCTACCTGACTTGCGAAGAAAACTGGGCTGGTTTCTTCCGACGCTCGAGCGCCGACGATGCTCAACGCAGCACGAAAGAGCTGGCCGCATTCAAGCGCTACGGCGTCGGTGGCAAGGGCAAGCAGCTCTGGGCCACCGTACAACCGGATACGGCTGACAACCGCTACGGCCGCTGGGATGCCAGCATCCGCGGCACCTCCGCCGATGGCAGCGACGACTACCGCCATGCCGCCAATACCTTTGGCTGGGTCGTCGAGATCGATCCGTTCAATCCGGAGGCGACGCCAAAAAAGCGCACCGCGCTCGGCCGCTTCGCGCATGAGGGTGCATGGCCGGGGCCGGTCGTGCCAGGCCAGCCACTGGTCTGGTACATGGGCTGTGATGCACGCGGCGAGTACATCTACAAGTTTGTGTCGAAAGCCGCCTGGGACCCGGCCGATGCCGGACGCGGCATGACGGCCGGCGACAAGTATCTCGACGATGGCAGGCTGTATGTCGCGCGCTTCAATGCCGATGGCAGCGGCGACTGGATCGAGCTGCAGTTCGGCGCGCACGGCATCACCGGCGACAACCCGACCTATGCGTTTTCCAATCAGGCGGACGTCCTGATCCATGCACGGCTGGCCGCTGACGCCGCGGGCGCGACGAAGATGGACCGTCCCGAATGGGGTGCAGTCAATCCGCGCAATGGCGAGGTCTACATGACGCTCACCTACAACCCGAACCGCGATGTCGCGCAGGTCGATGCTGCCAACCCACGGAGCTACACCGATCCCAAGGCCGGCAAGCAGGGTAAAGGCAACGTCAATGGCCACATCATTCGCTGGGCCGAGCAGGACGGCAAGGCCAGCGCGACCCGCTTTCAGTGGGATGTGTTCCTGTTCGCTGCACGCGAATCAGCCGACCGCGACAACATCAACCTGTCCGCGCTCACGGCGAATAACGACTTTTCATCGCCGGATGGCTTGTGGTTCTCGCACTCCGGACTGCTATGGATCGAGACAGATGACAGTGCCTATGCTGACACCAGCAACTGCATGCTGCTGGCAGCGATACCCGGCAAAGTCGGCGACGGCACCCACCGTGATGTCGTCAGTCGCAGCGGCGAACTTGAAAACCGCGTTACAACCCATGTCGGCGCACGAGCCACTGAGTCCACGCTGCGACGCTTCCTGGTCGGGCCGGTGGATTGCGAGATCACTGGTCTCGCGGAATCGCCGGATGGCCGCGCGCTGTTCGTCAATATCCAGCATCCGGGTGAGACCACATCGGGCAAGGACTTCGATATTGCCAAGCCATCCACGTATTTGAGTCATTGGCCAGCGGGTGGCAATGCACGGCCGCGCTCGGCAACCATCGTCATCACGCGGGATGATGGCGGGCCCGTGGGTGCAGATCTGGTGTAATGGCTTGACGCGGCGGCAGGTCAGTGACGCGCTGATCTGTCATACAAACGAAACCTTCCTGTCACGCCCACGCAGTATTGCGCGCGTAATCTCCCTGGGCAGTACAACAACAGGGAGGAACGATGCGCCTGATGACTGTTGGTGCCGATGCAACACCGAACTTCTCCAAGCTCTCGCTGAGCCTTGCCACCACCCCCGAAGAGGTCCGTGAAGTCCAGCGGCTGCGCTACAAGGTGTTTGTCGATGCGATGGGCATCGAGGCACTGCGTAATGCCGATGGCCTCGAGCGCGACGAATTCGACGATTACTGCGACCACTTGATCGTACGTGACACCCGCACGCTACAAGTCGTTGGTACCTACCGGGTGCTCGGTGCACGTGGCATCGCAAGTACCGGGCGCTTCTACTCGGAAACCGAATTCGATCTCTCGCGGCTGCAGCACCTGCGCCCGCGCATTCTCGAAGCAGGCCGCGCCTGCATCCACCCGGACTACCGGAGCGGCGGCGTGATCATGATGCTGTGGGCCGGGCTTGCGGCCTGCATGCGCCGAGAAAACGCGGAGTACCTGATTGGCTGCGCCAGTGTCAGCCTGGCCGATGGCGGCGCGACCATCAATAGCATCTACCGTCAACTCGCTGATGAGCACCGGGCACCACCCGAGTACCGTGTCGTGCCCAAACTGGCTTTTCCCCTCAGCGATGAGCCACCCGCGCCGTGCGCGTTACCACCGCTCATCAAGGGCTACCTGCGCAGCGGCGCCTGGGTGGCGGGTGAGCCCGCATGGGATCCTGATTTTCACAGCGCCGATTTATTCATGATATTGCCACTGGCTCGTCTCGAAGGGCGCTACGCGCGTCACTACCTGAAAGAAGGAGTTGCCGCATGAATGCGCGCGAACCCTTCATGAAACCAAACAAGAGAAACCTGCTCAAGCATCCCCTCCACAAACCCGTTCCCCTGCGCTTCCGTACCATCTTCATTTCCGACATTCACCTGGGTACCAGCGGTTGCCAGGCCAAAAGGCTGCTCGAGTTCCTGAAAGTCACTGAATCCGACACGCTCTATCTGGTCGGTGATATTGTCGACGGCTGGCAGCTCAAGCGCCGCTGGTACTGGCACCAGACCCACAATGATGTCGTGCAGCTCGTACTGAAGAAAGCCAAGAAGGGCACCAAGGTGATCTTCGTGCCCGGGAATCATGATGAATCGGTGCGACAGTTCATTGGCCTCGACTTCGGCGGTATCAAGATCCGCGATGAGCATGTGTTTACTACCGCCGACGGCAAGAAGATGCTGGTTCTGCATGGCGACCGCTTCGACGGTGTCATCGCCTGCGCGAAATGGCTGGCCTATGTCGGCGACTCTCTCTACACAATGATCCTGAAGTTCAATCAGGTCTTTAACGGATGGCGTGCTCGTGCCGGCCTGCCCTACTGGTCGCTGTCGCAGTACCTGAAGCTGAAGGTCAAGAATGCGGTCAGCTACATCACTTCATTCGAAATGGCCCTGGCAGCCGAGGCCCGCAAGCAAGGCCTCGACGGCGTGATCTGCGGGCATATTCACAAGCCGGAAATTCGTGATGTCGACGGCATCCTCTACTGCAACGACGGCGACTGGGTTGAGAGCCTCTCGGCGCTGGTCGAGGACGCCAGCGGCGAGCTACGCCTGATCGACTGGCATGAGGTCATGCTGCGCTGGGAACAAAGCCAGCTGGTGACCAAGGATATCGAATGCGCGCAGCCGGCCTGAACCCGCTGGTAAGGCAGTGGGAAATGAGCCTGTTCCGCGACTTTGAACTGACGCCGGTCTCGGATGCGCCGCGCGCACCGCGCCGAGTGCGGCGGGTATTGGTACTGTCAGTCTCGGCGGGCAGCGGCCATGTGCGCGCGGCCGAGGCCATCGTCGCACATGGCCGTGCCGACTTCCCGCAGGTCACCCTGCAGCACGTCGATGTGATGACGCTGGTACCGACGCTATTCCGCAAGGTCTATAGCGATCTGTATCTCAAGCTGGCCAGCGGCCTGCCAGAGGCCTGGGGCTGGCTGTATCGCGCCACCGACCATGAAGCCTCGCACAGCCTCGCTGCCCGCCTGCGGCGGCGCGTGCAGCGACTATGCAGTGTACGAATATTCGATGCCATCACACAGTTCGCACCGGATGCCATCATCTGCACGCATTTCCTGCCGGCCGAGATCCTTGGCGCTGCGCGTGCCGACGGCCGGCTGCACTGCCCGCTGTGGGTTCAGGTGACCGACTTCGACTTGCACCAGCTATGGGTACAGGACGGCGTCTCGGGCTATGCCGTGGCCAACGAGGAACTGGCCTACCGGCTCGAGTGTCTTGGCGTACCACCGTCACGCATCCTGATCAACGGCATCCCGACCATGCCGGGCTTTGCCGCGCCACCGGATCGGCATGCGGCAGCCAATGCGCTGCACCTGGATCCGAAAAAGCTCACGGTGCTGATGATGGGTGGCGGCGCCGGCGTCGGGCTTGCGCCCGAGGGCGTCAGCGCGCTGCTCTCACACCATGCCGACTTGCAGCTGATTGTACTGGCCGGCCGCAACGCGCCCTTGCTGGCATCGTTGAAGGCAATCGAAACGCTCTATCCGGATCGGCTGCGCGCTATCGGCTTTACCAACGATGTCCATGCGCTGATGGCATGTGCGGATCTGGCCATCACCAAGCCCGGTGGACTGTCGACGTCGGAGTGCCTGGTCATGGGTCTGCCTATGCTGCTCGTGAATCCGATTCCCGGACAGGAGGAGCGCAATGCGGCGCTGCTGTTGCAGGAGGGCGTGGCGCTGCGCGCCGACGATCCGGCTACGCTACAGTTCAGGCTGAACCGATTGCTCGGCGAGCGCGATGTGCTCTCGCGTATGCGCGCACGCGCCCTGGCACTGGGCCGGCCACAGGCAGCGCGTGACCTGCTACAGAGGCTGGGACCGTGACGGATCACCTCCCCTTTCTGAGCACGCTTGCCGCCATCCTGCTACTCGGATTTTTTTTCGCGAAGCTGGAGATCGCCATCGAAGGCGATGCCGGCTGGGCTGCAAACCTGCCAACCTGGCGGATCGAGCATCACTGGCTGCTCGACCTGCTATGGGGCGGACGCGCAATGACGGGCTACCACGCCTGGGCCTTTTCGCTGGTGGCGCTGTTTTTCCATTTCCCGCTGGTGTTTGCCGGCGACTATTCGTGGGCTGCCGAGCAGCGCGCACTCAGCGCCATCATGCTGTTCTGGGTCTGCGAGGACTTTCTGTGGTTTTTGCTGAATCCGTCGTATGGGTTCAGGCGTTTCAAGAAGACCCATGCGGGTTGGCACAAGCATTGGGTCTGGGGTGCGCCGGTTGAGTATTGGATATTTGCGCCGCTGGGGTTGTGGTGGTTGTGGGGGTCTTATCGGTAGTGCGACGGGTGATGGCGGGTTTCGCTGCGCTCTACCCGCCCTATGGTTTTTCTGGGGCCATGACTTGTCTATAGGGCGGGTAGAGCGCAGCGAAACCCGCCAAACCCTCGCGTCTACTCGCTGAAAAACTCCGGCGCAAGCACGGCCTTCAGGTACACGTCATTCCCATCCTCGCGATCACGCTGCGCGATCCACCACGCATTCGACTTCTTCACGGTCCAGTTCTGTACGCTGCCGGTCAGGAGCAGCGATGCCACCTGTCCGCACCAGGGCTGGTGACCGACTACCAGTACCGGGCCGCGGGCGTCGGGCCAACCGGCAGCCTTCAGCACGGCCTGCGGCGTCGCTTGCGGACCGATCTCGTCGACTACCTTGAACTTGCGGCCCAGCGCCTCAACGGTTTGCACCGTGCGTACCGTGGGGCTACACACGATTCGACAGCCGCTGGGCAGGCAACGATCCAGCCACGCGCCCATACGCGCAGCCTGCTTGCGACCCTGAGGGGTCAGCGCCCGTGCATGATCGGGCATGCCCTCCTCGGCCTGTGCATGGCGCCAGATGATCAGATCCATCAGTCGCCGAGCTCCTTCATCAGGTAGGTCTGTGCCGCAAACGGATGCTGACGTGCGACCGGCTTCTTGCGATGGTAGCGACCGTCGCCGTCCAGCTCCCACGCATTGAGGTTGTCTTTCAGATAGGGCTTGAGACCCTCATCGATCACGCGCTTCTTCAGGGC
>CAZESK010000077.1:0-8764 GCA_964515155.1 uncultured Bifidobacterium sp.
GGGAATGGAGAAAAAATGAACCAGGACCAGAATCAGGGCCAAGGCCTGCTCGGTCGCAAGGTTGGCATGATGCGCATCTTCACGGATGACGGGGACTCGATTCCTGTAACCGTCGTTGATGTGTCTGACAACCGCGTGACGCAGATCAAAACGCCTGAAACTGACGGCTACGCTGCCGTTCAGGTCGCGTACGGCAAGCGTCGCGCGTCGCGCGTGAGCAAGGCCGCGGCAGGCCACCTCGCCAAGGCCGGTGTTGAGGCCGGCGTCATTCTCAAAGAATTCCGTCTTGACGCAGCAAAAGTCGCCGAATACAAGCCGGGCGATCACATCGCCGTCGGCGTGTTCGAAGCTGGCCAGAAGGTGGACGTCCAGGGCGTTACCATCGGTAAGGGCTACGCCGGCACCATCAAGCGCTACAACTTCGCTTCGGGACGTGCGACCCACGGTAACTCCCGCTCGCACAACGTGCCGGGTTCGATCGGTATGGCGCAGGATCCGGGTCGCGTTTTCCCGGGTAAGCGCATGACCGGTCACATGGGTGATGTGACCTGCACCGTGCAGAACCTCGAAGTCGCTCGCATCGATGCAGAGCGGCAGCTGATCCTGATCAAGGGTGCGATTCCGGGCGCGAAGAACGGCCTCGTGGTCGTCAGCCCGGCTGTCAAAACCAAAGCAAAGAAGGGGGGCTAAGCGATGGAACTCAAGCTCCTGAACGCACAAGGTCAAGCTGCTTCGAACGTCGCCGCGCCGGATACGATCTTTGGCCGTGACTACAACGAAGCGCTGATCCACCAGATCGTCGTTGCTTACCAGGCCAACGCACGTAGCGGTAACCGCAAGCAAAAAGACCGCGAAGAAGTTTCGCACACAACCAAAAAGCCGTGGCGCCAGAAGGGTACCGGTCGCGCTCGTGCAGGTATGTCGTCGTCGCCGTTGTGGCGCGGAGGCGGTCGCACGTTCCCGAACAGCCCGGACGAAAACTTCTCGCACAAGGTCAACAAAAAGATGTATCGCGCAGGTGTCTGCTCGATCCTCTCGCAGCTCGCTCGTGAAGACCGCCTGTCGGTGATCGAAGAGTTGTCGGTCGAAGCGCCGAAGACCAAGCTGCTCGCGCAGAAACTTAAGGGTATGGGCCTGGATTCAGTTCTGGTCATTACCGACAATCTGGATGAGAACCTGCTGCTGGCCTCGCGTAACCTGCCGAATGTGCTGGTCTGCGAGCCGCGTCATGCTGATCCGGTGTCGTTGGTGTTCTTCAAGAAAGTGCTGATCACCAAGCCCGCACTGGCAAAGATTGAGGAGATGCTGGCATGAGCGCAGTCATCAAACACAGCGAAGAGCGCTTGATGAAGGTTCTGCTGGCTCCGGTGGTTTCGGAAAAGGCAACCCTCGTCGCGGAAAAGAATGAGCAAGTTGTTTTCCTGGTGACCCAAGACGCGACCAAGCCTGAGATCAAGGCGGCCGTTGAGTTGCTGTTCAAGGTACAGGTCGAGTCCGTCCAGGTCGCGAACCGCGCCGGCAAGGTCAAACGCTCAGGCCGCTTCACTGGCCGACGCAATCACACCCGCCGCGCTTTCGTCTGCCTGAAGCCGGGTCAGGAAATCAACTTCACCGAGGAGGCTAAATAATGGCACTCGTTAAGTTAAAGCCTACTTCGCCAGGCCGTCGTGGCATGGTGAAGGTGGTCAATCCTGATCTCCACAAGGGACGTCCCTTCGCTGCGCTGGTCGAGAAGAAGTCGAAGTCTGCCGGTCGCAATAACAACGGGCACATCACGACTCGCCATCTGGGTGGTGGTCACAAGCATCACTATCGCGTGGTCGATTTTCGTCGTAACAAGGATGGTATCCCCGCGAAGGTCGAGCGTCTGGAATACGATCCGAACCGCAGCGCTAACATCGCTCTGCTGTGCTACGCCGACGGTGAGCGTCGTTACATCATCGCGCCCAGGGGCGTGGCGGTGGGCGACCAGTTGATGAGCGGTTCGGAAGCGCCGATCAAAGCCGGTAATTGCCTGCCCATTCGTAACATTCCGGTCGGCACAACGATGCACTGCGTTGAAATGCTGCCGGGCAAAGGCGCCCAGATCGCACGAACCGCTGGCGCTGCCGTCGTGCTGATGGCGCGTGAGGGCGTGTACGCCCAGGTCCGCCTGCGTTCCGGTGAAGTGCGCCGTATTCACGTGGAATGCCGCGCGACTATCGGTGAGGTTGGCAACGGAGAGCACAACCTGCGCAAGATCGGCAAGGCCGGTGCCACGCGTTGGCGCGGTATTCGTCCGACGGTTCGCGGTGTTGCAATGAACCCGATCGACCACCCGCATGGTGGCGGTGAGGGCAAGACTGCAGCAGGTCGTCACCCCGTGTCGCCGTGGGGCCAGCAGACCAAGGGCAAGAAGACGCGTCGCAACAAGCGCACGACTTCGATGATCGTCTCGCGCCGCGGCAAGAAATAAGGGGTAACACATGGCACGCTCACTGAAAAAAGGGCCGTTTTGCGACGCCCACCTTCTGAAAAAGATCGAGGCTGCTCAAGTCAGCCGTGACAAGAAGCCAATCAAGACCTGGTCACGCCGCTCGACGATCATGCCGGACTTCATCGGTCTGACGATCGCCGTTCACAACGGCAAGCAGCATGTTCCGGTTTATGTTTCCGAGAACATGGTCGGTCACAAGCTCGGCGAATTCGCGTTGACCCGTACGTTCAAGGGTCACGCGGCTGACAAGAAAGCCAAGAAATAAGGTTTGGACATGGAAACTAAAGCTAGCCTCCGCAGCGCACGACTGTCGGCACAAAAGGGCCGCCTCGTTGCCGACCTGATCCGCGGCAAGAAAGTCGACCAAGCGCTCAACATCCTGACGTTCAGCCCGAAGAAGGGCGCCGTCCTCATCAAGAAAGTGCTCGAGTCCGCGATCGCGAACGCCGAGCACAATGACGGGGCCGACATCGACGAACTGAAGGTCACGACGATTTACGTGGAGAAAGGCGCGGTGCTGAAGCGTTTCACCGCACGCGCCAAGGGCCGCGGCGATCGTATCTCCAAGCAAACCTGTCACATCTACGTGACTGTCGGTAACTAAGGGAGTCACGATGGGACAGAAAATTCATCCGACCGGCTTTCGTCTGGCCGTCACCCGTAACTGGGGTTCCCGCTGGTATGCAGGCAACAGCAATTTTGCCAGCATGCTCGAGGAAGACCTCAAGGTTCGTGACTTCCTGAAGAAGAAGTTGAAGAACGCCTCGGTAGGCCGCGTGTTGATCGAGCGTCCGGCAAAGAACGCACGTATCACGATCTTCAGCTCGCGGCCCGGTGTTGTTATCGGCAAGAAGGGCGAGGACATCGAAGTACTGAAGTCCACCCTCGGCAAGATGATGGGCGTGCCCGTGCATGTCAACATCGAAGAGATCCGCAAGCCGGAGACTGATGCGCAACTGATTGCAGACTCGATTGCCCAGCAGCTCGAGAAGCGCATCATGTTCCGCCGCGCGATGAAGCGCGCGATGCAGAACGCGATGCGCCTGGGCGCCCAGGGTATCAAGATCATGTCGTCGGGTCGCCTGAACGGTATTGAAATCGCCCGTACCGAGTGGTATCGCGAAGGCCGCGTTCCGCTGCACACGCTGCGCGCCGATATCGATTATGGATTCGGCGAGGCTGAGACGACCTACGGCATCATCGGAATCAAGGTGTGGGTTTATAAAGGCGATCGCCTGGCCAGCGGCGAAACGCCGGTGATTGAGGCGCCCGCAGATGACGAACGCAAACGCCGTGGCCCGCGCCGCGACGACGGCAAACCCGGCAGCCGCCCGGCGCGAAAGCCGGCAGCTGATGCCGGTGCAGCCGCTCCGGCAGCGAAGCGGGTTCGTGCGAAGAAGGCTGACGCACCTGCTGCGCCGGCTGATAAGGCAGGAGAATAAACATGCTGCAACCAGCACGCAGAAAGTTTCGTAAAGAGCAAAAAGGTCGCAACCGCGGCGTCTCGCACGAAAGCGGCACCGCGGTGTCGTTCGGCGAGTTCGGCCTGAAGGCCATTGGCCGTGGGCGCATTACTGCACGCCAGATCGAGTCGGCACGCCGTGCCATGACCCGCCATATCAAGCGTGGCGGTCGTATCTGGATCCGGATCTTTCCGGACAAGCCGATTTCGCAGAAGCCGGCCGAAGTTCGTATGGGTAACGGCAAGGGTAATCCCGAGTACTACGTCGCTGAGATCCGTCCGGGCAAGGTGCTGTACGAGATGGACGGCGTCGATGAAGCGCTGGCGCGCGAGGCGTTCCGCCTTGCCGCCGCCAAGTTGCCCCTGCCGACGACATTCGTCGTGCGCCAGGTCGGCCAATAAGGGAGCAAGACATGAAAGCATCTGAACTCCAAGGCAAGGACCAGGCCGCACTCCAAAAGGAGTTGAACGACCTGCTGAAAGCCCAATTCGGCCTGCGCATGCAAGTCGCGACCCAACAGCTGAGCAACACGGCTCAGCTGAAGAAGGTCCGTCGCGACATCGCCCGCGTCAAGACCGTGCTCAACCAGAAGGACGCATAACCATGAACGCGACCGCAGAAAAGAAATCGCTCAAGCGCACCCTGGTCGGTACTGTCGTATCTGACAAGATGGACAAGACCGTCACTGTGCTGATTGAGCGTCGTGTTCGTCATCCGTTGTACGGCAAGATCATCGTGCGCTCAAACAAGTACCACGCACATAATGAAGGCAATGTGGCGAAGGCTGGCGATACCGTAGAAATTCAGGAAGGGCGTCCGATCTCGAAGACCAAGGCCTGGACTGTCACCCGCGTCGTTCAGACTGCGCAGGCGGTGTAACGATAAATGCTTGTGCGCCCGGCATTATGTCTGGCATAATGTTGGGCTTCCCTGATTTTGGCGGGGGCTTGGCCAAGCAGTGCCGCAAGCCAAGCTGCATCAGAAGTAAACGAACGTAGCTTTTGTCAACCCAATCGGCGCTTCCGGGCTCGGAAGCTCTGGCGGGACCAAGACTGACCGTCAACAGGCGCATTGTGTGCCTGACGCGGATTAAGTTGGGAAAGAGAAATCATGATTCAAACTGAGAGCCGGCTCGAAGTAGCCGACAACACGGGTGCACAGGAAGTCTTGTGCATCAAGGTGCTGGGTGGATCCAAGCGCCGGTACGCAAGCATCGGCGATGTGATCAAGGTCACTGTCAAGCGCGCTGCGCCACGTGGTCGCGTCAAGAAGGGCGAGATCTACAACGCCGTCGTCGTTCGTACCGCCAAGGGTGTGCGCCGTCAGGACGGCTCGCTGGTTCGCTTCGACGGCAACGCAGCGGTCCTGCTCAATGCCAAGCTCGAGCCGATCGGCACGCGTATTTTTGGCCCGGTCACTCGTGAGCTGCGCACCGAGCGCTTCATGAAGATCGTGTCCCTCGCGCCTGAAGTTCTGTAAGGAGTCGTCATGGATAAGATTCGCAAGGGTGACGAGGTGATCGTCCTGACCGGAAAGTCGAAAGGCAAGCGTGGCATCGTCCAGCAGCGGGTCGATGTCGAGCATATCGTCGTCGAGGGCGTGAACGTCGCCAAGAAGGCAGTCAAGCCGAACCCGATGACGGGTGCAACCGGTGGCATCGTCGACAAACTGATGCCTATTCATGTGTCCAACGTCGCGATTTACAACGCGGCCACGGGCAAGGCAGATCGTGTGGGCGTCAAGCTCGTGGACGGCAAGCGCGTCCGCGTCTACAAGTCCACCGGCGAAGTGGTGAAGGTGTAAGACATGGCTCGTTTCCACGAAAAGTACGAAAAAGAAGTCGTCCCGGCATTGACCGAAAAATTCGGCTACAAGTCGCGCATGCAGGTGCCGCGCCTGACCAAGATCACTCTGAACATGGGGCTGGGTGAGGCGGTGGCCGACAAGAAGATCATCGAACACGCTGTTGGAGATCTTGTGAAGATCGCCGGCCAGAAGCCGGTGGTGACCAAGGCGCGCAAGGCGATCGCCGGCTTCAAGATTCGCGAAGGCTATCCGATCGGATGCATGGTGACCCTGCGCGGCGCCCGCATGTACGAATTTCTCGACCGCCTGGTCACGATCGCCTTCCCGCGCGTGCGTGATTTCCGCGGGGTGTCGGGCAAGTCGTTCGACGGTCGCGGAAACTACAACATCGGTGTGAAAGAACAGATCATCTTCCCCGAGATTGAGTACGACAAGATCGATGCGCTGCGTGGCATGAACATCAGTATCACCACGACCGCCAAGACCGACGAAGAAGCGAAAGCGCTCCTCGCCGCCTTTAAATTCCCGTTCAGAAACTGAGGCTGCCATGGCAAAACTGGCACTGATTAACCGTGAACAGAAGCGCGCCGCGATGGTGAAGAAGTACGCCGCCAAGCGCGCCGAGTTGAAAGCGATCATCGACGATCAGTCGAAATCGGAAGAAGAGCGCTACGAAGCGCGCTTGAAGCTGCAGTCGCTTCCGCGCAATTCAGCACCGACCCGTCAGCGTAACCGCTGCACGCTTACCGGTCGTCCGCGCGGCACTTTCCGTAAGTTCGGCCTTGGCCGTACCAAGCTCCGTGAAATCGCCATGCGCGGCGAAATCCCGGGTATGACCAAAGCTAGCTGGTAATAGGAGAATAAGCGATGAGTATGAGCGATCCTATCGCCGATATGCTGACCCGTATCCGCAATGCGCAGGGTGTGAATAAGACCGCGGTGGCAATGCCGTCGTCGAAGCTGAAAGTGGCTATCGCCCGCGTTCTCAAGGACGAGGGATACATCGAGAGCTACGCTGTCGCCGAAGACGGTGGCAAGCCGGTCTTGTCGATTGAACTCAAGTATTACGCCGGTCGCCCTGTGATCGAGCGCATCGAGCGCGTGTCGCGCCCGGGTCTGCGCATCTACAAAGGCAAGGCGGAGATCCCTACCGTGATGAACGGCTTGGGCGTGACTATCGTCTCCACGCCGAAGGGCGTGATGACCGACCGCAAGGCACGCGCTACCGGCATCGGTGGCGAGATCCTGTGCTACGTGGCCTGATAAGGGGGAAGCAGAATGTCTCGAGTAGGTAAGATGCCGATCCCCTTGGCTGCTGGTGTCGAAGTGACGATCGCGGCAGACAAGATCACGGTCAAGGGCCCGCAGGGCACGCTGTCACTGCAGCTGACCGGTCAGGTTCTGGTCAAGAACGAAAACAGCACGCTGACGTTCGCGCCAGCTGATGAAACGCGTGAGGCCAACGCGATGTCCGGCACAGTCCGCGCGCTGGTCAACAACATGGTTAATGGCGTCACCAAGGGTTTCGAAAAGAAGCTGTCGTTGGTTGGTGTGGGTTTCAAGGCCCAGGCCCAGGGCGACAAGCTGAATCTGTCTCTGGGCTTCTCGCACCCGATCGTGCACCAGATGCCAGCCGGCGTGAAATGTGAAACCCCGTCGCAGACCGAAATCCTGATCAAGGGCATCGACCGTCAAAAGGTGGGGCAGGTCGCGGCAGAAGTGCGCGCTTATCGCAGCCCCGAGCCTTACAAGGGCAAGGGCGTCCGTTATTCGGACGAGGTTGTGGTGATCAAAGAAACCAAGAAGAAGTAAGGGTTGAACATGGACAAGAAAGCATCCCGCCTGCGCCGTGCACGCCAGACGCGTGCCAAGATCGCAGAGCTCAAGGTCAATCGCCTTTCCGTGCACCGTACCAACCTGCACATCTACGCCACTATCGTCGGTCCGGATGCGACAGTACTTGCCTCTGCATCGACTGCGGAAGCAGAGATTCGCGCCGAATTGGCTGGAAAACAGGGCAAAGGCGGCAACGCCGCTGCCGCTGCGCTGGTTGGCAAGCGTGTCGCAGAGAAAGCACTCAAGGCGGGCATCGATACCGTGGCGTTCGATCGTTCCGGTTTCCGCTACCACGGTCGTGTAAAGGCAGTTGCTGACGCAGCTCGCGAAGCCGGCCTGAAGTTCTAAGGAAGACTGATCATGGCAAAAATGCAGCAGAAAATGCAGAGCGACAAGCCGGATGACGGCATGCGCGAAAAGATGATTGCGGTCAACCGCGTCACCAAGGTGGTGAAGGGTGGTCGCATCATGGGCTTCGCGGCGTTGGCCGTGGTTGGTGACGGCGATGGTCGCATCGGCATGGGCAAGGGCAAGTCGAAGGAAGTGCCTGTGGCCGTGCAAAAGGCAATGGAAGAAGCGCGGCGCAAGATGATCAAGGTCACGCTGAAGAATGGCACGCTGCAGCACACGGTTCACGGTCAACACGGCGCCTCGTCAGTGATGATGATCCCTGCCAAGGATGGTACGGGTGTGATCGCCGGCGGTCCGATGCGTGCAATCTTCGAGGTGATGGGCGTGACCAACGTCGTCGCCAAGTCGCACGGCTCGACCAACCCCTACAACATGGTTCGTGCGACCCTTGATGGTTTGGCGAAGATGAACACCCCGTCCGAGATCGCCGCCAAGCGTGGCAAGTCGGTCGAAGAAATCCTGGGCTAAGGTGAGCTAGATGGCAAACACTATCAAAGTCAAATTGGTCAAAGGCCTGATTGGCACCAAGCAGTCGCACCGTGCGACCGTGCGTGGCCTTGGCCTGGGCCGCGTGAATTCGGAGCGCGTCCTTGAGGACACGCCTGCGGTTCGCGGCATGATCAACAAGGTCGCTTATCTCGTGAAAGTAGTGTCGTAAGCAAGGCTTGCGAACGGAGAACAAGATGCAACTGAACACTATTCAACCCGCAGAAGGCGCCAAGCACGCCAAGCGTCGCGTCGGTCGCGGCATCGGCTCCGGGCTCGGAAAGAC
>CAZESK010000078.1:0-8561 GCA_964515155.1 uncultured Bifidobacterium sp.
GTAAATGTCATGCGGAGCCTCTTCTCGGATGTATCAGGATCGCGCCCAGGCAGGCCGTGGCGCCCGGCTGCGCGATGGTATCACGCAGCAGCGAAGGGCTTCATTGGTCGCTAGGCAAGACGACGTAGGCCGCATAGCGGAAGGTCCTCGACAGCGGAAAACGCCATCCCGAACGGTGCGTCTCGAACTCGATCTTCCGCACCGGTAAACCGCGCGCCTCCAGCCAGCGTTCGGCGTGGGCTTCGCACGCACCCGGCGCACCCGGGTTGCGCGCCATCGGCGGGCAATAGATCAGTCCCGGCTGGTCCGACCAGCGTGCGACGAACGTGCGATCGAGGCTGGCCGGAAATTCGTTAGGCATGCCGGGAATCACGCGCAAGGTCTGGTCGCCATAGAAAGCGAGGGCAGCGTTTTCGGCCCACAGCCCGCCGATCCAGCGCGGCCGCTGAGAGGGATAAATTTCATCCCACCGGGATAGAAGTTCATGTGCGGCCTCGCGGCGCGGAAGGTAGGCGATGTGGGTGCCCTGAATCGACGCACGTACTGCCTCGGCTACGCCCCCACCGGTCACGAGCAGCAGCAGAATGATCAGCGACTTGCGCAGCGGCAGGCGACGGGCTTGTTCGCCTGCGATGTCACGCTCAGACAGATTGCGCAGCCACAGGATAGGAAAGCCGAAACCGATCGGAATCGCCCACGGCAACGATAACTCGACCCTACCTGACAACCCGAACAGCAAGGTGAGCAGATACGGCAGCATCACGACCCAGAACAAGGCATCGCCCCGGCCCTTTGGCTGCCATGCGAGCCATGCCCGACGCCACCAGCTCACCTGACCATGGCGGAACCAGGTCACGCACACGACTAGCGCAATTGCCCAGTACAGCAGGGGTGCTGCAGCAAACTTGAACCAATGATCCCACGCCACACCATCGCCTCCCTGCTGACTGAGGTAACCGAAAGTGACGTAGTCATGCGAACCCAGCCACACCAGATGCGGTGACAGCAATACGCCCATCACGATCAGCGCCAGCCAGGGCTTGCCGGTAGCCAGCCACCGGCGTCCCTCGGGCAAGGCCAGTGTCAGCAAGGCCAGCGCCAGCAGCAGCACGCCGCTGTAGTACTTGCCGAGCAGGGCCAGCGCGGCGGTCATGCCGAGCAACGCTGCCATCGACCAGGTTTTCCGCTCGCCATGCACGCAGACCCACCATGCGCAGGCAACCCAGGGCCACAAGGGCAACAGCACGGTGTTCGCATTGAACTTTGCGGCCAGCGTGCTGTAAGGAAGCGCAAACATCTGCAACAGCACCGCTGCGGTTGCCAGCCTGCCGAGGCCGGCCAACCGGGCGAGGCGATGGATGCCGAGCAGACCGAGCGCCGCAGCCGCATACGACAGCAGGAAATAGAAGCTGTCGTGTGTCGGGAACAGGCGAAACCAGAAACCGGCCATCCAACCAACCAGCGGCGGGTGCTTGAAACTGCCCCAGTCGATGGCCTGACCCCATGCGTAGTTCTCAAGCATGTCGGCATAGCTATCGAGGTTCGTCGTCATCAGTCCGTGGGTGCAGGTCCACACGAACAGATACAGCCCCAGCAGCAGCGGCAACCCGAGATCACCGGTTGTCCGGGACCGCTCGATGAGCCTCCAGTTCAGATAAAAAGACACGCTATTAGGCTTCCAGTCGCTCAAAAAGCACCTGAAGTTAGCTTATTCACAGCATGGTGTCGATAGAATCCAGCACTCCGGTGTGCAAGCACAGGCCCGAGATATTCGCCGATCGACCACGCTTCCTAGCCAAGTAGCAGGCCCAGGGGGGCCTCCGGCGAAGCACTACGATGGCGGCAACGTCACAGTTTTTTCCGAATTTTTTGTCCCAAACAATCTGCTTTTACAGAAGCATCGCAGTCTCCATGATCGCAGTGTGCCAATAAGGCACGTTCGTGGCGAACCCGCCACTTTCCTGTCATGGAGGACACCTTGGAAAGACCGAAAATCCTCGCCGCTGCGCGTACCCGCTCCGGGTTTGCCGGTACTGGACGCGCGGATGTTTTTACGGCACTTCCGTCAGACGTCCAACGAGTGCTGCGCAACACCTATGCGCTGCTATCCCTGACGCTGCTATTCGCCGCCGGTGTGGCAACCGTGAGCACCTCGCTGGCGCTCCCGGCACCCGGCATCATCCTGACGCTGGTTGGCTACTTTGGCCTGCTGTTTGCCGTCTATAAGCTGAAGAATAGCGGCTGGGCCTTGCCTGCCGTGTTCGCGCTGACCGGCTTCATGGGCTATACGCTGGGCCCGCTGCTGTCGCGCACACTGAGCCTGCCCGGTGGTGGCACGACGATCGCCATGGCGCTGGGCGCCACGGGCGCGATTTTCCTCGCACTGTCGGCCTGGGTGCTGACCACGCGCCGGGATTTCAGCTGGATGGGCGGCATGCTGTTTGCCGGCATGATCGTTGCCCTTCTTGCCGGACTGGCTGCGATCTTCTTCGAGATGCCCGCGCTCGCGCTGGCGGTCTCAGCAATGGTCGCGCTGCTGTCGGCAGGGCTGCTTCTGTACGAGACCAGCATGATCGTCAACGGTGGTGAAACGAACTACGTGCTGGCCACGGTCAGCCTGTTTGTCTCCCTGTTCAACCTGTTCACGAGCCTGCTGCACCTGTTCGGCTTCGGCGGCTCGAGTGATTGACGCCGGATGACTTCACGGAGGAAGCGCTGATGAAATGTCCAACCTGCCCCGACACCCGGCTCGTGATGAGCGAACGCCAGGGCGTGGAGATCGACTACTGCCCGAACTGTCGTGGCATTTGGCTCGATCGCGGCGAGCTCGACAAATTGCTCGAGCGCGCTGCTGCGCAGACGCCACCCGCAGCCCCCGCCGGCGCCGGACGCCAGGACACGAGCTGGCAGCAACGAGGCTATGAGCAGCCTTACTCCGGATCGAAGAAACACTACAAGCATAAGTCGTGGCTCAGCGAGATTTTCGACTGACGCCACGCGTCCGCCCCCACGGAGAAATCGAATGAAAAACAATGAAGAAAAGACTGAACAAGCCGCACGTTACCAGCCTGAGAAACTGCTCGACGGTCTGATTGCACGGCTTGGTGTGCGAAGCAGCTCGGCACTGGCGCGCCTGGTGGGCCTGTCGCCGTCGGTGATCAGTAAGGTCCGCCACAAGCGGCTCGCCGTGAGCGGAGAGATCTTATTGGCGATCCACGAAGCAACCGACATCCCGATACGGGAGCTGCGTCGGATGATGGGCGATACACGCAGATATTTCAGTCCGTTCCGGCGCTCGCTGCGCGCTTGAACGGGCGTATCAACCCAGTCCGGTCGTGCTCAGGTACTGCCGGAACTGGGTCAGCGTGACGTCATCGAGCACGACGATCCCGTCGACGCCGTTACCGTCGTAATCGTAGGCAACATACATCGAATTTCCGATGCTCTCGGCATACAGGCCCTTGCCCACTGCCGTATCGGCAAAGTAGGCGAGCGCATCGGCGCGGAAAAAGGCTTCCGTGGTGCCCTGCCCGGAGTCCACTGCAGTCATCGCCCTGCCGTCCGAGAAGAAGCGGATTACATCCTGCGAGGTGCGGAACCCGTCAATCTCGACCAGGCCGATGCCAGCGGCGGTGGTGGCATTCACATCTTGCCCCCGCATCTCGAGCACTGCTTGGCCGGTGCTGCCCTGGAACGAGATCGACACATCATCGACGAGGTGCCTGCCCAGCAAGGTCAGTTCGACCCTACCGGCCTGACCCTCGCCGCCGAGTTGCACCTTGCCGCCAGCGGCATTGAGCTGCAGGGATGCGTTGGCCTTGTCATCGGTCTGTACGGCGTCAAGGAAAAGATCCGTCTCTGCCGTACCCAGCCTGCCCAACACAAGTTCGGCGCGCGCCGTAGCACCCACGGCAGAATTCTTACCACTATCAGCCGTCACCCTGAGACTTCCAACCAGTGAAATATCGCTCGTCATGCGATGTTCGACAATCAGGCTAGCGATACTGGCTTCACCAAGCGCGGCCACATTCACGTCGCCACCGATCACTACCTTGCCTGCGCTTGCGGATAAGGTGGCTTTCGCAATACTCCCGTCGCCCGTGGCCAGCACCACTGCCTCCCCGCCCAGAGACAGGCCTGAGCCCGTCACCTTCAGCGTGGCATCTGCCTTCGCACCATCGCCTGTTGCGAGCAATCGCAGATCGCCACCGATGGCGGCCGAAGTGAACTTGCTCGCGTTCAGCCGCGCCTCACTGCCCGTTCCAGAGGCAAGTAGCGTGAGACCCCCCGCTGACCAGGAGCCGCCGCTGGCTTCCAGCTGTGCAGCCGCCGCTGCGCCCGCTGCCGTGGCCTCGATCTCGAACGAACCCGCCACACTGAGCGAACGCACCAGCGGCGCGCCAGCTGTACCGCCGCTGTCGGTACCTGCGGCCGATAGCTGCAACGATGTATTGGACTGGTCGCCGTGCGCACCGATCTGCAGTGCTCCGCCGATACCGATCGTGCCCTTGGAACGCGCGGTCACGTCGGCGATGGTCGCCGAGCTGCTTCCCGACGCCATTAACGCCAGCCCTTGCTTGAAGCGAATACTTCCCTCATCGGGAATTCCCGTCGCCGGAGCACCGGTAAATGCGGTAAACCAGACATTGCTGGCAGAGCCGGTGGCAGCAAGGAGGGTCTCTCCGTCCACCCTGATCGTGCCGTGGGTTGCCACCAGCAGCGCAATACTGTTCGCATTGACTGCCGTCGCCTGAACAGTGAGGGCAGCGCCGACGCTCAGTTCACCACGTCCGGCGATCAGGGCCGACCTCACGGCAGAGTACGCGCCCAAAGCACTCACGGACAAGGCGCCACCGAAGTGGACCGGTGCATCCGGCAGACTCGTACCCGTCACGCGCGGGTCATCCAGCGACCACGAGCGCACATCCGCAATGGCCCGGCTATACGCGCCCTCCGCACTAATTACGGAGTCGCCCGCAATCCGTATTTCTTGAGCGTGCGATGCGAGATCGATCTTCGCCTCGCCATGATCACCTGTCGCACGAGCCAAAGCACGGCCAGCGACCTCTACCCTCCCGACACCGGCGATCATGTCCGAGGTATGCCCACGGGCAGAATAACTGCCACGAGCACCCGCTTCAATTACTGCAGACGCCTTAGCCTCGGCACCGGCGGCCGTTACAGATAGATCGCCACCGGTGATCAGGACGTTATTGCCCAATGCGCGCAGCGTAAGCACAGCCTCCGCCTTGAATTCGGAAGCAAGCAGCTGCGCACCACCATTGACCGACAGGGCGCCATCGCCGAACACCGCAGGTTCGACGACATTGGTTGACGAATGCGACACACTATCGAGTCTACCCAGTGTGGCCGCGACACTAGCACGGGCATCGACACCAGAGGTCGATACACGGATGGAGCCAAGGGTAGCTGCGGCAAACGTGGACAACAGGCCGATATTGGTCTGACTCTTGTCTCCAGAAGCATCGGCATGGAGATTTCCTGCACCGATGAATTCGCTGGCAGTCAATGAGGTTTTTGCCTCGGCTTCCACACCGGAGGCACGCGTGACTATTTGCCCGATCTCGATGTGCGACGCCAAGTGCAGGCTGAGTGAAGGATTCCCCATGGTCGCCGTCGTCATGGTCCCTGCCGCCTCGGCCAGCGTATCGAGTTGAGCGATGCGGATCATGCCGTTGCGAACATCCACTGTCGCATCGGATTTTGCCGCGTCTGCCGATGCTCTGACGATTAGCTTGCCATTGACGTCAAAGTGGCCATCGGTTGCGGATTCAAAGCCAAATGTCGTTGTTGCCTGGCGCCTGGAGGCATGTACGACAATATCTTTCGCCGACCACAGGGACACCGCAGTCGGTGACAAGGCACCAATGTCCAATGAAGCACTGCTGCCCACGCCGCCAGCCTCGATGTTCGTATTGCCGCCGATGGTCAGCTCGTATTGGTCGCCACTTATCTCTGTACTGCTTTTTGAACTGTCGGCTACTGCGCGAATGATCAAGTTGCCCCCGAACCGGACCAGTCCCAGCGCCGTAGCATCCGCCGGATTCTTTTGCGATTCCACGACAAGCAGCGACTCGCTGTACGCACCCGTTGCCATCAGGTTGACATCGCCATTCACTTCAACGCTGGCTGACCGGTTCTGGCCCGGCGTGTCCGGCGGGATCGAATTGGTTCCCAATAGCCGCGCACTCACCTTGCCAAAATGATCGGCGTCCATGCTCAACTGCGACAAGACCACGCTACCTTCATCGGAACCGAGCACAAGACTGCGATCCTCGACGACACTCGCATTCAGCGAAATGAACCCGCGAACCACATTGCCGGATGGGTTGGTCTCTGATCGGGAATCCAACACCTCGGTACGTGTCGGGGCAAAAGCGTTAAAACGGGGACCGGAAGGAACGGTGAAAGGTCTGGCCAAATCGAACGAAAAGTCGCCGAGGTAAATGACACCCGTTAGCCCGAACCCGTCATAATCGAAAGCCAGGTAGCTGCCAACATTCGATGGGTCATTGGAAGTGACTGAACCGAAATACAGCCCGCCATCCCCCAAAGAGATTTCCTGCCGGGCAGTTTCAAGAAATTCGTCGAGGCTGGCAGACGAAGTCAACACTGTCTGGATCAACGGACCTCCGACCCAGCTCTCGGTCAGCACAAGCCGGTCCTTTCCTGCGCGGAATCCATTGATGCGCAGCAGATTGGCGCGTGCATCGGCATTAGAGAGGTCACGGTCCTCGATACCGATCGCCGTCAAGGTCCTGCCAGCTGCCGCGAAGTCAAGGTCGATATCGACAGATTTTGCGAAGGACTTGCCAGTATCGAGGTAGATAATGCCCGCGCTATTGTCCGAACCGAGCCGATATCGCGCACCGTCGGCCCCCTTCGTCGTGTTCAGTACCGCAACATCGCCCGCTTGCACCGCATCCACAAAGATCGGCAGTGGTTGACCGACCACGATCGCGTCCGCGACCAGCGACGCATACGCGCCACCGGGTCCACCGGTACCGCTATCTGCAATGACACTGACGCCTCCGCCGGTACTGATGCGTCCATTCAGGTTCAGGGAGGCAAAAGCCCCTGCGCCGTACGCCTGGACATCGATGCGGTCGCCGACTGTCACCGCCAAGCCGGCTGATCCGATATTTTCTGTCAGTAGCGCCGCCACGGCACGACTGCCGTATCCATTGGCAGAGACCTTGATATCTTCACGGATCACCACGTCTCCAGCACTCCCGCCCTTGAGATCGAGCGTGAAGTCCGACTTGGCCCTGCCCAAGGTCTGAAAGCTCTCCACGAACCAGGTGCCGCCTATGTTCAGCGAAGCTCCGACGCCAGTCAGTCTGACATCAGATACTGCACCATAGTCCCTCTCCACCAGATCGCCATATCGTCCGGAAAAGACCGTAAAATTACCGCCGGTCTCCAATCTCGCCTCGGGCCCGCTGAGGGTCGCACGGAACTCGGTCAGCGTATTGAATCCGACGGCCTCCAGCACAAGCGCACCGCCGATCTTCATCAGCGCCAGCGCGTCGGATGGCACGTCATCGACCGGGATAACTGCCGGATCCAGTGTGGAACGTACGGACAGGTTGGCCACCAGCTTGCCATTGACTGCCTCCGCGCCGGTCAACAAGGCGAGGCGACCGTCAACTGTCATGCTCGCGGTGTTCACCGTGGTAGTCAGCTCGGTCGAGCGGTCGAGGCCAGCAGTGGTCAGCGCCTTGCGCTCGAGCTGGATGTCACCGCCGATACGGATCGCAGCGCCATCGGTATGTAGCTGCAGACTGGTTGTACTGTCTTTGCCCTGTGTCACGACCCGCACGCCTCCCTCAAGTGCCGGCGTTGACGTATCGCCGGTAGAGAGCTTGCGCGCAGCCGCCAGCTTCAGCTCGGTCGTGCTGGCAACACCGTCGGAACGGAGTGTCAGACCTTGCATGATGGCCAGCGCATTACCGGCCTCAATCGTGACCTGACTGCGGCTGCGGTAGCCGAGGCTTTCCTGAACCAGATCGCCTGTCACTGTAGCGTCAGATGAGGCGCTGCCGACAGCCAAAGTGGCTGCGCTGAAATGTCCGGATGCGGCGACCCGTACGGGGCCATCTGCGGTGAAGTTCTGTCCGGCAGTCTTCAGCTGGACAAGGATCTGATCAGACTGTGTCGGCTGGACAGCCTGGTGCGCCTCCGCCTTCATGATCATGGCGTCGATATTGATCGACCCGGTGGTGGCCGCGCCGCGCTCCAGATTGACCGAGGCGCCGCTCTGGGCACGGCTGGCAACCACCTTGATAGCGCCCATATCCAGATCGGCCCGTCCATCGGCCATCTGCCTGAGCAAGAGATCGGAACGCGCAGCGTACCCGATGGCGGCAAGTTCCCAGTGACCCTCCAGCATAATGCTGCTGGTTGCAGACAGCGTTGCCATGGCTTCGGCACCATGACCCCCAGCGCGCAGTAAACCGTTACCGTCTATCTTCAATGCACCCGGGGTCGCAGTGAGGGTGAGCGAGGACGTGGCATCCAGGCCGGTGGCGTCGACCGTC